>JBGOTP010000189.1:0-9722 GCA_041476545.1 Vicinamibacteria bacterium | reverse complement strand
GAACCAGCGCATGGTGACGAGATCGCCGAACCACATGTGCGACGTCTCGTGCGAGATGAGATTGGCACGGTTGAGCATCTGGTTCTCGGTCGCCGACTCGTCGAGAAGGATCGACGCCGCGTTGTAGAAGATCGCACCGGCGTGCTCCATCCCGCCGAACTGAAACGACGGGACCAGCACGAAGTCGAACTTGCCGAACTGGTAGGGGATGCCGGTGTAGTCCTCGAGCCAGCGAAGCGCCGACGCGTGCAGGTCGAACACGGCGTCGCGGTTCCGGGCAACCTTGCTCGCGTCCGTTTCGCGATGGAACATCCGGAACGTGCGGCCCTGCCGTTCCGCCGTCTCGATCTGGAAGCGGCCGGCCGCGAACGCGAACAGGTACGTCGGGATGGGCTGCGTTTCGGCGTAGCGAACGCGTACGCGATGCCCGGACACATCGTCCACGTTCTGCCTCGCCGTTTCGGCGCCATTGGCCACCGCTGCCCACGACGAGGGAACCGTCAGCTCCAGCGTGAGCCGCGCCTTGAGATCCGGCTGATCGAAGCAGGGGAACACCTGGTGCGCCCGCGCCGGCACGAAAATCGTGTAGAGAAAATCCGGATTGCGATTGAGCGGCGCGTCCCCCGCTCGAAACGCGATCTCGATCGTCGTCTCGCCCCGCGTCAGTTCCCGCTGAGGAATGATGATGTGGCCGTTGCTCTCGTGGTAGCGCGAAGGCTTCCCGTCAACTCGGACCGAGGTGAGGTGCTCGGGCCCGGCATCGAAGTCGAGCACAACAGGACGTGAGACATCGGTCGCGACGAAGCGGATGGTGACCGCGCCGGCAATCGGATCGTTGATCGCCTTGGGGATGTCGAGCGCCAGGTGATACCGCAGATTCCTGATGCTGCGGCCGCGTTCGTCGGCCAGCGAGAGAGGAACGCCAGTCGCGGGATCGACCGCGGATTGGTTGCACCCGGAAAGAGCCACGAGGGTCAGGCCGAGAATCGCCGCCTGTCGAGCACGCGTCACGCTCCCCGCCACGGTTGTCGTCGATCGTTCTACTTCGACGCAGGCGCGGCGGTCAGCAATTCCTTGATGCCGCCAAGCGACGACAAGACACCGCTCGCCTCGTACGGCATGAAGACCAGCTTGTTGGCGCCCGTCGCGATCTGGCCGAGCGCTTCCAGATATTTCTGCGCGATCAGATACTGCGCGGGACTGCCCGCCGCACCAATCGCCTGTCCGATCATCGTAATCGCCTGTGCTTCAGCCGTGGCCACCCGGAGCCGCGCTTCGGCCTGGCCTTCGGCCGCGAGAATCGCCGCCTGCTTCGATCCTTCGGCGTTCACGATCTGCGATTGCTTCTGGCCTTCGGCCCGCAAAATCGCCGACGACTTCTCGCCTTCGGCGGTCGTGACGACGGCGCGCCGCGTCCGCTCCGCCGTCATCTGCTTTTCCATCGTCAGGCGGATCTCTTCGGGCGGGGTGATGTTCTTCAGCTCGATGCGCATCACCTTGATGCCCCACTGCTGCATGGCGCTATCGAGCACCGTGCGAAGCTGCGAGTTGATGCCGTCGCGCGAGGTGAGCGTGTGATCGAGGTCCAGCGCGCCAATCACGTTGCGCAGCGCCGACAGCGTGAGCTGCTCGATGCCCCAGCGGAGATTCTGCACCTCGTAGGTCGCGCGAACGGCGTCGACGACGACGAAGTAGATGACCGCGTCGACTTCCATCGTCACGTTGTCGCGGGTGATGACGTTCTGCGGTTCGATTTTGGTGATTTGTTCGCGCAGATCGAGCGTCGCGCGGACCGAATCAAAGAACGGGAAAATCGTATTGAGGCCGGCCTCGGCGCTGCGGTGGTACTTGCCGAGCCGTTCGATGATCTTGACCTGCTTCTGCGGGACAATCTTGATGGCCTTCATCACGACGACGAGCAGGAAGAGCGCAATGGCCAAGAGCACGTAAATCGTCATGCGGGTGTCACCTCGAGAACGATGCCGTCGGCGCCGACGACGCGCACCGTGGTGCCGGAGCTGAGGGGCCTGACGCTGCGCGCGGCCCAGTCCTGGCCGCCGACGTTCACGCGGCCGGATCCCATCGTCGGGTCGATGTCCTGGGTCACGACGCCCTTTACGCCGAGCAGCGCTTCGGTGCGCGAGGGCACGCCCGGGGCCACGCCCAGGCGCGCAATCATTCGGGGCCGCAGGATGGAGAGCGACGCGCCGAGGACGACGATGAACGCCACGATTTGCACGGGCACGCCAAAACCAAGAAGCGATGCGAGCCCGCCGCCCATGGCCGCCAGGCTGACGAAGATGACGCCCAGGTGTGGGATGGAAATCTCGATGATCGCGGCCACGATCGCAATGGTCACCCAGACAACCGCCGCACTCTCGAAGATGGACACGGGGCCCGATTATAGTCGGAAGAGCGGACGGCCGCTGACCATTCCCGGCCAGGGCGTAGCCCCCAGCATGGCGATGGTCGCAAGGCCGAAGCAGACGAGCAGGCGGACGCGTTTGGACCCCGGTGTCTTTGCCTTGCGCGCCAGGACCCGGCCGACATGGACCAGCACGACCGCCAGCAACATGGTGCCGACGTGCTCCACCGCCCAGAAGCGCGCCACCGGGTCGCGCATCGCCGCGCCGAAGTTCTCGCGGATGGCGGCCGTCGTCGGGCTGAGCACGAAGTACAGGAAGAGGCCGAGCATCAGCTGCAGGTCCATGGTGACGAGAAATGCGAGGCCCCACCGATCCGAGCTGTCGGGGTGCGAAGTCGACTGCCGGCCCGTGAGCGCGACAAACGTCGCGCCGATGCCGGCGACGACCGCGCCCCAGCGGATCCATGAGTGGAGGATGAGGACGACGTTGTACATGGATGGCAAGGTATCACTAGGGATGCGAGACGCGGAGGGTGTAGGTCTGATCGGCGGTCAGCGGGGCGCTCCCGAGTTCCGAGGCCGGGTCGTACACCTGAATGCAGTAGTGCCCCTTCTGGATCGTGCCGCTGAGCCCGGTACTGTTCAACGTTGCCAAGCCCGCCTGGCCGATAATTCGTGTGCAATTTCCATCCCCGGCATCCTGGCCGAGGAAAACAGCGAGGACGGTGGTCGCAGTCGGTGACAAGGCGATGATCTTCGCGGTGTACTCACCCTGCTTCGACTCGAACACGTGGACCCTCCCGGGACCGGCCAGTGGCCCAACCGTGCCCGGAAAATCCTCCGTGGTGTTGTTCGACGGATCTGAGATGCCGCTGCAGGCCGACGCGAGCAGGCCAGCCACGCAGACGGCGCCGACGATTCGCACGAAGTCCTGCATCGGATTCATTCTCGCACCTATAGAGTTCGTTTATGTAAAGTCTTTTGTCATTACGATCTATTATGACCTGGTAAGAAGTTGTGATTTGACAGGCGGGACGTAAGCCTGTGTAATTCACCGACATGGCGGCATCGCTGACGGGGTTCACTAGGTTCACACGGTTCACGGGGTTCACTGGGTTCACGGGGTTCGCCGGCTTGGAGTGTCGAGCTGCGCTCCGGCGTGCCGCGGTTCCCGTTCCCTTTGTCGGGCTTTTTGTCGGGGTCGTCGTCGGGAATCAGCCGACGGGATGATGGCAGCGGAGATAGACGCGAGTTCGAAGGCCATCATCCGACAGCAAGGATGATGGCCTTTTTCGTTTCTGGACAACACCATGCGTATTGCCTATCAGGGAGAACCGGGCGCGTTCAGCGAGGCTGCCGCGGGGCAGATGGCCGCCGACGCGCAGTTGATGCCCTGTAAGTCCTTCGAGGACGTCTTCGCGGCGGTTGAGAGCGCGACCGCGGAGTACGGCGTCCTGCCGATCGAGAATTCGATCGGGGGCAGCATCCACCGCAATTTCGACCTGCTGCTCGAGCATCAGCTGCCGATCTGCGGTGAACTGGAACAGCCGGTCGTCCATCATCTGCTGGCGCTGCCAGGCGTGACGATCGAGCGTGTGCGGCGCGTCTACTCGCATCCGCAGGCGCTGGCCCAGTGCGATCGGTTTCTTCGCACGCTGACGGGCGTCGAGATCATCGCGACCTACGACACCGCGGGCAGCGCGAAGATGATTGCCGACGGGAAGCTGGAAGATGCCGCGGCGATTGCCTCTGCTCGCGCCGCCGATGTGTTCGGTCTCATGCGGCTCAGGTCGTCCATTCAGGACTACGAGCACAACGTCACACGTTTCCTCGTGATCGGCGGGCGGCCGCTCTCGCCCGCCCCTCCCGACAAGACGAGCATCGTGTTCACGCTCGCGAATGAACCGGGCGCGCTTTTCAAGGCGCTGGCCGTCTTCGCGCTGCGGGGCATCGACATGACGAAACTCGAATCGCGGCCCGTTCCCGGCCGCAAGTGGGAATACCTGTTCTACGCGGATCTATCCGCCGCGCAGGACGATGTGGTCTGTTCCCGGGCGCTGGCCCATCTGGCGGAGTTCGCGCCGATGCTTCGCGTGCTGGGGTCGTATCCAAGTTGCAAACCCGCACGAAGATGATGAAGCCATGAGCAAGCAAACACTGACAGGCGCGCAGATTCTCTGGGAGTCCCTCGTGCGCGAGGGCGTCAGCGTGGTCTTCGGGTATCCGGGCGGCGCCATTCTGCCCGCGTACGACGCCTTGCTCGACTACCCGATCCACCACGTGCTCGTCAGACACGAGCAGGGCGCCACGCACATGGCCGACGGCTACGCGCGCGCCACCGGAAAAGTCGGCGTCGCGGTGGCCACGTCGGGTCCTGGCGCCACCAATATGGTCACCGGCATCGCCACCGCGATGATGGATTCCTCGCCCATCGTCTGCATCACGGGCCAGGTCGGCGGCCCGTTGATTGGGTCCGACGCGTTTCAGGAAACCGACATCACGGGCATCACGCTGCCGATCACCAAGCACAACTACCTGGTGACGCGCGCCAGCGAGGTCGCGCCGGCGATTCGCGAGGCGTTCGCGGTTGCCGCGAGCGGCCGTCCCGGTCCGGTCCTCGTGGACATTACAAAGGACGCGCAGCAGGGCACCTGCGAGTTCAATTGGGAGGCCGCGGCCCCAGACCTCGAGTCGCTCGCACGTCCAGGCCATTCGAGCGGCGTCGATCCGCTCGAGTTGATCGCGGCGGCCGAGCGTCCCCTCATTCTGGCGGGCCACGGCATCATCCTAGGCGGGGCGGAGGCGGCGATACGGGCCTTCGTCGAGAAGTCGCAGATCCCGGTGGCGATGACGCTGCTCGGCATCGGCGGATTCCCGGCGTCGCATCCGCTGAACCTCGGCATGATGGGGATGCACGGCGAGGCGTGGGTGAACACGGCGATTCAGGAAGCCGATCTTCTCATCGCGCTCGGCATGCGGTTCGACGACCGGGTTACCGGGAAGCTCTCGACGTATGCCATCAATGCGAAGAAGATCCACGTCGACATCGATCCGGCGGAGTTCAACAAGAACGTGAAGGTCGATTCGGCGATCGCCGGCGACGTCGGTGCGGTGGTGCGCGAGTGGACACCGCGTCTTGGTTCGGCCGATCGATCCAAGTGGCTGAACCACATCAGCGACCTGAAGGGCGACCTGGCGGTGCGCGACATCCAGACGCTCCCTGATGATGGGCATCTGTATGCGGCCCATGTGATCAACGACATCTGGCGGATCACCGGAGGGAAGGCGATTGTCGTCACCGACGTGGGGCAGCATCAGATGTGGGAGGCGCAGTACTACAAGCACGAGGCGCCGCGCACCCTCATTACGTCCGGCGGCCTCGGGACGATGGGGTTTGCGCTGCCGGCGGCGATCGGCGCCAAGATGGGCCGCCCGGATGCCGAGGTGTGGGTCGTTGTCGGCGACGGCGGCTTTCAGATGACCTGTCCGGAACTCGCGACGCTCGTGCAGGAGGAGCTCGACATCAAGATTGCCATCATCAACAACGGCTATCTGGGGATGGTGCGCCAGTGGCAGGAGTTCTTCTACCAGAAGCGGTATGCGGCGACGCCCATTTCCGGTCCGGATTTCAAGAAGCTGGCGGAGGCGTTTGGCGTCTGGGGCGCGACGGTGGTCGCGCGCGCGGAAGTGGAGCCGGCGGTCCAGGCGGCACGTCAGCAGCGCGGCGCGCTCATCGACTTCCGCGTGGAGCAGGAAGACACGGTGTACCCGATGGTGCCGGCGGGAAAGGCCCTGGACGAGATGATTCGGCGTCCGTCGCTCATCGCGGAAACCGCCGCGGACTAGGGTAGCGCCTGCGGCCATGCGAGCCTGAGGACAAGCGAATCCGAAGGCGAGCATCAGCGTAAGCTCGCGCTGGGGGTGCCGCCTTCGCGGCTTTGCGCTTCGGCGAGCCTCGCCGGAGCTCGAAGAGCGGAGGCGGGGGGCCCCAGCGCCATTGAGAGAAAGTCGGGACAGCGATGCAGACATTCGCGGTGTACGTCGACAACAAGCCGGGCGTGTTGAACCGGGTGGCATCGCTCTTCCGGCGCCGGGCGTTCAACATCGAGTCGCTGACCGTCGGCCATACGGAAATCCCGGGGCTCTCGCGCATGACGATCGTTGTCAATACCGACGAGCGGGGCGCTCGGCTGGTCGAAGCCAACCTGTACAAGCTGATTCCGGTGCGCCGGGTCGACACTGTCACCAACGTGCCGCAGATTTCCCGCGATCTGGCGCTCATCAAGGTGTCGGCGGTCGGCGATGCCCGGACGCAGGTGATGCAGCTCGTGGACGTCTACCGCGCGCGCATCGTCGACGTGAGCCCGGAATCGCTGGTCATCGAAACCACCGGCGCTGAGGATAAGATTGATAGCCTTCTCGAGGTCCTGCGCCCGTATGGCGTGATCGAGATGGTGCGCACGGGCCGCGTGGCGATGGCGCGCGGGGGCGCGGTGCCCCTGGCGATTGCCGCCCCGCGTCCGCCGGCCGAGACGACGACCGACACGCCGGGCGACGCCGGCGGCTTTTCGGTTTAGGGAGTAGTGGAGCTTTCGGCTGTCAGCTGTCGGCTTTCAGAGCTGAGAGCCGAGAGCTGATAGCTGAGAGCTGGTGAGGAGAACTGACAAATGGCGACGATGTATTACGACAAGGATGCCGACCTGAATCTGATTCGTGGGAAGAAGGTTGCGGTGATTGGCTACGGATCGCAGGGCCACGCGCACGCGCTGAACCTCCGCGACAGCGGCGTCTCGGTGAAAGTGGGACTGCCGGCCGACAGCCGGTCGCGTGCCAAGGCGCAGGCGGCGGGCCTCGAGGTAGACGAGGTGGGCGCTGTGTCGAAGTGGGCCGACGTCATCATGGTGCTCGTGCCCGACACGACGGCGGCCAAGCTTTACAAGGATGCGATTGAACCCAATCTGGCGCCCGGCAAGTTGCTGCTCTTTGCCCACGGGTTCAACATCCGGTTCGGCGCGATTGTCGCGCGCCCCGATATCGACGTGGCGATGGTCGCGCCCAAGTCACCGGGCCATCGGGTTCGTGAGCTCTATCAGGAAGGGGCCGGCACACCGGCGCTCATCGCCGTCCACCAGGACGCGACCGGCACGGCCCGGGCGCTGACGCTGTCGTACGCGAAGGGCATCGGGGTCACGCGCGCCGGCGTCATCGAAACGACGTTTGCGGAGGAAACCGAAACGGATTTATTCGGCGAGCAGGCGGTTCTCTGCGGCGGCGTGAGCGCGCTCATCAAAGCCGGCTTCGAAACGCTGGTCGAAGCGGGGTATCAGCCGGAAGTGGCGTACTTCGAGTGCCTGCACGAACTGAAACTGATCGTGGATCTCATCTACCAGGGCGGCTTGCGCTACATGCGGTACTCGGTGAGCGACACGGCGGAACACGGCGACTACACCGGCGGTCCGCGCCTCGTGACAGCCGAGACGAAAAAGGAAATGAAGAAGATGCTGGACGAGATCCGCAGCGGCCAGTACGCGCGCGGCTGGATTGAGGAAAATGCCACGGGCCGCCGCTGGTTCGAGGGGAAGCGGCGCGAAGAGCGGGCGCACCAGGTTGAACGCGTGGGCGCGGAACTTCGGGAGATGATGCCGTTCCTCAAGCCGGTCACGATTCCGGAAGAGGAAGCGGTCGGCGCCGGCTCGCGACGGAATGGCTAAGACGCGCGCCGCCGATCCGGCGTTCGATTCGGCGCGCGAGTCGCGGCGGCTCTCGACGCTCCTGGAGATCAGCCAGGCGCTGTCGGGGACGTTGAACCTGCGGGCGGCGCTGCACCGCGTGCTCGAGATTCTCGCCAAGCATCACGGCACCGTCCGCGGTCTGGTCACCCTGCTGTCCGACAACAACGAGCTGCACGTCGAGGCCGCGGATGGTCTCGATGCCGCGTCGCACCACGTGCGCTATCGCGTGGGCGAAGGCATTGTCGGCCGGGTGGTCGAGAGCAACCGGCCGATTGTCGTGCCGCAGGTCAGCCGTGAGCCGACATTTCTGCACCGCGCCGCGAAACGTCCCAACCTGCAGAAGGAGGAGCTGAGCTTCATCTGCGTGCCGATCCTGCTCAACCGGAAGGCCATTGGCGCCCTTGGCGTCGATCTCAAGTTCCTTCCCGATCGCGATTACGACCGGTACGTGAAGTTTCTGGGAATCGTGGCGTCGAGCATCGCCCAGGCCATCAAGATTCAGCGGCTCGTGGAGGAGGACAAGAAGCGTCTCGTCGACGAGAACATCCACCTGCGGCAGGAACTGCGCGAGAAGTACGACTTCTCGACCATCATCGGCACGAGCGGTCCGGTGCGCCAGATGTACGAGCAGATGGCGCAGGTGGCGGCCACGAACACGACGGTGCTGATTCGTGGAGAGTCCGGCACGGGCAAGGAACTCGTCGCGCACTCCATCCACTACAACTCGCCGCGCGCCAACAAACCGTTCATCAAAGTGAGCTGCGCGGCGCTGCCCGACACGCTCATCGAGTCGGAGCTCTTCGGCTACGAGAAAGGCGCATTTACCGGCGCCGACTCGCGGAAGAAGGGCCGCTTCGAGATGGCCGAGGGCGGCACGCTGTTCCTCGACGAAATCGGCGACATCAACCTGTCGACGCAGGTGAAGCTGCTCCGTGTCCTGCAGGAACGCGAATTCGAGCGGTTGGGCAGCACCGATACGGTGAAGATCAACGTCCGGATGATCGCTGCGACCAACAAGGACATGGAGAAGGCGCTCGCCGCGGGGACCTTCCGCGAGGATCTCTATTACCGCCTGAATGTCTTCACGATCTTCGTGCCGCCGCTGCGCGAACGGAAGGCCGACCTGCTCGTTCTCGTCGATCACTTCGTCGAGAAGTTCTCGCGAGAGCATCACAAGGCCGTCAAGCGGATCTCGACGCCGGCCATCGACATGCTCATGAGCTATCACTGGCCGGGGAACGTGCGCGAGTTGGAGAACACGCTCGAGCGCGCGGTGCTCATGTGCGACGCCGGCGTGATTCACGGTCACCATCTGCCGCCGTCCTTGCAGACGGCGGAAGCCTCCGGGACGGTGACGCGCGTGTCGCTCAGCGACGCGGTCGCGGGATTCGAGAAGGATCTAATACAAGACGCGCTCAAGACCACCCGCGGCAACCGCGCGAAGGCGGCGCGGCTGCTCGACACGACCGAGCGCGTGCTGAACTACAAGGTCCGCAAGTACGCCATCGACGCCCGCCGATTCACCGCATAGCCCCCCGTGCCCTCGTCTTCTGCTGACGGTGAGTCAGTTTCGCGGTCGGCGGGTGCTGCCAGCGGACGAGACGACTCGGTGCCTCGCCGCCACG
>JBGOTP010000188.1:0-9725 GCA_041476545.1 Vicinamibacteria bacterium | reverse complement strand
GCCGCGACACCAATGCCGGATAGCAGGTCCAGGTACTCCCGTCCGTCGGCATCGAACAGCCGGACACCTTCGCCGCGAACAAACGTCACCGGCTGACGCCGGTACGTCTGCAGCACGTATCGAGATTCCATCGCCTGAACATCGTTCACAGTCGTCATCGTCATGATTGCTCTCGTAAAAAATTCTCTGCGATCTCAGCGTGCTCTGCGTTAAGACGTTGTATCTCCTCTCACGACGTCCGCCCGACACGCGTCTGCACCAGACGCGTCGCCGTCGCGGGGTGAGACCCGACCACAGCGGCTTCGAGAGCCGTGCGATCGCGCCCGTCAACAATCACGACGTCCCCGACGCCGCGCGACAGCGCATGGGCGCAGGCGTTCAACTTGGCAATCATCCCTGCTGTCGCCGTGCCGCCCTGGATCAGGCGCTCGATCGAATCGGATTCGAGCACCGCCGTTGTCTCACCGCGGTCGTTCAGCACGCCTGGCGTCGTCCCCGCGATGACCAGCCGGCTTGCGCCAAGGCGCGCCGCCAGGTGCCCGGCAAAAGTATCCGCGTTCACGTTCATCAGCCGGCCGTCGATGTCGATCCCAATACAGGCGACGACCGGCACGAACCCATTGGCGGTGAGCGTGTTCAGCAGCCGCATGTCGGCGCGATCGCTCGGAACGCCCACCCGCCCGAGATCGACGACGCGGCCGTCGACCGCGTGATGTGGCGGCGCGGCTTCAGACAGTCCGCATCGGCCGTCTGCACCCGTGAGCCCGACCGCCGGTACGCCCGCAGTGATCAACGCCGCGACGAACCGCGTGTTGACGGTGCCCGCCAGCACGGCCACGACCGCCTCGAGCGTGGCCGTGTCTGTGACGCGCAACCCGTCCACCTGCTGTTTGTCGATGCCGGCCATCTCGAGCGCCGTGTCGATTTCCTTGCCGCCACCGTGGACGATGACGAGGGGCACGAGCGGCGCGCCCTTTGAGGCGACCCGAGACATTGCCGAGACGACGGTCTGAAGACGCACCGGGTTGTCGAGCAGTTCGCCACCAAACTTCACGATGAGCGGAGCGGCGGATAATGTCACAGGGTCACAGCAGCCCCAGGCGCTCGTCGACGCCCAGCATCACGTTCAGATTCTGCACGGCTTGGCCGGATGCGCCTTTGAGCAGGTTGTCGATGACGGACACGAGGATGACGCGGCCGGCCGGATCCACGCGCCAGCCGATGTCGCAGAAGTTCGTGTGCGCCACGTGCTTGATCTCCGGCAGCGCGGTACCCGCCAATCGCACGAATGTTTCATCGCCGTACGCCCGCTGATAGATGTCGCCCAGCTGTTCTTCCGTGGTTCCCGGCGGAACGCGCACATAAATCGTTTCGAGAATCCCGCGGTCGATCGGCAGGAGGTGAGGCGTGAACGTCACCGGGCCGCCAACCCCCTCTTCGATTTCCGCGTTGTGCCGATGGCCGAAGACACCGTATGCCGAGAGGCTGCCGTGAACTTCCGAGAAATGCGTGCGCTCCGCCGGCGTCTTGCCGGCGCCGGAGACACCGGACTTCGCGTCCACGATCACGTCAACGCCAGGCACGAGCAGCCCCGACTGCGCGAGCGGCAGGAGCGCGAGCAACGCGGCCGTCGGATAGCAGCCGGGATTGGCCACGAGTCGCGCGGTGCGGACGTCGGCCCGGGCGAACTCCGTCAGGCCGTAAGCGACGCCCTGCGGCACTTCCCGCGTTTCCGGATACCAGCGGGCTCGCGCGGCGGCATTGCGCAACCGGAAAGCGCCGGAGAGATCGATGACCCGGAGGCCGGCCCCGGCAAGGCGGGGCCCGAGTTCCGCCGCAGCCGCATCGGGCAGAGCAAGAAAGACGATATCCGCCTCGCGCTCGATCGCGGCGGCGTCGAGCGGCGTGATCGTGCCCTCCCAGAGATGCGCAAGCGCAGGAAGCCGGCGCGACGCCGTGGCAGCCGTCCGGCCGGAGGAGGTCGCGATCGTGACCCTGACCGCCGCATGCCGGGCAAGCAGGCGAAGGAGCTCCTGGCCGGTGTACCCGGTGGCCCCGGCGACCGCGACGCGAGTGGTGGCCGGGGGGGGCGCCCCCCCAGACCCCTTGCCGGCGCCGGCGGAGGTGACAATCGTATGCATCAGAACGAATATTTATACACATAAAACACGTTTCGATCAACAAAAATCGGTGAATAAAAAGTGACGATCTTGCGCAGATCGTGTATTCTGAAGCACGGGTGCCTTCGATGAAATCCCGCCGACAGGGCTTGATTCTGGAATTGATCGACCGTGAACCGCTTCGTAACCAGGAGGCGCTGCGCCGCCGCCTGCATCAGCGTGGTTTCAAGGCAACACAGGCGACCATTTCGCGGGATGTCAAGGACCTCGGCCTCGTGAAGCGTTCGGGCGACGGCGCGTACCAGCGCCCCGGTGCTGAGGCGGCGAGCCCCCCGACCGTGATGAACGCGCTCGAGCGGCTGGCCGCTGAGTTTCTACGGCGTGTGGACCGAGTGCAGCAGCTCGTCGTGCTCCGCACGGGCGCGGGCCAGGCCCAGCCGCTCGCGCTCGCCATCGATCGGGCGCAATGGCCCGACGCGGTCGGCACGATCGCGGGTGACGACACGATCCTGCTGGTGGCGCGTGATGAACGCCGCGCGGCGGCGCTCGTGAGGCGGCTGGAAGAGTACGCGCGCTTGTAGATGAGTGACACGATGACGACTCTCTGGTCCGGGAGATTCGACAAGGCTCCAGATGCGCAGGTGCTGGAGTGGGGGTCTTCGTTTGCCTGCGATCGCCGGCTGTTCGAAGACGATGTGACTGGCAGTCGCGCCTGGGCGCGCGCCCTCGCGCGAGCCGGCGTCTTGTCCGCCGTCGAAGCACGTCAAATCGAGGAAGCGCTGGCCGACATTCTCGACCGTGGCCAGTCCGACCCGGCATTCGTGGACGGCCCGGACGAGGACGTGCACAGCTTTGTCGAGCGGTTGCTCGTCGAGCGGCTCGGCGATGCAGGCCGTCGGCTGCACACCGGCCGCTCGCGCAATGAGCAGGTCTCGGTCGACCTCCGCCTGTACCTGCGCCGCCGTATTCCCTTCCTTCAGCGCGGCGTGCATGGCGTCGTCAGGGCTCTGGCGGGTCAGGCGTCGGCTGCGGGTGAAGCACTGATGCCTGCCTTCACGCACTTCAGGCCCGCGCAGCCCGTGCTCGTCGCGCACTACTTTCTTGCTCATGTGGCCGCCTTGCGCCGCGACTACGACCGGCTCGAGGCCGCGCGGGGCGAGGCCGATGCGCTCACCCTTGGATCGGGCGCCATTGCCGGGACGAGTTATGCGGTCGACGTACACGCCCTCGCAGCGGATCTCGGCTTCGACCGGATCGTCGCGAACAGCATTGATGCGTCCTCGGATCGCGATTTTGCCGCCAGCTTCCTGTACGCCTGCGCGCTGACGATGGTGCATCTCAGCCGCCTGGCTGAGGATCTCGTCATTCTCTGCGGCGACGAGTACCGTTTTTTCGAGTTGTCCGACGCGCTCAGCACCGGCAGCAGCATGATGCCGCAGAAGAAGAATCCCGACCCGCTCGAGCTCGTGCGGGGGAAGACCGGGCGCGCCATCGGACATCTCATGGCGCTACTGACCACGATGAAGGGATTGCCGAGCGGGTACAACAAAGATCTTCAGGAGGACAAGCAGGCCGTGTTCGATGCCGAGGACACGGTGATGGGCTGCCTGACGGTCGTTGGCGCCGTGATTGACGGCCTCACCTTGAATCGCGAGCGCATGGAAGCCGCCTCATCGGGCCTGCTGCTGGCGACGGACGTGGCGGATTATTTGGTCGGTCGTGGCGTGCCGTTCCGACGCGCTCACGAGATTGTGGGCGCGCTCGTCAGGAAGCTGGTCGCGGAAAAACGGGAACTGAGGTCGCTTTCCGCGGCGGAATGGCGGGCTGCCAGCGAGTTCTTCGACGCAGACATCATGGACCGCGTCACGCCGCGCGTCTCCGTGAACGCGAAGCGCACGCCGCAGTCGACCGCGCCGGCGGCCGTACAGGCGGCTCTGTCGGAGGTTGAGCAGTGGGTGGTGCGGTCGGGACGCTAGCCGCCACGCCGGCTTGCCACGGCAAATGCAGCTCTGCTAACATGGCGCCCGCCTTTCGGCACGCTCTTCCCCTCCAGCGAGGTTCCTGCGGGAGTTCTTGATGCAGCAGCGCCAGCTTCGGCTTGGTGACATTCTTGACGACTACTGTCCGCGCGAGCGCAGGCTCACCAATCACGCCGTGGTGGCAATGATTGGCGACGACGTCAAGCAGACACGCTGCACGACGTGCGAGACGGAGCACGAGTACAAACACGCCAAGGTGCCGAGACAGCGACGAAAAGGAGAAGAGCCCGCCGCCCTGTATGCACAAGTCCTCGCTGGCGGCCCCAAGCGAGTGACGCACGAACCGGCGGTCGCTCCTTCGGAGGAACCCGCCGCGAACGTTCTCGATCAGGCCGTGCGCGCTGGATCCAGTGCACCGAGTGTCCCCGATGCTCGACTGGACCAGGCGATCATCGTCACCGACCAACCGCTAGACGACGCGGGTGAGGCGAAAGAAGCCGAGGATGGGCCGGTCCATCGCCAGCTTATTCGCGCCACGCTGCCGCGGCACGAAGGCCAGGCTCCTCCCGCCCGTCCGGCGCCCGATTTCACGATCCGTCAACCAGGTGGCGGACGTCCGAACCCCTTCCGATCACGAAGTCCGCATCAGCGCGGCGGTCAGATGTTCCAAGGAAATCGGTCGACCGGAGCTTCGAGCGGCGGCGCGGGACACGGTGGCGGCCAGCGCCAGAGAGGTGGCCGTCCTCCGCAAGACGGGATGACGTCGCACTCCTCCCGGCGCCACGACACCGGCCGTAAGCGCTCCAGATAGCGGCTAGCTCCATTCTTCGATGCGGATACGGCCGGATGGAACGCCGAGTTCTCCGAGCAGCTTCGGCATGTCGTGGACGAGCGCCGGCGGGCCGCAGATGAAACAGAGCGTCGCCGGATCGTGAACGAGGGGAGCGAGTTCCGCCCGTCCGATCCGCCCGCGGGCCCCGCTCCACTCCTCGCCAGCGATGTCGCGAGTCACCGTCTGCGTAAGTTCGATCCGCCCGCCGCGCGCCAGATCGCGTAGTTCGTTCTCGTACGCAAAGTCGCTCAGTGTGCGGGCGCTGTAGAGCACGCCGATGCCCTGGTGCGGGACGTCCAGCGCCCGGTGCAGCATCGCCCGCAGCGGCGCGATGCCCGTGCCGCCGGCGATGAACACAAAGCGTTCCGCGTCGGGAACGTCGGGAAACGTGAACCGGCCGAGCGGTCCTTCCACGTCGAGAAGCGCGCCCGGATCGAGCACGAGATGGGGTCCGGCCGTTCCCTCGGCGTTCATGCCGACCAGCAGTTCGAGACAGTCGTGACGCTCGGAGTGTTCCGGCGCGGCGGCCAGCGAATAGGGCCGTCGTTTCTCGTGCCCATGCGTGGCGACTCGTACCGCCTGACCGGGAAGATACGGGAAGCGCACGCCGCGCAAATCGATCCGCATGACGCTCGAGCGCGGTGTCGCTCGGAGCACGTCACGGATCGGCAGCGTCAGCAACACGACGCATAATGGTATCCCAGTAGGCCGCCGGACATGTCGCTCACCCGCCGCACCCGTGGCGCCCTTCTACGGCTCGTTCGCCGGCGACGCCTGTCGGCCGTGCTGGGGCTCGCTCTGGCGGCTCCGGCCGCGTGGGTGGAGTTCTCCGGCGGCGGCTTCGCGTGGTGGGTTCAGGGCTTGGCGCTCGTCGGCGGCGCCACCGGGATCGCCTTGCTCTGGACGGGGCTGGCGGGTCTTGGGCCCGACTGGATAGACGAGGAAACGTAGAATGCCTTCCGGCGGGTCTTGTCGCGGTACATGCGGCTGTCCGCGGTCGCCAGGAGCATTTCGTACGAATCGCCGTCATGTGGGAAGACCGCCGCGCCCACGCTGATGGTAATGGGGACGATCGTACCGGGTCGACCTTCGAATCGCAGCTGCTCAACGGCGCGCTGCAGTTCCAGCCGTTTGTGCTCGGCTTCCGCGCCTCCGCACCCGGACAGGACGACGATGAATTCGTCACCCGCGTAGCGGACGCAGACGTCGTAGGGTCGAATCCCGGTCCGCAGGGCGGCGGCAACTTCCCGCAGCGCGCGATCGCCGACATGGTGGCCGTACGTGTCGTTGATCTCCTTGAAACTGTCGAGGTCCGTGACGAGCAGCGAGACCTCGGTCTCGAGTCGGCGGGCGCGCGCAAGTTCGCGCGTCAAGTGCATGAACATGAAACGCGTGTTCGGCAGCGCCGTCAGCGGATCCGTCAGCGAATCCTCCTGCGTCTGTTCGAACACGATCGAGTTGCAGATGACGGCGGCCGCCTGTTCGGAAATGCGATCGAGCAGGCGCCGGTGATCGTCCGTGTAGATCGCCGGGTCGGTGTGGTACACGGCGATGGTCCCGATGAACCGCTCATGGAAGACCAGCGGACAGACGAGTGCCGACCGCAGCGTCGATTCCACGGCCATTCCCGCCGCTTCGAAATCGGCGTTCGGCCTGGCGTTGACAAGCGGGCGCCGATTGCGCGCGACCCAGCCCGTCAGGCCGTCGCCGTTCTTCACCGTCAGCTGATGGACCAGATCCGAATCGACGCCGATCGCGAATCGGCAGCGGAGTGATTCGGTGTCTTCGTTGTACAGAAAGAGCGCGCAACAGGAGAACGGGACGATGCTGCTGAGCTTGGCGGAGATGAGCGCCATCGTATCGGAGACGCCGAGGCTGCTGCCAATGGCCTGCGCGATCTCGTACAACGCGTGGATCTCACGATGGGCGAGGGCGATGTCCTCGAACACGCTCGTGAGCACGGGAGTCTCGTTCAGCAGGCCGACCGCGGGCTTCGCGGCCGGTGCGTGCGCGGGCACCCGGGTCAACACTCGAGCCTGCGGTTGCGTGGCCTCCGCTTCGGCTGCCAGCACGGGATACATCTCGATGAACGCCGCCACCACGCGCGCGTCGAGGGCCTTGCCGCTCTCCTGACGCAGCAGGCCGATCGCCGCGTCGAAGCTCATGGCCCTGTGATAGGGGCGATCCGACACGAGTGCGTCGAAATAGTCGACGACCGAGAGAATGCGCGCGCCGAGCGGAATCGCATCGCCCTTCAGCCCGGAAGGATAGCCCCTGCCGTCCCAGCGTTCGTGATGACTGAGAATGAGCGGCGCCACCGGATAGGGGAACGGCACGCCGCCGATGATCTCGGCGCCAACCTGGGGGTGAACGCGAATCTTCTGGAACTCCTCCTGCGTCAACGGGCCCGGCTTCGACAGGATGTGCTCGGGCACCGCCAGCTTGCCGATGTCGTGCAGCAGCGCGGCCGTCTTCACACCCTGGATCTCGGTCTCCGGCATGCCCAGCGCACGAGCGAGGCCGGTGGCGTACGCCTGGACGCGGTGGATATGGCTCCGCGCAGTCTGGTCCTTCGCGTCAATGGCGAGCGCCAGCGCTTCGATGGTGGCGAGGTGCAGATCCGAAACCTGCTGGACGTGTCGCTGCTGATCCTGAATCCGGCCCATGTAGACCATGAGTGCGGAGGCGATCGACGACAGCAGGAGCAGGACGAGAAACAGCACGGGGTGGCAGAGGCCCTACGCGTCGGCGTCCTTGGCCCGGCGTCCGGCAGCGGATCGCGGTTCGGGCTCGAGACCGTATTCCAGAATCTTCCGGTACAACGTACCCCGGCTGATGTCGAGTACCCGGGCCGCTTCTTTCTTGTTCCACTGCACGGCCTCGAGGACGCGGATGATGTGCGCGCGTTCGGAGTCCGCCAGCGTGGGCAGTCGATCGCCGGTGGGCGCGGACGCGGGAAGGGTCGCGTGCAGGAACTCGACATCCGAGGCCCGGATGGCTCGACCGGGGGCGGACAGTGCGGCCCGGCACACCGTGCTTTCGAGTTCGCGGATATTGCCCGGCCACGGATACTGGAGGAGCAGTTCAATCGACTCGGGTGAGAACGTCTTGCTGTCGAGGGGCATGCCCTGGGCCGCGCAATAGCGCGCCAGAAACCGCTGAGCCAGCACCGGAATGTCGACCTGCCGCTCACGAAGCGACGGCAGCCGGATCGCAAACGCGTTCACGCGATAGTAGAGATCCTCGCGGAAACGCCCGTCGCGCACGAACTGTTCGAGCGGACGATTGGTGGCGGAAATCAGGCGGAAGTCGACGGAGATCGACTTGTGTCCGCCCAGCCGCTCGAACCGCCGTTCTTCGAGCACGCGCAGGAGCTTGGCCTGTGCAATCAGCGACATGTCGCCGATCTCGTCCAGGAACAGCGTACCGTCGTTCGCCAGTTCGAGCCGTCCGGGCTTGCGATCGTGAGCGCCGGTGAAGGCGCCCTTCTCGTAGCCGAAGATCTCCGACTCGAAGAGTGTGTCTGGCAGCGCGGCGGTGTTCACCGCCTGGAATTTCGCGTCGGCGCGTCGGCTCAGCTCATGAATCATCCGGGCGACGACTTCCTTGCCGGAGCCAGTGGGCCCGAGGATGAGCACGGAGATGTCGGACTTGGCCGCCGTGCGGATCCACTCGAACACGATCAGCATCTTCTCGTCACGGCCAATCATCTCGCGGAAGCGCTGCACCGACGGCGACTGATCCTCCATGCTGACGTTGGCCGTCCGCTCGAGAAAGTGATCGAGCAAGTCGGCCATCGCCTCGTCCGCGGGGCGCTCCGCGAGATACTGCGGCGGCGTGCCGGGGAGCATCCGGGTGACGCCGAAATCGGCCAGTTCCCGGACGCAGTTCTCCACGTCGAGACGCAGGCGCCCGAAGGTCTGCATCAGCTTCTCGACGTCAAAGGCCTCGTCGGGACGCGAATTCAGGTAGCGCAGGATGCCCGCGCGCAGCGGGGATTGCACCAGTGAGCGAAATCGTGCAGCCGCGTCGGTCGGCTCAGCGGTGATCGTGCCTGTGCCGCTCGCGCGCCGCGCGCTGAAGATTACATCGTCCATCTCGCTCTACGGTTATCGGTTGGGGGAAGGCGTTTCGACAGAGGAACCGGGAGCGCGGCCCGGCGTGGTGTAGTACGCCTGCTGGTGGCGTTCGATGAGCGTTTTCATCCGCACGGCGTCCGCCTTCCTGTGCCCGTGACACCGGATCGGACTCGCACCACCGCTTGTTTCGATGAGCACGTCGGAAAAGAGCGCGCGGGTATCGATCTTCACTGAGGAGATATGGGCGATGTGAATGGATTCTTCCTGGCGCCCAATCCATCGCGGTGTGAACTGCACCACGTTGGACGAGGTGACCAGCACCTGCGTCGGAAAGAGACGGTTGCCGCCGCTCAGACGGCTCGCCCGGAAGACGTCGCCCTGGGCAAACGGCCGGCCCTTTCGCCACACCCACCAGCACACCAGTGCGAGCACGACCACCACCGAGGCCGCGGTCCACCACAGCCAAGCGGATTCGCCAGTCATGACCGTCGATGTTAAGCTATTTCGCTTCCCGCCGCAGCCTCTGGCGGAGGCGGAAGGAGATTCCCAGTTGCCGCATCGTGCTCCCGGTGCGCCGGCACCCTCCCGCGCGCAGTTGCTCTCGGGCAAGCCGATCCGCTATTACCGACCGAAGGGCAGTCCCGAAGTCCGTCACCTGATTGACGAGGGGTTCCAGGCGTTCAACGCGGGACGATTGTCCGAAGCCTGCAAGGTC
>JBGOTP010000187.1:0-9737 GCA_041476545.1 Vicinamibacteria bacterium | reverse complement strand
GCTCGATCCGCAGACCGGCGAGCAGAAGTGGAAATTGGACCAGTTCGATGTCACCGATGCCGGGATGCTGACGACGGCGTCCGATCTGCTGTTCACCGGTGGTCGCGAGGGTTACTTCATGGCGCTCGACGCGCGAACCGGCAAGCTCCTGTGGAAGACGAACCTCGGCGGGCAGATCGTCATGCCGCCGATGACGTACCAGATCGACGGAAAGCAATATGTGTCCGTGATTGCGGGCAACATCCTGTCGACCTTCGCGCTTCGGGATTAGACATCAATAACCGGGCCTGGCCCGGGCGGGGGATGCGCCGCGGCTTCCTGTCTGCGGCGGAGCAAGACGACGAGCGCCACGCAGGCTGTCCAGGTGGGGAGCAGATCGGCCATCGGCAGGAATTCGAGGACAAAGGCGGGCAGGAGCAGGTAGTGAAAGCCGATGAGCCGCGAAATCATGATCATCGCGGCGATATCGATCGTTTCATCAGTGCCCGCCCAGCCGAGGGGACCGAGGGCCAGCTGCATCACATCCGCCGTCACGCCCACGGCGTAGGCGAGTCGCACCTGGCGCTTCGTCAGCACGGACGGCCCAACCATGCTGTTCATGATACGCCCGACGAAGGGGCTCGCATGTCCGGTCGCGTGCGTTAATCGCCAGTCACGATCATCCAGTACCGGCCGTTCGCCCAGTAATACACAAAGGAAGCCTTGCCAAGCCAGTCGAACTCGAGCGTTTCGCGCCGGAAGGTGAACGGCCTTTCCGCGATCGCGCCGATCGCGGGAATAGTGTTGAAAGCACCCGAGACAGTTCCCACGGGAAGCACGGTCCATGCATCTGCTGAAACCTCCCCGGGTTTCTCGAAGTGTCCGTACTCGTCATGTCCGGCTCCCAAGTAGTACACCTTGTCGAGAGTGCTGTGGATGACCGCTACGCCTGTGAGACCGCTGGACCGCTGCGTCACCCAGAAGGCGAGGTCCGTCTTGCCATCGCCATTGAAGTCTCCGCGAATGAAGAAGGGATTCATGCTGCGGAGCACGGGGTAGTCTTCGCGCTTGTAGATTCCCTTCTCTGCAGCGCGCTTCAGCAGATCGGGATCAATCAACTGAAGGAGTGCCTCGTACTGCTCATTTGCCCTTCGTTTCAGCTCCGCCGCACCCGCTTGTTGTGTGCCATTTATCAGGGGCACGGCCTTCGAAACGCGTTTCGCCGTGAATTGCGGCGGAGCCGTGGGGCCAAACATCTTGTCCGCCAAAAAGAAAGGCGTGCCGCCGTCCCGAACCTGCCCTTGGTAGGTGAACGCAATCTCCTCATTGCCGATCCGTCCCGTGAACGCCAACGTGCGATCGCCATCGGGACTCTTGCACTTGAACATGATGGTATTTCCTGCAATCGAGCCGTCGTAGATCTGACTCACACGCGTGGACCCGCACGAAGTGACCGAGCCGCCTACCGTGGCTCCGTCCACGATGAGTACCATCGTCCATGTCTGTCCGGGAGGCGGAGGCTGCGCTTGCCAGGTGCCCTCCACTCCAGTCTGCGCGGAAGCGGACGCCGACACGGCCAGCAAGAACGCGAGCACGTAATTGAGATTGCGCCTACGTTTGTCCACTTGGGAAGTGTAAGGCAGCCAGGGCTTGACGCGTGCGACTTCTTGGGCAAGACACGCGACCGGCCCAGATATCGCCGACCGGATCGGTCGCCGGTTATACTCGCCGTCCACGATGTTTGACTCATTCCTGAAACAGCACGACGGTGCTGACTGGGCGCGCGTGCGCGCGGCGTTGCTCCTGGGCGAGGCCGGTCTCGGCTGAGCGTAGCCACCGCCCGTGGACGTCCATCTCATCGACGGAACCTACGAGCTCTTCCGCCACTACTACGCCCTTCCGTCCGTACGGGATCGCGATGGCCGCGAAGTCGCGGCCGTGCGCGGCGTGATTGCGTCCATGCTCGGCATGATGCACTTTGGCACGACGCACATCGGCATGGCGACTGACCACGTCATCGAGTCGTTCAGGAATCAGCTGTGGCCCGGGTACAAGACCAGCGAGGGTATTGAGCCGGATCTCCTCGCGCAGTTCCCGTTGCTCGAAGAGGCGATGTCCGCGCTGGGCGTCGTCATCTGGCCGATGGTCGAGTTCGAGGCAGACGATGCGCTGGCATCGGCGGCAGCCGCGGCAGCTCGCGATGCACGTGTGCATCGCGTCGTGATTTGCACGCCGGACAAGGACCTGTCCCAATGCGTGCGCGGCACGCGCGTCGTGCAGCTGAATCGCCGTACGCGCGAGTTCCGCGATGAAGCCGGCGTCGTCGCGAAGTTCGGTGTGCCGCCCGAGTCGATCCCCGACTACCTGGCGCTCGTGGGCGACGCGGCGGATGGATTCCCGGGCCTGCCCGGATGGGGTGCCAAGTCCAGCGCGGCGGTCCTCGCGGTGTACGGCCATCTTGAATCGATCCCGGAAGACTGGCGCGCGTGGCGCGAATCGCGCGTGAACGCGACCAACGTGGAGGCCCTGGCGCGGACCTTCGCGCGTGACCGCGAGCAGGCGTTTCTCTTCCGGGACCTCGCCACGCTCCGACACGACGTTCCGCTCTTCGAATCCGTTGACGAACTGCGCTGGAACGGTCCCACACCCGGGTTCGCGCCGCTGGCCGCCAGATTGGACGCCAACGTGGACAAGAGCGCGGCGGTCTCGACGGGCAGAGAGCGACGACCGCGAAAACCATAGCGCCGGTCGCGGGAGCCACGGTGCCGGCTCTTCGTCTGCACACCGAGCACAACCGTGCGGCCGGCGATGATCGAGAAGGACACGTTCGTCAGCGATACGCGGCGGCCTGGATGCGGTACAGCTCCGAGTACTGTCCGCCCTTGGCCATCAGCTCCTCGTGCGATCCCACTTCCACGAGCCGGGCGCCGTCGAGCACGACGATGAGATCGGCCATGCGGACGGTGGAGAAGCGGTGCGAGACCAATAAAATGATGCGGCCGGTGGCGGCATTTATTGCGCCGCCTCCGGCGTCGCCATGTGGGGTGCCTTCGGCGTCGCCATGTGAGGCGCGGGGTCCGGCTTTAGCCGGATTGTCGGTCCGGCTGAAGCCGGACCCCACAGACGATCGAGCGGCCGCCGCATAGCGCTCGAAGAGCGCGTGCTCGGTCTCGGCGTCGAGCGCCGCGGTCGGCTCGTCGAGTACCAACAGCAGCGGACGCTCGCGCATGAAGCCGCGTGCGAGTGCCAGCTTCTGCCACTGACCAAACGACACCTCCACACCCTGCGGCCACGTGGGACCAAGCTGCGTCTCGAGTCCGAGCGGCAGGCGCGCGATCACATCGCTCGCACCCGCCCGATCGACTGCCGCCGTCACCGCTGGGACATCGTCCATCCGCAGCACATCGCCCACGCCCACCGTGTGGCCCGCCCGGAACTCGAAGCGGAAGAAATCCTGAAAGGCCCCCGCCATGCGCGACCGCCACTCGTCGGCGGCCACGCGCGCGAGCGGCGTGTCGTTGACGAAAATCGCCCCGGATGACGGCTCATACATCTTCGCCAGCAGCTTCACGAGCGTCGTCTTTCCGGCGCCATTCTCGCCGACGATCGCCACGACTGCGCCCGCGGGCAGCGTCAACGAAACGTCGTCCAGGACAAGACGCGTCGTGCCGGGATACGCAAATGACACGTGATCGAGACGAATGCCCTCGAGCAGACTGGCGGGCGCGGGTCTGTCGGCCGACGCTGTGAGAGACGCCGCGTAGTCTTCGAGCCATGCGAGGCGCCGCGAGCTGTCCATCCAGACGCCACGCAGGAATCCAATTTCGCCGACCGTGGCGCCGATGTAAAACGACAGCCGCGCTCCGGCCGCGAGCACCAGCAGCACGTTGCCGGGCGTTGCGTGGAGAACCGACGACACGAACACTACCGCGCCGACATACGCGCCGCCAAACACCGCCCACGCCCCGGTGTGCCACCATGCCGAACCCCATCGCGCGCTCGCCACGGGGCCATACCAGTGTTCCCAGACCTCTCGACGTTGCGCCGCAAGGCGCGGCCCGAGGCCGATCACGCGCACCTCTTTCCCCGGCGCCGCCGTCGTCGCCATCGTAAAGAGATGACGCGACAGGCGGCTGGCTTGCGCGCCCTGCTCCTGCGCCGCGCGCTCCACGGCAGGCCGCCACGTGGACGTGAGCACGGTTGGCACCGCGAACACGGCAAGCAGCATGAGCGCGGGGTGAATCGAGGCGAGCAGGGTCACGGTGATGCCGAGGCGCACGATCCATCCGCCTGTGGAGAACACCGACATGTACATGTGATCGAGCATGAAGATCTGATTACGCAGTACCGACAGCCGATCGAGATAATCTGGGCGCTCGTGATGCTCGATGGTGGCGACCGAGGCGAGGAGCGTCGCCACGTGCGACTCGAGCGCAATCGTCACCTTGTCGCGGAATGTTCGCTGCACGCGCGTGCTGACGGTTCGCAGAAACCACGTGGCCGTCGCCGAGACGCCCAGGCCGACGGCGGCAATGCGCACGAGGCCGGGGCGGTGGCCGAGCAGGCCGTCTCCCAGCAGCTTGAGCCACAGCGCAAGCAGCGCATCCGGCACGGCCGAGAGCAGGGCCAGCAGGAACGACGTGAGCATCAGTCCGGGCTCGTGACGGTACCCGAGCTTGCACAGCCGCCACATGGACGAAAGCGCAGGCGGCAGCGGGGACATGGCGTGCGCGTCGGCGCGCGCTTTGAGAGGCGCTCCCGTAGGCCCGAGCTTTAGCTCGGGCGCCTTAGAGGGAGTCATAGACCGTCCCCACCTCGTCCTCTGCGCTGAACCGCTGCGCCTGCAGGTCGAACATCGTCTGATACCGGCCGCCCGCGGCCATCAACTTGTCGTGCGTGCCGAACTCGACGACGCGACCGTGCTCCATCACGCAGATCGCGTCGGCCTGGCGCACCGTGGAGAAGCGATGCGAGATGAGGATCGTCGTGCACTGGCGCGTTGCGGCGAGAATGCGCTCGAAGATTTCGGCTTCGCCGCGCACGTCGAGCTGTGCGGTGGGTTCATCGAGGATCACGACGCCGGCCCCCATCTTCACCGCGCACAGCGCACGCGCGAGCGCGATGCGCTGCCACTGACCGCCCGACAGATCCGTCCCACCGTCGTAGCCGCGGGCGAGCACGGTCTCGATACTCGCGAGTGTTGATGCGCCGGCCGCATCGAGCGCGGCCATCACGACTTCATCCGGCGCCCCAGCCGGCGCGACGTTGTCGCGGAGCGACAGTTCGAGTTTGATGAAATCCTGGAACACGGCCGTGACACGCTGACGCCACGACTCCAGCGAAAGGTCTCGGATGTCCACGCCGTCCACTTCGATCGTTCCATCCTGCGGATCGTAGAGCCGGCACAACAGCTTCGCGAGCGTCGTCTTGCCGGCGCCGTTCTGGCCGACGATGGCGATCGAGGAGCCGGCGGGGATGGCGAGGTCGAAGTGCTCGAGGACGGGGGAGCCACCCGGATAGGCGAACGTCACATCGCGGAAGCGGACCTCACGCGAGGGCAGACCCGTCGCCTGCTGATGGCCGGAGGCCAGCGCGCCGGCCGGCCCCATCGCCGATTCAAGGCGAAGCACAGCGGCGACTGGGGCCGAGGCGTAGTCGAGCGCCCAGCTGAATCCGCCGAACCCAATCAACGAGACGCCGACCCCGGCTTGAGTAAATACCACCATTTCGGCCAGCGTGATGCGGCCGCTCGTGGCCGCGGTTGCGAGCGACCAGAACACCACCACGTTTGCGGCGAAGACGATCAGCAGGCTCCATAGCACAGGCTTCTCGCGGAGCCGTGTGGCTTCGTACTGCAGTCTGTGGAGCAGCGTCCGACGCGTGATGAAGCGTTCGATTGTCCAGCCGACGAGTCCGAAGAGCCGTAGTTCCTTGGCCGCCGGTGCATCCACGGCGAGGCGATAGGCGTAGTCGGCGTCGCGCTGCGCGCTGCGCACTTGCTCTGTCTGCCGGTCGTGCCAGACCGCGCTCTCGCGCAGCAGCCAGTGCGTGGCCAGCCATGCGCCGGCGAGGACGATCGGCGCCCACCACGTGTAGGCCGCGAGCAGGGCGGCGGAGGCGAGGCCGCCGATCATCTCGACCATGCCGCCCGCGATGAAGTCCATCGAGATGAAGAGCGGCGGACCCGTCATCCCGAGATCGAACTCGCGCGCGACGGTTAGGTCGGTTGTCAGTCTAGAATCCTCGAGGTGACCCATCCCCTGCGGCCGCACGCACGCGTCGGTGAGCCGGTCGTACAGCCACGCGGCAGTGCGATCCCCGAGGTTCGCGCTGGCGGCCTGATGGATGGGATTGAGGACCTGAAGCAGGACGAACACGGCGCCCGCGAATGTGAGCGGACCGGCCAGACTGCCGCCGCCCTGGACAGCGCCGACGAGCACGCCCATGGCGATTGCGAAGACCGCCGGCAGCACGCCTCGCAGCACGAGCCCAACCCACCAGATGGCGGCGAGCCGACGGTCGGCCTTCGGCAGGACCCGGAAGAACTTCCATCCGCTGCTCTCAGTCAGTCGCCGCAACATTGTGGCGGCAGTATAACGGGTAGGGCAGGCAGGGCAGGCAGGGCAGGCAGGGCAGGCAGGGCAGGCGGGGCGGGCAAGGCAGGTCGGGCAGGTAGGGCGGACAGGGCAGGCGGGGCAGGCTGGGCATCGCGCGTTCCGCGCGCTTGGTCGACCGCGACCGGACTGCGCTACTTGCCCAGACGTGCCCAGACTACGACGGTCGTGTGAAACGGAAAGTCCCGAGCCTCTGCGTTCGCGCCAGATCTACGCGCCCCCTGAATTCCTGACGATCGCGTGAGCGTCCCGCGCGTTACTACTTCCACGCTGAGTAGAGTTATCATCTCCGGATTCCCCACGCTCGATGTCGACTTCAGGAGGTCAGAGATGGCAGACGCCTCGATTCGCGGTCGCTTTGTATGGCACGAACTCATGACGACGGACACCAAGTCCGCCGCCGGCTTCTTCGCGAACGTCGTCGGTTGGAAGACGCAGGCGTCGGCCGAGGACCCGTCCTACACCATGTTCGTCGTCAAGGGCCGTCCTGTGGCGGGGCTGATGGTGTTGCCTGCCGAGGCCAAGGCGATGGGGGTGCCGCCGAACTGGGTCTGTTACATCGGCACGCCTGACGTCGATGCGACGGCCGCACAGGCGGCGTCGCTCGGCGGGAAGATCCTCAAGCAGCCCACCGACATTCCGATGACTGGGCGATTCGCCGTGCTCGCGGATCCGCAGGGCGGCGTGTTCGTGGCGTTCACGCCGATGCAAATGCCTCAGGCTGCCGCGGGCCAGATGCCCCAGGCCGACCTGGCGTCGGCGGCCGGCGACTACTTGTGGCACGAACTGGCGACGACCGACTGGAAAGCCGCGCTGACGTTCTATCAGACCCTCTTTGGGTGGGAGGCGACGAGCGCCATGGACATGGGTCCTGCGATGGGGACGTATCAGATGTTCGGCCTCAGCGGGAAGACGCTCGGCGGCATGTTCAACAAGGCGCAGCAGATGCCAGGACCTCCGGCCTGGCTTCCGTACATCCACGTGCCGGATGCGAAGCAGACGGTGGAGACGGTCAAGAAGATCGGTGGACGGATCATCAACGGCCCGATGGAAGTGCCTGGCGGGGATTGGATTGCGCAGGGTATCGATCTGCAGGGCGCGGTGTTCGCGGTGCACTCGCTGAAGCCGGTTGTCAGTGCGCCGGCCCCGGCCGTGAAGGTTGCAACGAAGAAGGCTCCGGTCAGGAATACCCCGGTGAAAAAGGCCGCGAAGACGGTCGTCAAGAAGGCGGCCCCGAAGAAGAAGGTGACACCGAAGAAATCAGCGCCGAAAAAGGCGACGAAGGCAGGCAGGGCAGGCAAGGCGGGCAGGGCAGGTAAGGCAGGCAAGGCGAAGAAGGCGGGCAAGGTGAAGAAGGCGAAGGGGCGCGCGCCGAAGCGTCGCCGCTAGTCTAGAAGATCTGTGATTGTGGAACGTGACATCTGAAGGGAGATACCAATGCGCATGATGCTCAAGATTGTGGTTCCGGTTGAGGCCGGCAACAAGACGATCAAGGACGGAACGCTGCCCCGCACCATCCAAGCCACGGTCGACCGTCTCAAGCCGGAAGCGGCGTATTTCTTCGCCGAGAATGGCATCCGGACGGCGCTGATGTTTTTCAACATGCAGGATGTCTCGCAGATTCCGGTGATTGTCGAGCCGTTGTTCATGGGGCTGAATGCCGCCGTGACACTCCTGCCGGTGATGAACGCGGAGGATCTGCAGAAGGGCCTGACCGAGGCGGCGAAGAATTTCTGAATCGTCGTATACAGATGTATAATACGATTCATACAGACTGGTGATACATGGCACACGTCAATAGAGTGGTGGATCTGGCTCGCCGATCCGGCAAGGCCGGCCAGAAACGATCGCGGGGACGTGGCGAGGGGTGGGTGCGCAAGAACGTGGTCATGGATCAGCGAAAGCTCGACGCGGCCCGCCGTGTGCTCGGCGTCGAGACCGAGACCGAAGCGATCGATGTCGCGCTCGACCTCGTGGCATTCCGCCGTGAACTTGTTCGAGGGATTGCCGCCGTCCGACGCGCGGGCGGTGTTGAAGACGTGTTCGAAACGCCTCACGCGTGAAGTTCGCGCTCGATACGAACGTGTTCGTGGACGCGTTCCGCGATGAGACGTTCGCCAGGGCGCTGGCCGCGTTTCTCGAGCAGGCGCTCCCGACGACCTTTCTCAGCGCCGTGGTCGTCCAGGAGCTTGCGGCTGGTGCGCGCACGCGCGAACAGGTTCGAGTGCTTGAGTCGTCGATTGTGCGGCCGTTCGAGCGCCGCGGTCGAGTGTTCGCACCGTCCACCCTGGCATTTCGTGAGAGTGGCCGCCTTCTGTCGGAACTCGCTGCGCGCGAAGGTTGGGCAGCGATGTACTCGAATCCATCGCTGGCGAACGACGCCCTGCTGGCGGCGTCCTGCCGCGAACACGGCTTCACGCTCGTGACGAGCGACAGAGACTTCGATCGGTTCCTGCCGTCCCTCGGCCGGTGGCGCCCTGTGAAGCCATGGCCACGAGTTGGTAGTACCTGACCACAGCGCCTGCCTCCGACGGTGGCAGCAACCGGCCTTCGGGTGATTGCCGCCATTCGACGGCCGCAGTCCGGGCCGCAGCTGTTGCGGCGTGGAGTTGGGTCAGCGCAGCGCGCGTCGCGACCGTTGGCGGCGCCATTCGTAGCTAGCTGTCGAGCAGCGCGAGCATCTTCAAGTCGCTTCGCTTGTGCGCCCACGCCTTCGGCGTTGTCCACGGTTCTCCGGCTGACTCAACCGGATCCGCACCCCGTTCGAGCAGTAGCTTCACCAGTTCCACCCGTCCCCAGCGGCACGCCCAGCCGAGAGGCGTGCTGAGCAGGAGATCATCGCGAAGGTCCAGCCGCGCGCCTTTGTCGAGCAGCAGTGTGGCGTAGGCGATGCGGTCGGACGCCGTCAGTTTGCCTCTCGCCGCGGCGATGTCGTGGAGGAGCGTGCACCCCCGTTTGCTGCGGACGTTCGGATCGCATCTGTCCAGCACGAGCCTGAACGCTTCGAGGTGGCGAGGGCGGTCGCTCTCGGGCCGAAGGTATAGACCGTTTTCCAGGATCCAGTGCCAGCGCGCGTCCTCCCGTGGCCAGTCGATGTGCGGGAGCGTCATCCGCACGATCTCGGGCGACGGGCTCTCGATGGCG
>JBGOTP010000186.1:0-9867 GCA_041476545.1 Vicinamibacteria bacterium | reverse complement strand
GGCTGCCGCCTCTGGCACGGCGGCGGTCACGGCCGGACGCGCGATGATCGTCGAGGTCATCCCGATGCGATCCCGCGGATATGACCGCCCTGCGACCTACCTGTTGACCGCCGCAGGATCGGTAGCGTCCGAGGCGGAAGACGCGCTGTCCGCCCCCCTGTGCTCAGTTGTTGTTCCGTTGGCCGCGATGAGGGACCCGGGCGGGCGCGGCGCATCACGCCATGGCAAAGTGACCCACCACCCAGTCCCGCACACGCCGGTCGATGGTAGAATCGTGGCATGAGAACTACCATCGATAAGGCAGGTCGCGTGGTGATTCCGGCCGCCATCCGTGATCGCGCGGGTCTGTCGGCGGGCGCAGAGCTGGAAGTGACGGAGGACGAACTCGGTATCAGGCTGGAACGAGTCGCCGCCGGCCCACGGCTCGTGAAGATTGGCCGGCGTCTCGTCGCGCGTCCAGCGGTTGGGGTCGACGATCGGCCAGTCGTGAATGTCGCGGCGCTCATCGAAGAGGAACGGAACCGCTGGCCGTGAGCGTGTTCCTGGATACGAGTGTTCTGCTGGCGGGGCTGATCGACTTCGGCCCCCAGAGTGCTCCGGCGCAGTCCGTCCTGCACGCCATCGCCGAAAAGCGCGTGCCCGCGCCGGCCACTGCCTGGCATTGTTGCCTCGAATTTTTCTCTGTGGCGACGCGATTGCCGGCCGAGTACCGGCTCTCCCCCGCGGACGCCGCCCTGCTCCTGCGGGAGGAAGTGTTCTCCAGAATGGCCGTTCACGATCTTCCGGCGACTGGCCGGGCGCCGATGCTGCAGGCGGCTGGGCGCGACGGGACTGCCGGTGGCCGCATCTACGACGCGCACATTGCCGAAGTCGCGCGAGCCGCCGGCGCCAATGTCGTCGTCACCGACAATCGCCGGCACTTTCTTTCGGCGCTCCGCTACGGCATGCGCGTGGAAACGCCCGCGGAGTATCTCGCGGGGCTCAAACGGAAGTAGTGCGGACTAGATCTGCCGGTCGATGGCTTCGGCGAGGCTCTCCTTCGGCACCCATCCGACCATCGACTCGACCACCTGACCGTCCTTGAACAGCAGCACAGTCGGGATGCTGTGGATCTGAAACCTGATCGCGGTGTTCGGATGATCGTGGACGTTCAGCTTGCCGACCGTCACCTTGCCCGCGTAGTCGCCCGCCAGCGCGTCCACGATCGGCGCGAGCCGGCTGCACGGAGCGCAGCCGTTACCCCAGAAGTCGACCAGGACGGGACCGCTCGCGTTGATCACGGTCGCGTCGAAGTCGACATCGGTCAGTGTGTGCACGGGCATCTGGACGCTCCTAGGTGAGGCCTTGGACCTCCACTGCCCTGGCCATCAGACTCATCGAACGCGCCCACGGAGACGACGCGAGCCCCGGAGACTTCGTCACATGCTCCCGATGGGTGGCCTCGCCAACACGGAGGAGTGTCGAGAGAGGAACGGTGGTCCCGTTCATCCGCTGAATCAAATTGACCCACCGGGTCGCAAGCTGCTGAACCATTGGACTCGCAGGATCGTCGTTCAGCACCGGCTGAATCTCCGCCAGCAGCGCCTCCCCCTGCGCGCCAAGATCAGCGAGCACCTCGGGGGACAATGATCGCCGGTGCCGGCTCGTCTCACGAACCAGCGTTCCCCACTCGTCGTCGTTGTGCTCCATATCGATCACCTCTGCGATGCGCCGCAGCAATTGGGGATTGGTGGCTGCGCCCGTGTTCAGCGCGTCTTCCACGTCGCGGACCGTCGCGATGAGCCGCGTCAGCCGGCGCTTCTGTTCTTCGAGCGACGCACGCTTGGCGCGCAGCACGGCCGCCAGCTCCGGACCACTCGCGTGTCGAACCCGCGCGATGTCCTTCAAGGGCACGCCGATTCGCTTCAGCGCGACGATCTGTTCGAGCGATTCGAGATCGCGCCGCGAATACACGCGGTGTCCCGCGCCGGTCCTGCGTGGCGTGAGGAGTCCCAGGCGGTCGTAGTAGTGCAGCGCTCGAACGGTAACGCCGGCAAGTGCCGCGAACTCCTGCGCCCGGTATGTCATCGTCTCGATGTGAGTCCTCATTTCCTGCCTGCCCGAAATTGTCCACCCTGACGCGACGTCAGGGGCAAGCGCCCTTTCAGCCCTCAGCCCTCAGCCCTTTACGACGTAACCCTTCTTCACCAGACACTCGCGAACCCGCTCCCGGAGATCGCCCTGCAGTTCGACGGCGCCGTCCGACGCTGTACCGCCAGTGCCGCACGCGCGTTTCAGTTCCTGACAGAGGTCTTTCAGAAAGGCGGCGTTGTTCGGAAGGCCGAAGACAACCGTGACGGTCTTCCCGCCGCGTCCTGTCTTCTCCATGCGCAGCTTGGCGACGATGCGAGAAGGAATCGATTCGGTGCTCGCCGTCTGACTGCACTTGCAGTCGTCCACCGGCCAGCCGCACGTCGGGCAAACCCGCCCGATCCCCGTGGAGTAGACGACGCGGCCGCGATCACCCATCACCCCCTACCGGCCACCTTCGCCGATCTGGGTGGTGACTTCGTAGACGCCGAGGCGAGTGCCGGGAGGAAGGGCCAAACCTTAGGCGGGATTATACGGGGGTGATCGGGGAATCGGGTAATTGGGTAATTGGGTAATCTGGCAACCGTAAGCCGCCTTCCCAATTATTCGATCACCCGATTCCCCGATTCCTAGATTCGAGCATCTCCTACACGCTCAGATGCGCCCGGACCACATCGTCTGACAGTTCGCCGATGGATCCGCCTGCGACGCAGCGGCCCTTCTCGAGGATGCGAAACTCACTCGCCACGCGCCGCGCGAAAGGGAGCTTCTGCTCGACCAGGAGCACGGTGACGCCTGCGTCACGATTGAGTGTCAGGATGATGTCGCCGATCTCGCGCACGATGTTGGGCTGAATCCCCTCGGTCGGCTCATCAAGAATCAGCAGCTTCGGCTCGAGGACAAGCGCGCGGCCGATCGCCAGCTGCTGCTGCTGCCCGCCCGACAGGTCTCCACCGCGCCGGCGCAGCATCTGCTTCAGCGACGGAAAGAGATCGAAGATCCGCGACGGAATCGTTCGCGGGCCGTCTGTGCGAACGCCAAGGCCGACGGAGAGATTCTCCTCGACCGTCAGATGGGAAAAGATTTCGCGTCCCTGCGGAACGTAGCCGATGCCAAGCGAGGCGCGCTCTTCCGCGGGGAGCGCGAGGAGATTGGTTCCGGCAAACGTAATCGCGCCAGACGAGGATGGCAGCAGCCCCATGATGCACTTGAGCAGGGTGGTTTTGCCCATGCCGTTGCGGCCCATGAGACACGTGCGCGACCCCGCGGGCACGTCGAGATCAACGTCCCACAACGTGTGACTCCCACCGTACGACTGATTCAGAGTAGTGACTGCGAGCATCCCTGCCTAATCCTAACCTCTAACCTCTACTTCTCACTTCTCACTTCTCACTACTGTCCCAGATACACCTCGATCACGCGCGGATCGTTCTGGACCTGATCCATGTTCCCCTCGGCAATCACGCGGCCTTCGTGCAGCACGGTCACCTGCCTCGCAATGGACCGGACAAAGTCCATGTCGTGCTCGACGACGATCACCGAGTGCTTGCCGGCAAGGGAGAGGAGCAGCTCCGCCGTGTGCTCGGTTTCCTGCGGTGTCATCCCGGCCACCGGTTCGTCGACCAGTAGCAGTTCCGGCTGCTGCATCAGCAACATGCCGATCTCGAGCCACTGCTTCTGACCATGGGACAGGGTGCTCGCTGGCTCGGCACGCAACGTCGCGAGGCCGATGACTTCGAGAACCTCGTCGATGCGCTCCCGCTGCTCGCGCGTCAGGCGCGCGACGAGCGTGGTCCAGAACGACTTCCGGCCGGCCAGGGCGAGTTCGAGATTCTCGAACACCGTCAGGTGCTCGAAGACGGTCGGCTTCTGAAACTTCCGTCCGATTCCCGCCTCGGCGATTTCCGGTTCCGAAAGCTTGAGAAGATCAACAGTCCGCCCGAACCAGGCGGAACCCTGATCCGGCCGCGTCTTGCCGGTGATGACATCCATCATCGTGGTCTTGCCGGCGCCGTTCGGCCCGATGACGCAGCGCAACTCGCCCGGCTCCACGTACAACGTCAGGCCGTCGAGGGCCTTGAAACCATCGAAGCTGACGGTCAGATTCTCGAGATAGAGAATCATGCCGGTGGCGAGATTGCGAACCGGTGGCTTCGCGCCACGCGAGACCACATCGAGCAACCGCTGATGCGCGCTATCGGCGGTCATGCCCCGCCTGCCCCGCCCGCCCTACCTGCCCCGCCAGCCCTCGTCGTGAGTCCCACCAGTCCACGCGGAAGAAAGAGCGTGACGAGTACAAAGAGCGACCCGAGCACATACAGCCAGACCTCGGGAAACGCTCCGGTCAGGTAGGTCTTGGCGTAGTTGACCAGCACGGCTCCGGCAACGGCGCCGTACAGCGTACCGCGGCCGCCGACGGCGACCCAGATGACCACCTCAATTGAATTGATGGGCGCGAACTCGCCCGGGTTGATAATCCCGACTTGCGGGACGTACAGCGCGCCGGCAAGCCCCGCGACCACCGCGGAGAACACAAACACCCACAGCTTGTACGACTCGACCCGGTATCCCAGAAAGCGCGTGCGGCTCTCGGCGTCGCGAATCGCACGCAGCACACGTCCCGCCCTGGACTCGACAATAGCGCGGCAGGCGAGATAGCTCGCCGCGAGAGCCACGACCGTCGCGACGAGCAGTGCCACCCGCGTTCCGTCCTTGTGCAGATCGAATCCGAGGATGTCCTTGAAGTCGGTGAAACCGTTGTTGCCGCCGAACCCCATGTCGTTCCGGAAGAAGGCGAGCATCAGCGCATAGCTGAGCGCCTGCGTAATGATCGACAGATACACGCCGGTGACGCGCGAGCGAAACGCCAGCCAGCCGAACACCAGGGCGAGCGTGGCCGGCACGAGCGCCATCATGACGAGCGCGAACCCGAAGTGATTGAAGCCGTACCAGAACCACGGCAGCGCCTTCCAGTTGAGGAAGACCATGAAATCCGGGAGGACCGGATCGCCGTACACGCCGCGCGATCCGATCTGGCGCATGAGATACATGCCCATGGCGTATCCGCCGAGCGAGAAGAACGCGGCATGGCCGAGGCTCAGGATGCCGCAGTATCCCCAGATGAGATCAACCGCCAGTGCCAGCATCGCGTAGCACATGTACTTGCCGATGAGGGTGAGCGCATACGTCGACAGGTGGAACGGCGATGTCGAGGGCACCGCGAGATTGAGCACGGGTCCGCCAATCGCGACGGCCGCGAGCACGATCAGCAGGGCGGCGCCGCGAGGATCGCCCCAGGACTCTCCGGCTGCGCCCGCGGCCCCGAGAACGGCCGCCGGCCGGCGCCCGAGCGTCACTAGACGCTCTCCGCCGCGCGTCCGGTTTGTGGAAACAATCCGCTCGGACGCCGCTGAATGAAGAGGATCAGGGCGATGAGCACGAAGATCTTGGCGAGCACCGCGCCCGAGTATGGTTCGAGCAGCTTGTTGACGATGCCCATCGACATGCCGCCGATGAGCGCGCCCCAGAGATTCCCGACGCCGCCGAAGACCACCACCATGAACGAGTCGATGATATAGGCCTGGCCCAGATTGGGGCCCACGTTGGTGAGCTGACTGAGTGCGACCCCGGCGACCCCCGCAATGCCGGATCCGAGGCCAAAGGTCATCGCGTCCACCCACGCACTGCGAATCCCCATGGCCCGCGCCATGGCGCGATTCTGCGACACGGCCCGGATGTCAAGTCCGAGCCTCGTCCGCTTGAGGACCACCAGGAGAATGGCGAACACGATCAGCGTGAACAGCACGATGTAGAGCCTGTTGGTCGTGATGGCGAGCGATTCGTTGATCTGCAGCGTGCCGCTCATCCAGGCCGGCGTCTGCACCGACCGGTTGAGCGCCGAGAAGATCGAGCGCACGAGCTGCTGCAGAATCAGGCTCACGCCGAACGTCGCCAGCAGTGTCTCGAGCGGCCGGCCGTAGAGAAAGCGGATGATGACGCGCTCGATGAGCACGCCCACAAGACCGGCCACGACAAAGGCCGCCGGGATCGCGACAAAGATAGACGCGCCGATGTGATTCGGCATCGCGAGCTGCACCACGTACGTCGTGTAGGCGCCGAGCATCATCAGCTCGCCGTGCGCCATGTTGATCACACCCATCACGCCGAAGGTAATCGCCAGGCCAATCGCGACGAGCACGAGCACCGATCCGAGGCTCAGGCCGAAGAAGAGCGTTTCGATGCCCGAGTAGAATGTGCGCGAGGAATCGATCTGACGGACCGCCGCGGCGGCGGCCTGCCTGATCCCCTCGTCGCTTTCAGCAAACGTTCCGTCAGCCGACCGTTCGACGAGCGTGGCCAGACGGTTGCGCACCTCCGAGCTCCGCCTGCCGGAGAGTGTCGCAATCGCGTCGAGGCGCGCCTGTCGGTCTGTGCCGTCGAGCGCCGCGAGCGCCAGGCCCGTCTCAATCTGCCGTTTCACATCCGGATCGGTCTCGGCGCCGGACTGCTCGCGCAGAAGCGCAATGCTCGCATCGTCCAGCGCCCGCAGCATCTCCCGGACGGACGCGAGGCGGACCGATGCGTCCGGGCTCGACAGCGCGAAGCGCGCGACCATCGTCTTCAACATCTTCCGGAGGCGGTTGTTGGTGTCGATCTTGTTCAGGTCGTCTGGCCGCGCGGAGCCGGCACTCTTGAGAGACACCGGATCGACGAGCTCGACGGCCCCGGCCGCAATCTCCGCGGACTTCACGATGACGACCTTCTGATCCGTCGAACGGGCGTAGAGGCGATCTTCGAGGAGCGCGGTCAGAACCGGGAGACGGCTCGCATGGCCGCTCCCGCTCAGTCGCTCGATGATGGCTTCCTTGTCAACGAAGCCCGCGTCGCGCAGATCGCCGAGCATGGCTGCGAATGCTTCGTCCGTGGACTGGGGCGGAGACGGGGTCGGAGACTGGGCAAGCACGGGCCGCACAATCGCACACGCCAAAACAAGAATGGCGAGCAGCAGCCAACCCGGCCGCCACCCGCCACCAAACGTTCCGGATCCCCGACCGGACCGGCGCTCCCACGCCCTGGTCCGATCGAGGAGCGGAACGACCCTCACTTGTAGTTCTGACCCGAACACTTCTTGGTTGTGGTGTTGTAATTGCCGCACTTGAGCGTCACCCAGTCGGCGGTGATCATCTTACTGTCCGGCAGGAAGTCCGACCACGCATCACCAGGCACGAGCGGCGTCTTGGATACGACGTTGAACTGGCCGTCCGCGCGCACTTCGCCGATGAACACCGGCTTGGTGATGTGGTGATTCGGCAGCAGCTTCGCCATGCCGCCCGTCAGGTTCGGCGTTTCAAGACCTGGCAGCGCGGCAAGCACCTTCTCCACATCGACGGTTCCGGCCTTCTGCACGGCCTTCACCCACAGATTGAAGCCGATGTAGTGGGCTTCCATCGGGTCGTTCGTGGTGCGCTTGGGATTCTTGATGTACGCGTGCCACGTGTCGATGAACGTCTTGTTGGCCGGCGTGTTGATGCTCATGAAGTAGTTCCAGGCCGCGAGGTGGCCGACGAGCGGCTTGGTGTCGAGTCCCGAGAGTTCTTCCTCGCCGACGGAGAACGCCACAACCGGAATATCCTCAGCCGAGACCTTCTGGTTGCCGAGCTCCTTGTAGAACGGCACGTTGGCATCGCCGTTGATCGTGGACACGACGGCCGTTTTCTTGCCCGCCGATCCGAATCTCTTGATGGCGGCGACGCGCGTCTGCCAATCGGCGTAACCGAACGGCGTGTAGTTGATCGAAATGTCCGCGGCCGCCACGCCCTTGGCCAGCAGGTACGCCTCCAGGATCTTGTTCGTGGTGCGCGGGTAAACATAGTCCGTGCCCTCGAGGACCCAGCGCTTCACGGCGCCGCCCTCTTCGCTCATCAGATAGTCGACGGCCGGGATCGCCTGCTGGTTCGGCGCGGCGCCGGTGTAGATCACGTTCTTTTCGGACTCTTCGCCCTCGTACTGGACGGGATAGAACAGCAGCCCGTTGTCTTTTTCAAAGACGGGCAGCACGGACTTTCTCGACACCGACGTCCAGCAGCCGAACACGACCGCGACCTTGTCTTTTTCGAGCAACTGCTGCGCCTTCTCGGCAAAAAGCGGCCAGTTGGAGGCCGGATCGACGACGACCGCCTCGAGCTTCTTGCCGAGGAGGCCGCCCTTCTTGTTCTGCTCGGCGATGAGCATCAGGACCGTGTCCTTGAGCGTCGTCTCGCTGATGGCCATCGTGCCCGAAAGCGAGTGCAGCACGCCGACCTTGATGGTGGTGGCCTGGGCCGACATCCTGATCGACGTCACGAGGGCGGCGACGGCCAGCGTTGCGGCTAGAAAAATCTTCATCCGTTTCATGTATAGCTCCTCCCTGAGATCTAAGTGTCCAGACGCTGACTACATCTGGATCTGCAAACCCACGCCGACCTGCTTGGAATCCGTTTTGACTTTGTTGAAGTCGGTATTCAAGAAGAAGAACATGATGCGCGCGTTGAATTCCTTGATCACGTAATTGAGATTGATCTCGGTCGTCTTCTGGGTGTAGTCGGGATTGGCGGCGGTACTGACGTATCCCTTCTCGAATCTGGCGCCGGCGTACTTGCCGAGCACCTCGAACTGGCCCTTGCCGACCTTCTGGGGAAAGAGATAGCTCGCCAGGGCGTAGGCGCCATCGTTGGACGCGTAATTTCCGTCGTAGCCGCCGAGCTTGTTGTACTTGTTGTACTGGCTCTCGATCGAGACCACGCCGCCGCTCGGCAGCTTCTTTTCAAGCAGGAAATCGGCGTTCCACGCGGTGTTCGTGGTGCTATTGACGCTAGCGGGGGTTTTGCCCGACTGCGCCTGGCCGGCGATCCCGATCGCCAGGAGGTTCTTGCCGCCGTAGTAGGTGCCGTTCTGGTAGTAGCCGTCCTCGGCATCCCAGAAATCCACCTGGACACGCGCCGCCCCCAGCACATCGGGGTTGCCCGTGGTCGTCGGGCCGTCGAAGCCTCCCGCGGACACCTTGACTTTGCCGAACTGCCCCCAGTACGCCACGCCGTTGTCGCGGCCGGTCGCGATCGTCGGATAGCCGTCCTGAACGCCGTCGGTGTACACCGCCCAGTGGTGCGCGTAGTACGGACCGTAGAGATCCGCGCGATCGCTCGGGGGAATGAATCGCCCGGCCCAGATGTTGAACTTGGGGTTCATCTCGAACCGTGCCACGGCATCCAGCACCCCGATAGCGTTGGTGCTGCCTTTGTACTCGGTGTTGAACATGAACTTGATGTCGCTTGTGACCGGACCATTGACGTACAGACGAGCGCTGTTCAGCGGAAACTGATCGGTGTTGGCCCCGACTTTCGGCACGTTGTGCACAAAGCTTGTCTGCAGTCCGGCGCCAATCGTGATGGGCGGCAGCGGCGCAGGCGACTGCGCATGGAGCGGCAGGGCCGCGGTAAGCAGGAAAACTCCTGCAAGGACACATCTATTCAGCATCGTCATCCCTTCGTTGTAGCCGGCACGCGGCGTGTTGTCGTTTGTCGATCGGTTGGAGTGTTGTTTTGTGCAGTGCAAAGTGAGTTCCACGTCGGCGACGCATCAGAACACCAGATAAAATCGGGATAGTCTACCCGAAATCGCTCGACAAGCGCCATTCGTGTTGCCCTCCGTCGAACGAACCCACACATCTGTCGCTTTTCCGAACGGAGCGTGCGCGTCGCACTCGATTTCGCGTGTGCTGCGCGACGTGCCCGGCGGCGTGTCGCAGCAACGTCGAAGCCG
>JBGOTP010000185.1:0-9875 GCA_041476545.1 Vicinamibacteria bacterium | reverse complement strand
TTCTCCTGCTTCATCGTGACCGTGACGGTCTTGCACTCGTCTCCCACGGTCTTGATGATCTCGACGGTCTGCGGCTCCGCGCCGCCCCGGACCACGCCCGCTCCGCCCGGCCGAATCGCACCAGCGCGGCCAACGACCTGCCAGGAATCGCTGTCGGTGACGAACACCCGCGGCTTGGCCTTGTCCTGGGCTGCTGCGATGCCGGTCAGGAGCAGCAGCCCGCAGGCGACGTTGAAATACTTCATGATCCCTCCCGTCTCGAGAAGCCAGCCTAGCACGTCGCCATCCAATCGGCGGTGACAAAACTGTTCGTTCACGCGTGTGGCGAATGGGCGGCCTCCGATGGGACGACCTTGTAGTATCGTGAGTCCACCCGAATATGATTCCTGGCGAATATTTCCTTTCCGATGGCGACATTGACATCAATGCGGGTCGCGCGACCGCGCGTCTCGAGGTCACCAATCGTGGCGATCGGCCGATCCAGGTCGGATCGCACTGTCACTTCTTCGAGGTGAACCGGTCGCTCTCCTTCGATCGCGCGAAGGCGTACGGGATGCGGCTGAACATTGCCGCCGGCACCGCGGTCCGCTTCGAGCCGGGCGATACCCGCGAGGTTGAAGTCGTGGCTCTCGGCGGCGCGCGCGAAGTCGTCGGTCTCAATCGCCTCGTCGATGGGCGCCTGGACGACGAGAACACCAGGCAGCGCGCTCTCGAGCGCGTCCGATCGTTTGGACAATGATTTGGTCACGAAGTCACGAAGACCACGAAGTTCATTTCTTGAAAAACGTTCTTCGTGCCCTTCGTGGCATCGTGATGGCTCTTAGACGATGAAGATCAACCGCCGCACCTACGCCGATCACTACGGACCGACCACCGGGGACCGGATCCGTCTCGCCGACACCGACCTCATCGTCCGAATCGAGCGCGACGCGGCGACCTACGGCGACGAGGCCATCTTCGGCGGCGGGAAGGTGATCCGCGACGGCATGGGGCAGTCGGCTGGAGTCACGCGCGTCGGCGGTGCCCCGGATCTCGTGATCACCTCGGCCGTCATCATCGACAGCAGCGGGATCTACAAGGCGGACATCGGCGTGCGCGACGGTCGAATTTGCGCCATTGGAAAGTCAGGGAACAGCGGGATCATGGACGGCGTCACGCCCGGACTCGAGATTGGGGCGTCGACTGAAATCCTGGCGGCCGAAGGCAGGATTGTCACCGCCGGCGGGATTGACTCGCACGTCCACTTCATCTCGCCGAATCAGATTCCAGATGCGTTTCATTCCGGGCTCACGACACTCATCGGCGGCGGCACCGGACCGAACACCGGCACCAACGCCACCACGTGTACACCTGGCGCGTGGCACATTCGCCGCATGTATGAAGCTGTGCAGGGATTCCCGCTCAACTTCGGATTCCTGGGCAAGGGCAACGCTTCTGCTCCCGAACCCCTTCGCGAGCAGATTCGCGCCGGCGCCCTGGGCCTGAAGCTGCACGAGGACTGGGGCACGACACCCGCGGCGATCGATCAATGCCTGTCTGTTGCCGACGAGTTCGATGTCCAGGTGGCGATTCATACCGACACGTTGAACGAGGCGGGGTTCGTCGAAGACACGATCGCGGCGATCAAGGGACGGACGATCCACACCTATCACACCGAGGGTGCCGGCGGCGGACACGCGCCCGACATCATCCGATTGTGCGGCGAGCCGAACGTCCTCCCCTCGTCGACGAATCCGACGATGCCGTTTACGAGGAATACGCTGGACGAGCATCTCGACATGTTGATGGTGTGTCATCACCTGTCGCCGAAGGTGCCGGAAGATGTCGCGTTTGCCGATTCGCGCATCCGGCCGGAAACGATAGCGGCCGAAGACGTGCTGCATGATCTTGGCGCGATCAGCATGATGTCGTCCGACTCGCAGGCCATGGGCCGGATCGGCGAAGTCGTCTGCCGCACGTGGCAGACCGCCGACAAGATGAAGCGCCAGCGAGGCCCGCTCGCTGGAGATTCGGCGTCCGACGATAACATGCGCGTCCGGCGCTACATTGCCAAGTACACGATCAACCCGGCGATTGCGCACGGCATCTCGTCGGACGTGGGATCGGTCACGGTCGGCAAGCTGGCCGATCTCGTGCTCTGGAAGCCGGCGTTTTTTGGCGTGAAGCCGGAGCTCGTGATCAAGGGCGGGTTCATCGCCGGCGCCATGATGGGCGACGGCAACGCGTCGATTCCCACGCCGCAGCCGGTCATCGCGCGATCCATGTTCGGGGCGTTTGGCGGCGCGCTCGACTCGTGCAGTGTTCATTTCGTCAGTCAGGCCGGCATCGATGCGGGCGCACTCGACGGCCTGTCACGGCCGCGGGTGGCCGTCAGGAACTGTCGCGCCATCGGCAAGCGCGATCTGATCCTGAACGACGCGCTGCCGAAGATCGAGGTTGACGCCGACAGCTACGAAGTCCGCGCCGACGGCCGGATCCTGGCGAGCGACCCCGTGGATGTGTTGCCGCTGGCACAGAGGTATTTTCTGTTTTAGCTGATAGCCGATAGCTCGAGGATCCCCAATTGCTTCAGGTTTTCAAACCTCTCCCAACGGCGCGAGAGACGTGTCGCACCGATACGTTGCCCGAGCGTGCACGCGCGTACGCGCGGGACACGATCACACTGGGATGGGAAGAGCGGCTCAAGGTGCGCGCCAGACGAAGGTCTGACGGCGGCGTCGAGTTCGGCGCGGTGCTCGATCGCGGAACGATGTTGCGTGGCGGGGACTGCTTCATCCTCGATGATCCGCCGCTCGTCGTCTCGGTGGTGGAACAGCGGGAGGCGGTGTTCGTGATTGAGCCGCGGACGTCAGCGGACTGGGGACGCTTTGCCTACCAGATTGGCAACAGCCATCAGCCCATGATGCTGACGGACACGGCTATTGTCTGTCCCGACGTGCTGGGGATGGAACAGGTGCTCGCGTATCACGGTATCCCGTTCACACGAGCCACGCGTGTCTTCACGCCACTCGGGTACGCCAGCGATCTCGCAGCCCATCGCCATCAGCCATGACCGGCGCATCTCGAATGGCATCGGGCGAATCTGTCGTGGCGTCCGGCGTTGACCGGACATCGAGCCCGCTGCTCTCGCTGCTGCATCTGTGCGACAGCCTGTTCCCGCTTGGTGGATTCGCGCACTCGGACGGTCTCGAGGCGGCGACGGCATCCGGCCGCATTACGGGACGTGACGGTCTGCGCTCCTGGATGGATGCCTGTCTTGACGATAACCTTGGCCGATTCGAGGGGCCGGCGGTGATCCTGGCGTGGCGCGTGTTCGCGATGGGGTCCGCCCCGGTCGTGGGGTCCCCTCCGGTCGTGGGGTCCCCTCCGGTCGTGGAGTCCGCCTTCAGGCGGACCTCAGAGTGCCGATCGACTACGTCGATGGCCCCGACGGGTGTGGCCACGCTACTCGAGCTCGACGCTGAGGTCCATGCGCTGCGACCGTCTTCCGCCGCTCGGCAGGCGAGTCGTGCGATGGGCACGCGCCTGCTCAAGACCTGGCAGCAGATTCATCAGACGCGCGACGTCGACGACCTGAGCGAGTTTCTGGACCATGTTGCAAAATCGGGTGCACGTGCGAGACCGGATGTAGCGCAGGGCTTTAGCCCTGCCATGTCAATGGATGTAGCGCAGGCCTTCAGCCCTGCCGTGCCGGTTCAACTGACCCTGCCGGTCGCCTTCGGCGTGGTGTGTGCCTCGGCGGGCATCGAGGAGCGGACGACCCTCGAAGCGTTTATCTATACGCGGCTCGCGTCGACCGTGTCGTGCGCCATGCGTGTGATGTCCATCGGTCAGCATGAAGCGCACGCGCTGCTGGCGAGTCTGCTGACGCGCGTTCCGGCCGTCGCCGGCGGCATCCTCGCGCGCGGCGATCCTCCGGCGGCATTCATGCCGGCGATGGATCTGGCGGCGATGAGCCATCAGTACGTGCACTCGCGGTTGTTTCGATCATGATGCGGGACGGCCTGGAGAAAAAAACGGCCGCGGTGCGGCTTGGGGTCGGCGGCCCGGTCGGTTCGGGCAAGACGGCGCTCGTGGATGCGCTCTGCAAGCGCATGCGCGACGAGTACGCGCTTGGCGTCGTGACAAACGACATCTTCACGCGCGAGGACATGGAGTTTCTCGTCCGCAGTGAAGCGCTGCCGGCCGATCGCATCATCGGTGTCCAGACCGGTGGCTGTCCGCACACCGCCATTCGCGAGGACGCATCCATGAACTTCGATGCGCTCGACGATCTCGGCCGTCGTCATCCCGATCTCGATCTGATCTTTCTCGAGAGCGGCGGCGACAATCTGGCGGCGAGTTTCAGCCCTGAGCTGGTGGACGCGGCCATCTACGTGATCGACGTCTCGGGCGGCGATAAGATCCCGCGCAAAGGCGGACCTGGTGTGACGCGATCGGACCTCCTCGTTATCAACAAGATCGATCTTGCACCACTCGTCGGCGCGAGTCTCGAGGTGATGGCCAGGGATTCGCGCGCCGGCCGGGGCGATCGTCCATTTGTCTTCACCAATCTCAAGACGGGCGCCGGCCTCGAGGAGGTCGTCACGTGGATTCAGCGCGAGCTGCTGTTCGACCGCTAGAGAAAGCCGCTGTTGTGGCGTCCGGCTCGAGGCGGATATCGGATCCGGCTGAAGGCGGCTCCCACGCGGACGATCGCAGGCTGGATCGCCGAGAGACGTCGGACGTGGGCCGTCACGCGCGGCTTGAACTCGTGTTCGCCGTGCGTCGGGGCCGGACGGTGCTGGCCGATGCGTACGCAGAGCCGCCCTTTCGCGTCGGTCGCTCGTTTTCTGAAGGCACTGGCCTTCACATGATCCTCGTGTCCTCAGCACCAGGCATCTTCGGAGGGGATTGTCTCGAGCAGGTCATTCGCGTCGAGTGCGGCGCACGTGTCCGTCTGACCTCGCAGTCGGCCCTTCAGATCCATCCGCCTCCGCGGAACGTTTCTCCGCCGCTTCGGCGGGACGCGTCCGCCTCTGCGCCGCTTCGGCGGGACCACTCCGAGCTGCTCAGCACATATCACGTCGAAGATGGCGCGAGTCTGCACTGCCACTGGGATCCCATGATTCCGTTTGCCGGATCTCGCTTCGACCAGCGGATCGAGATTGCCCTTGCCCGTGACGCCTCCCTCTATTGGAGTGATGCGTGGATGGCGGGGAGAGAGGGCCGCGGCGAGCGGTGGGAATTCGACTCGCTCGCCCACGAGATCCGGATCACGCGCGAGGGGATCCTCGAGTATCTGGAACGGTACCGAATCACTCCCGAAGAAGGAAGAGTCACGCACCCCTGGGTGGGCGGAGATGCCTGCTACTTCGGGACGACGCTGGTGAGCGGCCCGCCGATTGCTGCCGAGGAGGTGGAGCGGTTGCATACCGAGCTGGCGCTCGTTGAGGGCGTCCAGGCGGCCGTTGATGCACTGGATGCTCGAGTCATGGCTGCGCGACTGATGAGCGCGAGCGGCGTGCCGTTCCGCGCCGCTCGCTCCCACGTGCGCGCGATGACGTGCCGCTGCGACGGCCGAGATGCCTCGACGTCTGAGAGACCACCGACTATAATCGCGCCGAAAGGCGAGGTGGAATGATGGCTACACTGTCGTGGCAGGTTAGCGGCCAGTACTACGAAACGTGCAGTTGCGACTTCGTGTGTCCATGTCTCCCAGGACAGATGGCGGTCGCTCCGAGTAAAGGGTCCTGCACGTTTGCCATGGCGTTCCAGATCGAGCGCGGGAGCTTCGGCGCGGTGTCGCTCGACGGCCTTGGGTTCATCGTTCTTGGATGGACGCCGGAGGCGATGGGCAAGGGAAACTGGTCCGTGGGTGTGATTGCGGACGATCGGGCCAGCGCTGCGCAGCGTGACGCGATCGGGGCGATTGCCAGCGGGGCCGCGGGCGGCCCGATGGCTGCGGTGACCGGATTGGTCGGCAAGCTGCTGGGTGTCGAGTCGGCGCCGATCCGCTTCGATCGGAGTGGCGTCAAATGGTCCGTGAAGGCGGGGAGCTTCGTCGATATGGCCGCTGAAGTGGCCATGGGGATCAATCCCAACGCGACCGAGCCCCTCTCGCTCGACAACACCGGCCATCCGGCGGCAAATCGCGTCTCGCTCGCTCGTGCGTCGAGAAGTCACGTGCGCGCGCTCGGTCTGGCGTGGGACGATGTGAGTGGCGGGAACAACGGACAGTACGCGCCGTTTGCCTGGCGGAGTGCATAGCCTGTCAGCGGTCGCGGCCCTCTCGCGCCGCGACCGCGTTCTCATCTCGACCTGTCTCGCTGTTATCACCGCATCCGCTTGGGTCTATCTCGTTCATCTCGATCGTCAGATGTCGTCCTCCATGGAGTACGACACGATGATGGCGAAGATGGGCATGACGTTGGACGTTCCGTGGACGGCGGCGGATGTCTTCTTCACGTTTGTCATGTGGGCGGTCATGATGGTCGGCATGATGGCAGGAGCGGCGGCCCCGGTGCTGCTGCTGTTTGCGGCCGCGCGAGCCGGACGAGGCGCGCACGGCAGGCGGCTGGCCGTGCTGATGTTCGGCCTCGGCTATGTCGCGCTCTGGATCGGCTTCAGCGCGTGCGCCGCGCTCGCCCAGTGGGCGCTGCACCAGGAGGCGATGCTGTCACCGGCCATGGCGGCGTCCAGCGGGTATCTGGCCGGGGCGATTCTCATCGTGGCCGGCGCCTATCAGTTGACCCCGTGGAAGGGCGCGTGTCTGACGCAGTGTCGAAGTCCTCTGGGATTTTTCATGACGAACTGGCGCGACGGGCAGTTCGGTGCGCTCCAGATGGGCCTCCGGCACGGGGCGTTTTGCCTCGGCTGCTGCTGGGCGCTCATGTGCGTGCTCTTCGTGGTTGGCGTGATGAACCTGGTCTGGGTCGCCGTGCTGACCGGCTTCGTGCTGCTCGAGAAGATCGGACCCGCCGGCCCGATCGTCGCGCGCGTCTCAGGCGTGGCCATGGTCGTCGCCGGGATTCTTCTGATCGCGACGAAAGTCTGACCGCTCGCGACGTAACAGGTTAAGCCGCCCTTCAGAACGAATCGTTCCGGGCGATGGCACGCGTCGCATCCACCGCGCGCGCGTAACACGCGCGTGCGCCTGCACTTGCACTCTGCGGCTGCCACGGCACGCATCGTGAACCAGGATAGGAGAGGAATCGAGCGCCATCGGCGCGATCCTGCACTATTTTGGAGGTTCACTCAATGCCACGCATCACATGGTACGGACTGCTGGCCGTCGTCGCGCTGGCGGCTCCGCTCGGTGGACGGGCACAGGCGCCGAAACCACAGGCTTCGCAGTCGCAGCTTCCCCAAGCGAAGGTTCGCGAACTCGCGACGATTGATGGGGATCTGACCGGATGGGTCCGGCTCCCCAGTGGCCGCGCTCTGATCTACACCTCTCTCTCGGATGGCGCCACCGACCCGAATCAACCACGGGCCGAGGACAGCACTTTCGCCTACGATATCGCCACGAAACGCCGCACGCTGCTCGGGACGAATATGCTCTCATGGTCCGTGTCGCCGCTAGGCGATCGGTTGGCCTTCAGCCGATCCTCGGAGGACGGAATGGGAGTTTTTCTGTGGACGATGCCGATCGATCCAAAGACGGCCGTCGCGACCGGCCAGGCGCAGCGCGTGAGCCTCCGCAGCTCAGGGACGGCGGCGTTCTCGCCGGACGGCAAGATGCTCGCATTCAACGCTCGTCGTCCGGATGGCACGGTTGATCTCACTCTTGTTCCGGCGACGGGCGGGTCAGAGCGCGTTGTGGCCAGCGGGAGAGGGTACGCCGTGGCCTGGGGCGCCGACGGGAAATCGCTGTATTGGGAGGGTGGTCAGACCGGCGGCGCCTTCGAACGTGTACTTGTGGCGGGTGGTCGAAGCGAATCGTTGTTTCCATATACGAAATTCACCGGCGGAAACGTCGTGGGCCTCTCGCCCGACGCGCGCGTCGCATTCTTTCTGGAGAATCCAGACCGTTTCTCCTACCGGACGATCTCGGGTATCGACGGAGAGATTTCGGTCGCCCTCCCGCCGCTTAACGATGGGTGGGGATTCAACATGACCCTCGACTCGTCGATGCGATATACCACGATGACTCAAATTCGGAATGAGGGCGTGCGCGTCTTCGACCTGGCCACCGGCCAGGCGCGCGACCTGCTGCCGGGGAACGTGCAGAGCAGCACGCCGGCGTGGTCGCCAGACGGAAGACGGCTTGCGGTACTGACCGGCAACCTGTCGCACTACGACATCACGGTCGTGAACGCGGATGGCTCGTCGCCGCGCCGCTATCCGGTGCCGGTGCATCTGGACGGCTGGGGAAAATCCCCGTGGGACATGCCCTGGTCGCCCAATGGGCGCTTTCTGGTGTTTCGTGCTACTCGTGCTCTCGAGCGGGACAAAGTCGGATACAGTCCTGACGATCAGAGCCAACTCGCACTCCTCGACGTCAGCTCGGGACAGACGCGCGTCCTGGCGACGTCATCCGAGCGCATCGGCCGGTTCGTGTGGCGGTCGGACGGGAATGCCATCAGGGCCACCAAGAGAACGGTCTTTCCGATCGGGTCCCCGTCCCAGTGGCGCATCGTCGAGATCCCGCTGAACGGCCCGGAGCGACTGCTTCGCGACATTTCCACAGAATTTCCCAACGTGAATGAAGTCGTCTTCACCTCCGATCGCGAGGCGGTCGTGAGAGTGGCGACTGGCGCGAGTACTGAACGGTTCCTCGTGCCCCTCGACGGCGGCGCCGCGCGGCGCCTGCCGGACCCAGGTACCGAGCCAGGTTCTCGAGCGGGCGGAACCTTGGTCGCCGGGAACCAGCTGCTGATCCCACAGGTCGATGCGGCCGATTCGCGCAGTCTCGGGGCGCGGGTCATCAAGGTCCTGTCGACCGTGGGCGATCCCACGCGCACGCTTCGTCTGCCGTTCATGCCCGCCAGCTCCTTCGCCGGGTGGAGCTCACGGAGCTATCACATCGTGGTCCTCCCAGATGGCAAGCAAGTCGTTAGTGTCGGCAAGGTCACTGGAGAGTCCGTGTATAAGCTCTTCCTCGTGCCTCTTGATGGGAGCGCGACGCGTCTCATTGGCGAGCTTCCTAATCGTAAGGGTGTGCTGGTGCCGTTTGGCGACTGGCCTCTGGCGCCCTCTCCCGACGGCAAGCTGCTCGCGTACACGTCCGACGGACCCAGCACGTCGAAGATTCACGAGATCGACTTCGGACCGGCCCTTCAGTCGATCATGAAACGGTGACCATGACTTGCGAGGGTCGTCGGGTCGGCCTATAGTTGGGGCCTCCTTCGCACACCTGCTTTCCTGAGCCTGTTCGCCACGCCGCGTGTCGCGTTCACGGCGTCGACCCTCAGCCTTCATCAAAGCTTTTCCTGGGAGTCGAAGATGGGTCAGAACCGTGGAAGAGCGAAGTTCGGTGTCGTTTTGGCCGAAGTTTCTTTCGCCCTGGCGCTTACGCTGGTCGCGGGTTCGGCATGGGCGCATCACAACATGTCGGCCCTGTTCGACTTCAACAATCGAGTCACCCGGACCGGCACGCTGAGCAAGATGGACTGGAGAAATCCGCACATCTATTTGTCGGTCGACGCGAAGAACGACCAGGGCCAAATGGAGACATGGTCGTTCGAGGGACCGGCGCCCAACGTGTTCCGAAATCTGAACGTCGACAAGAGCGATTTCCAGAACGCCGTCGGCAAGACGGTGACAGTCGAAGCGAGTCGCGCCAGAGACGGCTCTCTCGCTGGGCTGATACGAATCATCACCCTACCTGACGGAAAGGTGGTGTCGCTATGTCCGCAAAATTGCTGACATTCAGGATGGCGATCGCGACCACG
>JBGOTP010000184.1:0-9895 GCA_041476545.1 Vicinamibacteria bacterium | reverse complement strand
GCGCATCGATCAGCAGCAGCGCGAGGCGCGGGCCGTCGCTGAACTCACGCGGCTCAAGCAGCAGTACGACACGCCGGACGATCAGGAGACCCTTCGGCGCTACCGCACGGAGTACGACGCCAACACCGCCGATATTGACCGCACCGCCAGCCGGGTCGCGGCACCGAAGTTCATCGACCATCCGCCGATGACCCTCGACGACCAGCTCGACTACAAAGTGACGCAGCTTGCGGGCCGCGTTCCTCTCGTGTCGTCCACCTTCGACAGCATGACCAGCGCCACCAGCGGGATCGCGCTTCGGCTCGACGGCGTGCCGCGCGATCGACTGCTCTATCTGTCGATGCTGCCGCAGCTCCTGACGCGCGTCGGCGTGATCGACAACGGCCGGCCCGTCTCGTACGAAGAGATGAGCGAGCGCATGCGGAAGGACATCCTCAGCCTCACGGCCGACATCAGCACGAACGCCAAGACCGGACGCGTCGAGCTGGTCGTGCGCGGCGCCGGCAACGACGCGCCTGAGTCGCTGAAGGCCGTCGACTGGATGCGGCTCGTGCTATTCAACGCCGACTGGCGTCCCGAGAACCTGCCGCGCATCCGCGACCTGGTCGATCAAACGCTCGGCAGCCTCCGGCGCACGATGCAGAGCGCCGAGGAGAACTGGGTGCGCGGCGTCGCGACCACCTACTGGCGCCAGACCAATCCGCTGCTGCTCGCCACAGCGTCGTTCATGACCGAGGTGCACAACATCCATCGTCTGCGCTGGATGCTGAAGGATGGGACGCCGGAGCAACGCGCCTCCACGGCCGCCGCGCTCAACACCCTTGCGACTCTCAATACGTCGCGGGCCAATCTCACGACGCGGCTGGCCGAACTGAAGAACGGCGCCGACAAGCTGCTCGCGGAGGCCGCCAAGGATCTCGATCTCACGCTGACCGACGTGCCCGATTCAAGTCTCGCGGCCGACTGGTCGCATCTCTGTCGCGAGATGGCGAGCGACCTGTCGATCGGCCCGGCCAGCACGCTGGCCACACTCAATACCGTCCGGCAGGAGATACTCCGAGGCGCGAACGCGCGTCTGTTCATGGTTGGGTCGGCGTCGACCGAGCAAACGTTGACGCCGGCGATCCGGACACTGGTCGGAGCGCTCGGATCGGCGCCCTCCGCCAAAGCGAACTACGGCAATGTGCCCCTCGTGACCACGCGGCTGCGTGAGCGCGATGCGACGGCGACGAACCCGGTGTTTGTCGGACTGCTCAACCAGAATTCACAGAGCGGTGTCTTCCTCAATACCGCTCCGCTGGCGGGATGGGAAGACACGGATCGCCAGAAGCTCCTGGATTTTCTTGCCGCGTACCTCTATGGCGGCGGTGGCGGTCATTCGATCTTCATGAAGACCATCGGCGCCGGCCTGGCGTACAGCAACGGCCTGACCGTCCGTTTTGGCGATGGACGCCTGAGCTACTACGCCGAGCGCACGCCGGAGCTGCCGCAGACGTTGCGGTTCGTCATTGGCGAACTGCAGCGCGCTCAGCCCGACCCCTCGCTCGTGGACTACGCCATCGCACAGGCATTCGGTGGTATCCGCTCCGCGTCGCCATACGAACTGCGCGGCGAACAGATGGCCGCCAATCTTGCCGATGGCCTCACGCCCCAGATCGTCCGGCGCTTTCACGAAGGGATTCTCGCGCTGCGAAGCACACCGAATCTCTCGGCGGAGCTGTATCGACGGATGAATGGCGTCTACGCGAGAGTGCTGCCCGGCATGGGAACGAAGGCCGAAACCGTCCAAGACGGTGTGTACTTCGTTATCGGTCCGGAGAAGCAGTTCACCGCGTGGGAGGAGTACCTGAAGTCGGTCGAAGGTCCGGCGACAGCGGTTTACCGCCTCTACCCGCGTGACTTCTGGATGAACTAGGCTCCGACCACCTGCCCTACCCGGCCCACCTGCCCAACCCGCCCCGGTCAGTCCTGCGCCCCCAGAATGAGCGGAAGGCCGCTCTTGCCATTGCCGACGACCACCACCTTCGCGTTCTGACTCTTGGCCAGTTCCAGCGTCGCTTCAATCCCCTTCCACTCGAGTAATTTGTCCGAGATGCCCTGGGTGACAATCGCCTGAAAGTCCGCAATGCCGCGGGCCTCGATGCGCTTGCGCTCGGCCTCCTGCCGTTCCTTCGCCAGCGTGAACTCCATCTTCTGCGACTCCTGCTCCGCCTGCTGCTTGCCTTCGATGGAGGCCTTGAGTGTCGGCGGCAACTGCAAATCTCGCAACAGCACCTTCTCGACGATGATGCCACGCGGCGCAAAGGCTTCCGACACGCGGACGAACATTTCTTCCTGCACGCGTTCACGGGCCGTTGAGTACAAGTCGGACGCCTTGTGCGACGACGTGACGGCTCGAATGGCGGAACGGAACGTCGGCACGATCAGCGTCTCCGGGTAGCTCACGCCAATCGTCTGATAGACGTTCGCCGCCTGACCGGGAGAGAGCTTGTAGAGCAGGGAGACTTCCAGCTGGAAGATCAGCCCCTCTTCGGATGGCGTGGAACTGACTTCCTTGATCTCCTGGGTTTGCACGGAGAGTTTCTGTACACCGTAGAGCGGCACGATCAGATTGATGCCCTCGGACAGCGTCGTGCCCGTGACCTTGCCAAAGCGAGTGACCACGCCGACGCTGCCTGTGGGGACCATCGACACCGCGCAGGTGCTCGCCAGGAGCAAGACCCCCACGACTGCGACCAGGGCAGCACTGGTTCCACCAACGCGCTTGCGACCATCGAATTGTTCCAGCATGAGAGTCCTCTTTCCTGGGTGTCGAGTTAACTCCCACGAGTGTATCCGGAGGACTGGGCTGTCCGGTGCTTCAGGCCGATAAGTAACACGACACCACGATCTCATGTTGCTCGAACAAACCTGCTGGTCCGTCGCAAGTGGTTGGCAGCCTGTGACTTCTGGCCGATTAGCCACACAGGCTCAACTGGCGCTCGCCTTCGGCAGCCGGGCGGCTTTGGAGACGCCCGGCGTCCTGGACGCCGTTCGGCGGGCCTATCCTACCGCCTACATCGCCGGATGCTCGACCGCCGGCGAAATCGCCGGCACGCACGTCTTCGACGACTCGGTCGTGGTCACGGCCATCGCCTTCCGCAACACGCCGCTCACCTGCGCGTCCGTTGAGGTCACCGCCAGTTCACTCAGCGAAGAAGCCGGGGCGCAACTCGCCGAACGCCTGGCCAATGACGACCTGCGCCATGTCCTGGTGTTCTCGGACGGCCTGCACGTCAACGGCAGCCGGTTCATCCGCGGCCTGACCGAGCGACTGCCAGGGCACGTCACGGTGACGGGGGGACTCGCGGCGGATGGCGCGCGGTTCGAAGAGACGAAAGTTCTCGTCAATGGCACGCCGCGGACCGACGTCATCGTCGGCATCGGCCTTCGCGGCGAAAGCATCCGCGTCGGTTACGGATCGGTGGGCGGCTGGGATCCGTTCGGGCCCGAACGGATCGTGACCCGCGCCCGCGGCAACGTGCTCTACGAGCTGGACGGCCGATCCGCGCTCGGACTCTATCGCCGGTACCTCGGGGAACAGGCGCGCGACCTGCCAGCCGCCGGCCTGCTGTTTCCGCTCAGCCTCAGGAAGAACCGAGAGAGTCGCGGTGTGGTGCGCACGATCCTGTCAGTCTGCGATGCAGAAGACTCATTGACGTTCGCGGGGGACATCGCCGAGGGATCGTATGCACAGTTGATGCGGGCCAACTTCGACCGGTTGATTGAAGGAGCCGCCGGTGCCGCGCGCATCAGTGCCGGCGCGATCTGCGGCCGGTCGACGGAGCTGGCGTTGCTCATCAGCTGTGTCGGCCGCAAGATGGTCCTCAAGCAGCGCGTGGAAGAGGAGGTCGAGGGCGTGCGCGATGTCGTTGGCCCCGGCGCCATCCTCGCGGGGTTCTATTCGTATGGAGAAATCTCGCCGTTCACGTCGAGCGCCACCTGCGAGCTGCACAATCAGACGATGACCGTCACGACGCTGTCCGAGGCCTGATCCGGTGCCCGAGACCGCCGTGGAACCGCTCCATCCCATCCTCAGCCGGCAGCTGAAGAAGTGCTTCGGCAGCCTGGACTCCATCCCAGAGATCTGCCGGCCGCTCGTCGAGAAGGTTAACGAGGCGTACCAGCAGGGGGACGCCGACCGCCTGATGCTGGAACGATCGCTCGATCTGAGTTCGGAGGAACTCACGGACGCGAACGCCCAGCTGCGGCAGGCGATCATGGACCTTCAGGCGGCGCACCGCGACATGGAGGCGCGCATCATCGAACGAACACAGGCGCTCGAGGTGGCGCACGAGCAGCTCCGCCATGCGGCCAAGATGGAAGCCGTTGGACAGCTGGCCGGCGGCGTCGCGCACGACTTCAACAATCTGTTGACCGTCATCGGCGGCTGCGCGGAGCTGGTGCTCGAAACCGGCCGGGTGCACGAGTCCGATCGCGCCGATCTCCACGAGATCTGCAAGGCGACCGAGCGCGCCACCGCGCTCACCCAGCAGCTGCTCGCGTTCAGCCGCCGGCAGGTGCTCGAAATCAAGACCGTCGATTTGAACGATGTCGTGCGGGAATCGCAGAAGATGCTCGCCCGTGTGATTCGTGAGGACATAACGCTCGTGGTCGATTCGGCGCCAGGACCGGCCTGGGTGCACGTCGATCCCAACCAGGTGGACCAGGTCATTCTCAACCTCGTCTTGAATGCCAGGGACGCCATGCCGGATGGCGGACGCATTCGGCTCAGTGTGTCGCGCGATCAACCCGGGCGGAGCGAATTGCCGAGCGCTCATGGGAGCAGAGACGGCTACGTCTGTCTTCGCGTGAGCGATAACGGCATCGGTATGTCGCCGGAAATTCGGGATCGCATTTTCGAACCCTTCTTCACGACGAAGGAGAGCGGCAAGGGCACGGGGCTCGGGCTCGCGTCCGTCTACGGGATCGTCCGCCAGAGCAACGGGCTCATCTCGGTGGGCAGCACGCTCGGCGCCGGTACGACCTTCACGTTGTTCTTCCCGGCCGCGCCCCCGCAGCGTGTGTCCACGGCGACGGAGGGCATCGACAAAGACGTCGGCGCGCACCGCGAAACGGTGCTACTCGTCGAGGATGAGACGGGCGTGCGGCGCGTGGTCGGCTCGATGCTCCAGCGATACGGTTACGAGGTGATCGAGGCGGCCACGCCCGGTGATGCCTGCGCCGTATTCGACCAGCGTCCCGACGACATTGACCTGCTCGTCACGGACGTCGTGATGCCCGAGATGAACGGCCCGGCGCTGGCGCAGCGCCTTGTGGGGCTCCAACCACGATTGCGCGTCCTCTTTATCTCCGGATACGCGGCGATCGATCCGAATGTCCTGGGGCTCAGCCGGCGGCACGTGGGGTTTCTCTCGAAGCCGATCGAAGCCTCGCGGCTGGCCGCGAAGGTCCGCGAACTCTGCACCGCCAGCTAGTCGCGCAGGAGCTGCTCGCTGATACGCGTGAGCGATTCGAAGCCGTAGACGTCCCGCGGCAGCTGCCGGATCACGACGCGCGGCAGGGACGCGAAGCGGCGATCGATCTCCTTCAGGTAGATCTCTTCCTGCGCCTTGCGTGATCGATAGAACTCCCCCTCCAGCGCATCCGGCAGCACCCGATTGATGACGACACCGCCCAGATGGACGCCCGTGTCGCTCAACATCTCCGCCGCGCGCGCCGTCTCCTCAATCGCCAGCCGTTCAGGGATCGTCACGAGCACAAACGACGTGCGCGATCGATCGACGATCGTCGTGCGCAGACGCGTCAGGCGCGCCTGCCGGCGTTCGAGGGCCGCGAGCACCGGATCGGCGGCTGCCACCGCCTCCGGCGTTTCATCGGACCCGCGATCGATTTCGAGCAGCGCGCGCCGGTGTTTGACGAGCGCCTGAATCCAGGCCGTCATCGCGTCCGGCATGCGCAGGAGCTGCAGCGTATGACCGGTGGGCGCCGTGTCGAAGACGATCGTGTCGTAGTCATTCTCGCGATCGGTGATGAGGTCGATCAGGCGATCGAGCAGCGCCACTTCGACCAGACCGGGCGAGGCCGCCGCCATCTCGATCTGCTTGTGCGCCTGCTGGACAACTCCCGCGCTGAACATCTTTTGAATGTCGCGTTTGACGCCGCTGATGTATCGGGCGGCTTCCGCGTCTCCATCGATCTCGAGCGCCCACAGACCCGGCTGCAGCTCGCGCTCCGACGCGCCGATCTTGCGCTCGAAAATGTCCGATGTGGAATGGGCCGGATCGGTGGACACGAGCAGCGTGCGGCGTCCCCTCCGGCTGGCGCTCAACGCGAACGCCGCCGAGCACGTGGTCTTGCCGACGCCCCCCTTGCCGCCGAAGAAGACGACCGGCCGGTCGCCGAGCCCCTTCAGCAGCACGGCAGGCTGCCGAGCGGCGAGTGATCGATGCCCATACGCCGATGCCAGTGATGGAACTGATCGAGCAGATACGGATAGACCTCGAGCAGGTACAGCGTCGCCGGATTGGGCAATGCGGTCGCTTCCATGAAGCAAAGGAGGAGAAACAGATCGTTGAGCTCGGCGGTCTGCTGGCGAAGGGCTTGCTCGTAGCCGCCCAACGCCGCGCCTCGCATGAACTCGCCCATGCGCCGCCGGACGAGAACGAAGTCGATCTTGCTCATGGGGGTCGCTGGGAGTCATTGTACGCTCCGGCCACCTCGTGTGCCCGCTTGTTCACCGCGTCCGCTTGCCTCGGTAGAGTCCAGGCTGTAGATTGGCGTCGTGCGGAACCGGATCGTCACGTGGTGCGCCCTGTCGTTTGCAACAATCGTTGGGGCCGGCGCGTGCGAGAAAACGACGCCGGAGCAATCGCAGCCCCAGCGCACGGCGGCTGCGCCGACTCCCACCGTCGAACGATCGGCGCGATCCGAGCCGGCGCCCCCCCCGCCACCGACTGTGTCCACGACTGAGCGCGCTCCACGCTCATCTGCGCCGGTGAAGCCAGCGAAAGATACGGCGTCACCCAGATCCGCGCGCCTCGGGCAGGATTTCGACCTGCGCATCGGCGAGACCGTGGCGATCGCCGGCGAACCGCTGATCGTGATCTTCGAGCAGGTCGTCGAGGATTCTCGCTGCCCAACGGACACGACCTGCATCTGGGCGGGCAGGGGCGTTGTGCGTGTCCAGCTTCGGACCACCACGAACGCCGAGACGCTGAACCTGCAGACGCCGTCGGATGCGACCGGGGAAGCGGTGTTCCAGAAGTACAGACTGCGCCTGGTCCAGCTCCTGCCGACGCCCACGAGCAGTAACCGTACGCCCGCCGAGCAGTACGTCGCGACGCTCGTCGCCCTCAAAAGCGAGTAGCGTCACGTGAACAGGGCAATCGGGTGATGCCCATTCCGAAGCTCACTCGAGCTGGCGTAGCCGTCGGCTGACAGCGCTCGGCTTTCAGCTCGCCTTGGCTGAGAGCTGAAGGCCAACAGCTGGGAGCTACGGCAACACAAGTGCACCGCAGCGGATTTGACGGTATCCTACTGGAGACACCCATGCAGACGCTCTTTCATAAGGTCTGGAACGCGCACGCGGTGCGCGTGCTGCCGAGCGGGCAGACGCAGCTCTTCGTGGGCCTGCACCTCGTCCACGAAGTGACAAGCCCGCAGGCGTTCGACATGCTTCGCCAGCACGGCTGGAGCGTCCCGTTTCCCAACCGCACCTTTGCCACCGTCGACCACATCGTGCCGACGACCGGGTTGAAGCGGCCGTTCCTGGATGTCACCGCCGAGGAAATGACGGCCGCACTCGAACGCAACTGCCGCCAGTTCGGGATTCAGCTGTACGCCCCGGGAACGTCAAATGCCGACAATCAGGGCATTGTGCACGTGATTGGGCCGGAGCTTGGGCTCACCCAGCCCGGCATGACCATCGCGTGCGGCGACAGCCACACGTCCACTCATGGCGCGCTCGGCGCAATTGCCCTCGGCATCGGCACTTCACAGGTCCGCGACGTGCTGGCGTCCCAGTGCCTGGCGCTCGATCCGCTCAAGGTGCGCCGCATCGAGGTCGACGGCCGCCTCGCACCCGGCGTCTACGCGAAGGACGTCATTCTCACAATCATCCGCAGACTGGGTGTCAATGGGGGCAACGGGTTCGCCTACGAATACGGCGGTAGCACGATCGAGCGCATGACGATCGAGGAGCGGATGACCGTCTGCAATATGTCGATCGAGGGCGGGGCCCGAGCGGGCTACGTCAACCCGGACGAAACGACATTTGCGTTTCTCAGGGGCCGCGCGTTCGTGCCCTCCGGCGCGGCGTTCGATCGCGCGGTGGCGTGGTGGCGGCAGATGGCTTCAGATCCCGACGCGCGCTACGACGACCGCGTGTCGCTCGACGCGGCGTCAATTGAGCCGACGGTCACGTGGGGGATCAATCCCGGCCAGTCCGTCGGCATCCACGAACGGATTGCGGCCAACGCGGACGAGGAAGCGCTCGCCTTCATGGGCTTCGACCGGGGCGCGCGCGTCGAAGGGACGCGCATCGACGTCGCGTTCATCGGATCCTGCACGAACGGCCGCCTGTCGGACCTCGAAGAGGCGGCGCGGCTCGTGCGCGGACGCCGCGTGGCGCCGCACGTCAAGGCGCTCGTCGTGCCGGGCTCGCAGTCGGTGCGTCGCGCGGCCGAGGAGAAGGGGCTGCACGACGTCTTCACGAAGGCCGGCTTCGAATGGCGTGGCGCGGGCTGCTCCATGTGTCTCGCCATGAACCCCGACCGGCTCGAGGGCAGGCAGGTGTGCGCGTCTTCTTCAAACCGAAACTTCAAGGGACGCCAGGGTAGCCCGACCGGCCGCACGCTGCTCATGAGCCCGGCGATGGTGGCCGCGGCCGCGATCGCCGGCGAAGTGGTGGACGTCAGGATGATGTTGGACCAGGTTCCCGTGTAGCGCGAGAGCGCCTGCGGCCATGCCGGGTCCGCGGCCTGTGAAGCCGCGGGGAGGCATCAGTGTGAGAACGCGCTGGGGGTGGGGCCCCAGCGCCAGTGGAAAAAAGTAGACACGCATGTCAATCATCAGCTCAATCACTGGACGCGCGCTGCCACTTCGCGGCGACGATCTCGATACCGACCGCATCATGCCCGCGCGCTTTCTGCGCGCGGTCACGTTCGAGAATCTGGAACAGCATCTCTTCGAGGACGATCGCGCGGCCAATCCGGCGCATCCCTTCAACAATCCCCGCTACACGGGCGCCAGCGTTCTCGTGGTCAACCGCAACTTCGGCTGCGGTTCCTCACGCGAGCATGCGCCACAGGGCCTCGCCCGCTTCGGCATTCGCGCCATCATCGGCGAGTCGTTCTCGGAGATCTTCCAGGGCAACGCGGTGATGCTGGGCATCCCCTGCTTCGTAACGGACCGCGCGGCGATCAACTCGCTGCAGTCCCTGATCGAGGGATCGCCGGACACGTCCGTCGAGGCACGCGTGGACACCGGTGTCATTACTGCCGGGACCGCAGGAGCCCCCGGGGCCCCTGCGAGGTTCACGATTGCCGCGAGCCTTCCTCCGGCCTCGCGCGATTCGTTTCTGAGCGGCCAGTGGAACCCGACGGCGATGCTGCTCGATCGGTTCGACGAGGTGAAGGCCGTCGCGGACCGCCTGCCCTACGTCAGTGGGTTCTGATCGGGTAATCGGGTAATCGGGTGATTGGTGATTGGGTGATTGGCGGCCCGCATTCCCTGCCCGCCCTGCCTGCCCCGCCTGCGCTGCCTGCCCTGCCTACCCTACCCGCCCGTTTTCTCCTGAGCCACCGCCAGAAACGCATTCGCCGCGTGCGAGCGGTGCGCCTTGCGGCACACGAGCGTCACCTGACGCCGGCGCGAGACGCCGGCCACGGGTATC
>JBGOTP010000183.1:0-9928 GCA_041476545.1 Vicinamibacteria bacterium | reverse complement strand
CCCGCCTCCCTGCTGGAAGTTACCGCCTCCGCCGAAGTTGCCTCCGCCAAAGTTCCCTCCGCCGAAGTTGCCTCCCTGGAAGGTCCCGCCGCCACCCTGGAACTCCACGTCTTCAGCCGTAAACCGGTTGTTGTTGATGCGAACGTACTGCGTCTGCTGCGGCCGCTGTGCGCGCGAGGCCTCGACAGGGCTTCCGCTCGATGGCGCACTGGAACTCTGATAGCCGTCCCAGACGGTGAGCTGTTCCGGGGTCAAGTACTCATTGACCCTGGTGAGAAATTCGTTCCTCAGCCATCCGATGGCGGACTGCAGTAGCTCCGCTTGTTGGCCGCCCGTCGGACCAGCGCGAAAATCCATCAAGCCACCGAACAGCCCTTCCGACGCCTGGAGCCGCTCCTCCATCATCAGCGTGATGGCCCGCTCTTGTTCCTCAGCGAAGGGAAGGTCTGCGTCGGCGAGGACGCGGGTGAGATCTTCTTTCAACACCGCAAGCGGATTTTCCGCCTCGGCGGCGGGCTGTTCCTGCGCGGCCAGAGGAACCGCGACCAGCAACACCATGATGACGACGACAACTCGCACGCACACACCTCCAACCCTGGATGTCAGTTCTTTGGCTGGCCCTTCGTGTTCTTTGTGGTTTTGCGTGCCGCACTAGAGCGGGTTGGGCCGCTCGTTCAACTCGATGTAGGTGCCCCACGGATCGTAGATGAAGGCCAGCGCGCCGCCGGTCTGCGGATTCCTCGTAAAGGGCCGATCGAGCTTGATGCCGGCCGCTTCGAGCTTCTTGCAGAACGCTTCAAGGTTCGTGACGTCGAAGCCGATGTGATCGAGCACGCGCCCCTTGGTGGTGACCACCGGCATGTCGGCCTTCGTGAACGTCAGGTTCGCTCCCGGGAGGTCGTCGGCCTTGTTGGCTCCGCGCATGCCCGGCTTCGCGCCGAAGAACTTTGCGTACCACGCCTGGATCTCAGATATCGACGCTTCAGGGACGTACATGTGGATGTGATGATGCTGGATCGGGAACTTCTGGTCCTTGTTCTCGAGGATCTCGATCCGCAATCCGTCGGCCGTCTCGACAAACGCCTGGTCCGTCCTGCCGGCGCCGCCAGGCAGCACCTGCACGCCGGCGGCCTTCCACTTCGCAACCGCTTGCGCAACGTTCGGGACTGTGAAGCCGACGTGATTGACGCTGCTGCCGACCGTGCCGCCGTTGGCCGGCGGCGCGCCAGCCGCCTGGTTCAGGTAGACGGCCACGCCGGGAAACTTCACGATTTCAAAGTTGCCGTTCTTGATCGCGGTGCCGCCCATCGCCACCAGGATCTTCTTGTTGGCCTCGACGTCCCGCGAGTTGAGATGCCAATGCCCCATCGTCACGCCCGCTTCATTTGGCGGGAAGATGGCGGCTTGCGCCCACGCGGTGCCTGACGCCAGCAGGGAGATCATCCATAGAGCGGAAATCAGTCTTTTCACAGCAGCTCCTCGTCTTGAATTTCCAACGGCCGAAAGATTACCAGCTTTTACTGCGCGGCGGCGAGGATTACCGTCAGCGCCACCTGGGCTGCCTTGACGCTCGATTGCTTTTCTGCCGAGCGCTCCGTTCACGATCGGGCCCTGGTCGCCACCGTCGATCGAGATGAGCGACTTGATCCGGTCCTTGTACTTGCCCTTCTGCAGCAGGTACTTCACCCCGCGTAGATCGCCCTCACCCTCTTCGCCGACGTTGCCGACGAACAGAATGTCTCTCGGCGTCTGGTACTTCGCTGCGTCCATTCGGACCGTTGCCCGTTGCGCTGCCTGCTCCTCTGCGGACGCCCATGACGTTGCCATCGGCATCCATCTCGACGTCCGACAACCCGAGCCCGCGCAACATCTCGAGATATGCCGCGGCGCGCGCCTTGCTCTTTGAACGGCGGCGCCGGGATTTCGGTGAGAGTTATGAGCTCGCGAACAAACCGATCCTGATCGCCTTCCAGAAAAGTGTTCGCGTTCTTGAACTTCGTGTTCGTGGTGATGCCGTTCACGAGGGCGGCGGCGGTTTGTGCGACAGCAGGACTGAGGCTGCCAATCACAAGAGCGAAAACGATAGAGAGAATTTTCATCAGCGATTCCTGAATCTGCGAGGTGACTCCGTGCTGAACAACCGGTTCACGTCGACAAATGGAACGGCCCGGCCAAGGTTCATGAACGTCCCCTGCTCGGCGATTTCGGTTGCCGCTTGCAGGAAACCGGTCCAGGCTGCGCGCGCCAGTGCCCCACCGACACTGATCCGTCGAACCCCGGCATCGGCCAGTTCCTTCACCGTGGCAAAATCGCTCCCGACGAGAACGTTCACGGGTTTGGGGGAAACCGCCTTCACCAGGGCCGCGATTTCCTGTCTGCTGTGTAGGCCGGGCGCGTAGAGACAGTCGGCTCCGGCTTCGGCGTAGGCGATGAGCCGGCGGGTCGTTTCTTCCAGATCCGGTCGTCCGACGAGGAACCCTTCAGATCGGCCGGTGAGCACGACGCCGGTTCCACTCTCATCGATCGCCTGCCGGGCCGCGTGGATTCGTTCGACCGCCAGCGCGAAGTCAAACAATGGGTTCGACGGATCGCCCGTGGAATCTTCAATCGAGAGTCCGGCAATTCCGGTTGTTGTCGCGGCCGCAACGTTGGCGCCCACCGCAGCCGGCGCGATCGCAAAGCCGCCCTCGAAATCCGCGTTGACCGGAACATCCACGCTCTGGGCGATGCATCGAAAGTGGGCCAGGGCCTCGTGCAGTGACACGTGGTTGTGGTCGGGCCGCCCCAGGGACCATGCGAATCCGGCGCTGGTGGTGGCCAGCGCCCGAAACCCGAGTTGCGCGAGGACGCGGGCGCTGCCGACGTCCCAGGGGTTGGGGATGACAAAGCAACCAGATTGGTGGAGCTGGTGGAACGCCCGGGAGCGCTCAGTTTCGAGAGTCATGACGAGTCATTCGGAAATTGTATGCGCTCCCCCGAATCCCCAATCCCGAATCCCCAATCCCTGTTAAAGTGCGGTCTTCCTTTTCAATTGTGGAGGCTTCGATGAAGACGCAATCGCGGCACCTCGCTCTCGCCGGACTCCTCGTCCTCGCGGTGGTTTCGGCATGGTCCGTTCAGACCCTCGGGCAGGCACCGGCGGCAACAGGCGTGACGGTGTTTGAAGGCGCACGCCTCATCGTGGGCGACGGGCGCGCACCGATCGAGAACGCGGCGTTCGTCGTGAACGGCACCCGCTTCACTCAGGCCGGCAGGGCTGCCGACGTGCGCGTGCCGGCCGGAGCCACGCACGTGAGCCTTGCCGGCAAGACCGTGATGCCAACGATCATCGACACCCATAACCACCTGAGCCAGACGCGCGACGCGCTCATTGACGACCTGAAGCGTCGCGCGTACTACGGCGTCAGCGCCGCCCAGAGCCTCGGCCAGGACACGACTGACGTGTCGTTCCAAGTGCGCGCCGAGACCATTCCAGGCGCGGCACGGTTCTTCACCGCCGGGCGCGGGATTACGGCGCCGGAACCCGGGCGCACGATGGCCCCGATCTGGGTCACCACCGTGGCCGAAGCGCGGAAGGCCGTGCAGGACAACGCCGCCAAGAAGGTCGACATCATCAAGATCTGGGTCGACGACAGGTTGGGTACGGTCAAGAAGCTCTCACCGGAGCTCTATGGCGCCGTGATCGACGAAGCGCACAAGAACGGTCTCCGCGTGATCGCTCACATCTACACGCTCGAAGACCACAAGGGGGTCCTTCGGGCCGGCGTCGACGCGTTCGCGCACGGCGTGCGCGACAAGGACGTCGACGATGAGTTCGTGGCGATGGTGAAGCAGCATCCGAATCTGGTACTCGATCCGAACATGCCCGATCGCGGCGTCGTGGCGGATCTGAACTGGCTGCGTGAGAGTATTCCCGCCGCCGATTTCCAGAAGCTTCAGGAGGCGAACACGAACCGCCCGGATGCGCAGGCGTTCTGGGGCATCCAGGCGCGGAATCTCGCGAAGATGAACGCAGCGGGCGTGCGCATCGTGGTCGGCACCGACGGCAACACACCGTACGCGCCCCACGTCGAGATGGAAGACATGGTGAAGGCGGGCATGACGCCGATGCAGGTGCTCGTCGCGGCGACGCGGAACGGGGCCGCGTTCCTGGGGATGACCGACGCGGGCACGGTGGAAGCGGGCAAGAGCGCGGACTTCCTCGTCCTCGACGCGAACCCACTGGACAACATCACGAACACGCGCAAGATCTCGTCCGTGTATCTCCGCGGCGCGGCCGTGGACCGCGCGCCGTTCCGTGTGACACAGACGCGCTAATTCTCTCGCTTGGGTCGTAGAGGCGGACCGTAGAGGCGGACCTCTAGGTCCGCCTTTGCTTAGCACTTAACGCACGATCTGCCGGATCGTGCCGTCCTGTTTGTTCAACAGGAACACCTGGTTGTCGGGCCCGGTACCGAAACGGAGGTCGGCGCGGCCAGCCGGCGCCTTTTTCTGTGTCTCGTTCTTTTCCTTGATTAGCTGCAGGAGCGTCTTGGCCGAGCCGCCGCTGTTGAACAGTACGCGGCGGATCGCATCCTGTCCGCCCATCGGCAGCCGGTCGGCGTTGAAGTAGAAAACCTCGCCGCTCGGGTTGTCGCCGAAGAGCACCATATTCGAGAGCTGCGGGATCGCGGTGCCGCGATAGACGACGACACCGGTGACCGCCACCTGCGGGCCGAAGAGCGGATCGCGGTGATCGAATTCGACGACCGGGTAGGTCACCTTCGGATCGCCGCGCCGTCCGTCGAGCTCGATGTGCGTGCGGTCGATGAAGCGGAAGCTCGCCTCCCAGAGGTGCCAGCCCAGGTTGGCGCCGGACGTCGCGATGCTGATCTCCTCGACGATGTTCTGGCCGATCTCGGCGACGAAGAGCGTGCCGTTCTTCGGATCCCAGCCGAAGCGCTGGGAGTTGCGAACGCCGTAGGCGTAAATCTCGCCAAGGGTCTTCGGGTTGTTGTCAGCGACGAAGGGGTTGGACGCCGGGATGCCGTACTTACCGTTCGCGCTGTTCACGCCGAGTGGATCGATGCGGAGCATCTTGCCGAACGGCGTGGCGAGATTCTGTGCGTGGTTGAACGGATCGCCGCCGCTGCCGCCATCGGCGAGGGTGAAGTACAGCAAACCATAGTCGGGGCTGCCGGGCATCGCCAGGGGATTGAAGCTCGCGAGCCCTCCGTTGTGGTTCGCGAAGGGCTGCCGGAAGCGCACCAGCTCCCGGGGCGGGCCGCCGTCGTAGGTAGCCGCGCCAGGAGTCTTCGCCGTCCACTCGAGCAGCACCGTGTCGTGCGTGTTCATGCCTCCGTCTGGCAGAAAGTCGGGCTTCGGCTGCATGTTGCTCGAGTCGGTGTACGTGTAGAACTTGCCGTAGCCGCGCGTGCCGGGCTGATTGAACTGCGGGTGAAGGGCGAAGCTCTGGAAGCCGCGCTCGCGTCCCTGCGACTGGACGCTGACGCCCCAGTCGGGCGCGTTGATGTCGATGTATTTGGTGACCGTCTTGCCGTCGTAGCTGACCGTGTAGAGCGGGCCGCGCATGTCGTTGACGAACAGGCGCCGCGTGCCCGGCTCGTTGACCAGGAGCATCATGCGCGCCGGCTCGCTTGCCATGTCCGGAATCGACGCGAACTCCGCGATGTTGACTCGGATGACGCCGTCGGTCGCGGCGATCGGCTGCGGAAACGGATCGATCTGCTGGGCGACGGCGCAGGTGGCCGCCAGCAGTGTGGCTGCCAGAGCGGACGTGAGATGTCTGGTCATGGGCGGAGACTAGATTGACGCTGGCGGCGAGTCAAGCCTTGCGCCTATCGCTTTGCGCCTATCGCCTGCGCCTATCGCCCATGCAGCCCTGGGCCGACAACCTCAATAAGCCCCAACATGCCGCTGCCTTCAGATTCATTCTTCGCGCGCCACCTCATGCGGCGGCTCCTCTGCCTCGTGGTGGGACTGCTCCCGATGTTGCCTGGAACGGCCGACGCGCAGAACTCGCCGCAGATCGAGTTTGGCGCGCCGTGCGCAGCGGGGCAGTTTTCCCTCCGAGGCTTCCTGCTCGTCTGCGATGCGGGAACGCTCCGGTACGCGCTGCCTGAAGATATTCCACCGGCGCCGGACGGAGGCTACACCGAGCGGCCTGCCTGGTACCCTCGCCTCGGCGAGGTGATGCGCGCCACCAACCCACCCGTGTGTCCGCTGACCGGCCGCGTCACGTTCACGAACCCGATGATCCTGCCGGAGGATCTGCTGGTGATCGTTCCTCAAGGCGGGATGGTGGGTGACCACGTCACGCCGATCGATCACGGCTACATCGGGGTCAGGCCCCTGGTCACGCCGCCCTCGACCCGCACCGACGCCGACTATGTGCCCATTTTCGCGCCTGCCGACGGCGAGGTGATCGAGGTCTCGCTGCTGGGCTCGCCCACGTCGATTCGTATCGTGCTCGCGCACGGCTGCGAGACCTACACCATCTTCATGGTCGTCAACCGGTTGAGCGGCGCGCTCGCGTACCTGCAGGACGACCTCATGGCGCGCGGATCGCTCACCCCTCACATCCGGCTGCTGGCGGGAGAGGAATTCGGATCCGAACGGGACAACCCGGTCGACTTCTCCGTGAACGACGGCGCGAGCTGGCTGTCCGGATTCGTGTCGCCGTTCTCGTACGCCGAGGGCGAGGCGTCGAAACCGTACACGGTTGATCCGTGGCCCTACTTCTCGCCCGACCTGGCGGCGCTCTACGAATCGCACATGCAGCGCGCGGTCGCGCCGCGCTGGGGCCGGATCGACCTGGACGTCGCCGGAACGGCGGCGGGAAACTGGTTTCACAGCTCGACGCTCGGCTACTCAGGCAGGAGCGTCGATGACTTCCGCTACGCGACCCGAACGCTGGCGGGAGGGCCCGTCGAAGGCAAGACCTACCCTGCCTGGAGCCATCTCTCCCTCGTGCCCCACTGGGTGCAGCCGGGCCGGTGGATGTTTTCCATCGGGTGGTGGCGTGACGAGCGCGGCGATCCGGTGCAGTTGATGATCGACATCGCCGCCGGCCAGCCGGACCCGTCGCAGCTCACACCGGCGTCCGGCGTCGTCGTCTACAGGCTGATGAACTGGACGATGCCTGCCTCGGTGAACAATGCGCCGCAGCCGATCGGGTACGACGTCTTCCCGACAAGCGCCGTGGGCATCGTCGGGGTGCAGGTGAATAGCGACGAAACGCTGACCATCGAGCCCGTCCCCGGGGCCACCAATCCCGCGACCTTCACACAGTTCAGCGCCGCCAGCCGCACGTATCGTCGCTGAGGGCACGGCCCGTACAGTCCTCTGTCCTACACAGATTGCGCTGGTCCTGACGAGACCGAGTGCCCTGAGCTTTCTCGGATCACTCACGTCGCCCTCCGCTAGTCGCTTCCTCGCATTCCTCATCATCAGCGATCAATTTCGCGTCATCTCGCGCCCCACGACGCGCGATCGCCGTCGAGGATGAATCGATTTATCGCCTGTTCATCGTGAGGGCACTACAGTCGGGCCCCATGATTGGCACGCTGGTCGGCGTCCTCTTCATCGGGCGCAGCATCGCCGCGCCCGCCGCGACGGGCATGGGCGTGCTGCTCGCGTATGCCGCGCTCGTGCCGCTGCAGGAATTGATGGTGGCGCGCGGCAACGGCGCGACGCACATCGGCGCGTTGGCGCTGCTGAGTCCGCCGGTGCTCCTGAAAAACGCGCTTGGATTCACGCTCGTCACCGGCACCATCCCCGCCACCGCCTCCCTCACCTGGATCACCATCGTCTTGATGATCGCGGGCGCGTTCGTCGTGGCCGCGTGGACGTTCCTGCGGCTGCAGGGCGTCGAGACGTGGGAAACGACGCGACGCCAGGCGTGGGCGCTGACCGTCGCCATCGGCGCGCTGTGCGTGATTCCCGTGCTGTTTGCCGATCGCAACTACGAGGTGGCCGCGCCGCCGCGCACGACCGCGCCGGCGATTCCCGCCATGTTTGCGCGCGGCAACGGAAGCTTCGCGCTTACCGATCCCGGCGCGCCGATGCCGGTGCGCTGCTGCGGCACGATCCTGAATCGTGACGCGACGCCGATCGGGACCGACCAGGACACCAGGCAGGACCTGCTGATCCTGCTGCCGGTTGAAACCAGTCGCGCCGTGACGGACTTCTCGCTCCGTCTCGACGGACAGTCCGGCCTCACCGTCGTCGTCGATCCGGCTGCGCTGGCGTCGAAGACGCCGCCCCTCGAGGAACACACCTACGACAACGACGTCGGGCCGCTCGCGCCGGACGGACACCATGTCAAGACCGGCTGGATCGCCCGCGTGCCTGTGACGGTTCATCCCACCAGCCCGTGGGACATCGGCGGCGATCGCTACCCGTTGAATGTGACGGCGACGTATACCCCGGCTGGCGAGACAGCGCCTCGAACCGTGGCGGCTCGCGCCGCTGTGAACGCGCAGGTGCCGGCTGGCATGTACGAGATGGCGGCCGGCGGCGCGATCCTTCCGATGTTCTGCTTCGGCGCGGCCATCGTGCGATGGAGGCGCACGCGATGAGCGGCACCAACGGGTACGCGATTGAAACCGACGGCCTCACGCGCCGCTTCGGTGCGTTCGTGGCCGTTGACGGCGTGACGCTTCGGATTCCGAAAGGCCATCTGTACGGATTCCTCGGACTGAACGGCGCCGGCAAGACGACTACCATCCGGATGCTGACCACGCTGCTGCCGCCGAGCGGCGGCACCGCGAGGCTGTGGGGACACGACGTGACGAAGGAGCCGCTCGCCGTTCGCCGGCTCATCGGACTGGTCAGCGATGAGACCAGCGAAAGCCAGTCGGCGTGGACCGCGCGCGAGTATCTCGGGTACTCCGCGAGGATCCGGCGGATGCCGAAGCCGTCCGAGGAGGTCGAGCGGATCCTGGACGCCGTGGGGCTCGACGCGCGGTTCAGAGGCAAGCTGATTGGCTCGTACAGCACTGGGATGAAACGTCGCGTGGAGATCGGACGCGCGCTCATGGGCGGGCCGAAGGTGCTGTTCCTCGACGAGCCCACGCGCGGGCTCGACCTGCCGGCGAAGCGGGAGATGTGGCGGCTGCTGCAGGACCTCGCCGCGCGCGAGCAGGTGACGACGTTCCTCAGCAGTCATGACACGCAGGAGATCCGCACGCTGTGCAGCGAGATCAGCGTGATCACGCGCGGCCGGCTCGTGTACACCGGTCCGGCGCGCGACCTTGGCGCGGATCTGGACACCTTCGAAGAGCGGCTGGTGCAGCTGCTCGTCTCGGGCGCGACGCCCGCTTTCCAGGCAACAGGATCGTGAACGACGGGCTGGTCGTCGGCTGCTTGACGGCCGCGGCCAGTCCGCCGTGTCTCTTCTACTTCTGCTTCCCGATCATGAGGATCGTAAACGTGCCCGGTATCGCGGCACCGCGACCCGCGCGACCTCCGCCAGGTGGCGGCGGTGGCGCCGCTCCACGCTCTTCGGCCATCACGAAGATGTGGTTCGTCTTGCTGTCGAACGCGATCGTCCGCGCGAAATTGATCGTCTGCAGGTTCTGCTCGACCTCGAACGTCGTCGGGCTCGTCTCCTTGACGACGGTCAGCGTGCCGTTGCCGTGCGTGCTGTAGGCTTCCATTGTTGCCGGGTTGAACGCGGCGCCGTCTGAACCGCCGGCCAGCGGCAGGGTCGTCAGGATCTGTCCGTCGTCGGCGCGCAGAATCACCATGTTCGGTTGCGGCGGATCCGCGGCCGGGTTTCCCGATCGTGCGCACGCAGCGAAGAGCACGTGGTTTTTGTTGTCCAGGGCGAGCCCGTTACAACCGCCGCCGTTGTCGCCGAACGGATAGTGACCGACCGCCTTCATCGTCTTGACATCGACGGCGGTGACGCTCCCCTGCGGATCCT
>JBGOTP010000182.1:0-9954 GCA_041476545.1 Vicinamibacteria bacterium | reverse complement strand
CTTCGACGCTGGGAGCCCCGGAGATCACGGCGTTCTTGTCGTGGCTGGCGACCGGCCAACGTGTCAGCGCATCGACGCAGAATCAGGCGCTGAGCGCCTTGTTGTTTCTCTATCGTCACGTGCTTCGCATCGAGGTTGGCGCCATCGACCAGGTGCCCAGGGCCAAGCTGCCGCATCGGGTCCCAGTCGTACTCAGCCGAGAAGAAGTCGGCACGATCTTCAAGCATATCCAGGGAACGATGTGGATGGTTGCCCACCCTCTGGCTTTCATCTGCACGAGTCGGCGGTGCAGCGGGAGGTCGCGAACGCCGTGCGTCGAGCGGGCCTCACGAAGCGCGTCGGAACTGCTTCAGGCACTCATTTGCGACGCACCTGCTCGAGGATGGTCATGACATTCGAACCGTGCAAGAGTTGCTCGGGCATTCGGACGTCGGTCCGACGATGATGTATTTACACGTGCTGAACCGCGGCGGGCTTGGCGTTCGCAGCCCGTTCGTTGCCGGCTTCGGACGCCACAGCGCCTTCCAGTGTTCACTGCAGCCGGCTTCGGCGAACCACGGCGCTTGCGGCCAGCGCGTCGTTCCAGGTTGCGCGTCCGACGTAGTGCCGCCCCAAGCGCAGCAGGAATGCTTTCAACCGCAGCTTCGCGTCCTTGCCCGTCACCCGCGCCGCATCCCGCGCGCGACACCGATCGCGGAGGGCTTCGTCCTCGACCGACGGCACGTAGACGGCGGTGAGATCGCCCGAGCGCAGCACCCGCGCGAGTTCGACGGCGTCGCGCCGATCCGTCTTCACGCGGTCGCCGGGTTTCTTGGGGATCAGCGAGGGCGCCACAACCTGACACGGCAGGCCCTTCCCGGTCAGATAGCGGTAGACGCCATAGCCAGTCGGGCCGGCTTCATAGGCAAAGTGCAACGTGGAGGTTTTTCCCTGCAGGCGGCGCAGCAGCTGATCCAGATCCGCTTGGCGCAGGCCGATGGCCCCGACAAACACGGGCGGCTCCGTGCTGCCGCCGGCGGCGTGCGCGACCGTGATCGACTCTGTGTGGACGTCCAGACCGACGAACAGCGGAGTAGACTTTGCCATGGCTGTCCTCCGGGAACACAACGCCGCGCTCCATGCGGCGCTGCGGCTCTGGCCGACAGGCTAACCCGCGATCACGCCGGAGGTCAGCCGTGTACTGCTGCGGAATTCATACTGTCTAGCCAGATCTACGTAGTGTGACGATACGCGTGGGAATCACCATGAATGTCAAAGGAGAGTGTGCAATGAGGAAATCGATCTCCGTTTGTCTGGTGGCACTCGTGTTGGGAATTGGCGTTTCTGTTCTCGCTCAAGCCCCGCAGCCCGGACCTGAGGCCAAGAAGATCGCCATGTTTGCCGGGAGTTGGCAGTACGCGGGCGAGGCGAAAGCGAGTCCGCTCGGTCCCGCGTCGAAGATCGTCGGCAAGCAGACCGGTCGAATGGCCGCGGGTGGGTTTGCGATTGAGAACACCGGCGAAGAGTCGGGGCCATTTGGGGGAATCCAGTGGGGCGAAACCGACGTGTACGACGCAGCGTCAAAGACCTACCGCTACCTGGGTTATCAGAACGACGGCGCCGTCTGGCAGGGAACCGGGTCGGTGACCGCGAATGTGTGGAAGTACTCCGGCACGATGACCGTCAAGGGAACCAGCTACCGGGTTCGCACCGAAGCAACCTTCACACCCGACGGCAAATCCTTCACATGGAAGGCCGAGACTTCGATGGACGGCAAGACTTGGGTAGCTTGGGCGGAGACCAAAGCCACGAAGATTCCATAGAAGATCGACCGTGATGGACACGAATGTCGGAACGCCTTCTCGGGGGTCATGCCGCTGACAGCCTTGCCACGCGGAGCTTCTTGCGCTTTCGTTCGGCATGCCAGAGGTCGAACTGCACCTGCTGGTTCATCCAACTCTCGGCGGTCGTGCCAAACGCGAGCGACAGGCGTACTGCCATCTCGGGGCTGATCCCGGCTCGGCCGTTCAGGATGCCTGAGAGGGTCTTGCGACTCACCCCCAGGGCTGCGGCCGCCTGAGTGACCGTCAGCGCAAGGGGCTTCAGGCACAATTCCCGTAGTACTTCACCAGGGTGTGGCGGGTTGTGCATCTTCATGGCTCGACCTCAGTGGTAGTCTTCGTAGTCGACACGCTCGGCATCTTTGCCGGCAAACCCGAACGTGACGCGCCAATTGCCGCTGACGTCAACCGCCCAGGTACCTTTCCGAGCACCTTGCAACTCGTGCAGACCCACGCCAGGCAGGTTCAGGTCCCGCGGATCGGTTGCCGCGTTCACTCGGCCGAGAATCAGCCGGAGCCGCTCGGCGTGCTTCGCTTGGATTCCGCGCTTGTTGCCGGTGGCGAAGAAGCGCTCGAGCCCTTTGTGCCGAAAGCTCTTGATCGCCACGGGCATCAGTGTAACCTACGTGGTTACGCGCGGCAATCCGGCGAACACCCGCTTGCAGCCGGCGGCGCTCGGTGCGATCGTGAAGCGCCGCTGCTGAAGCGGCGACGGCAGCCGGAAGAGGAGTCCATGAAAGTTGAGAGCGGGCGATGCATCCACGGAATGGACTCCCGATTTTGCGCGGCATGTCGTGGGCCTCAACGCCAGGCAATAACCGTGCGACACGGGGGAGGCCTTCGGGCCAGCTCGGGCGCGCAGTGGGTTCAGTACCTGTTTTCGACCGAAACCGCCGATATCATCCGAATCATCAGCGCCAGAACCGCCACACGGCGTGAGCGAAGGTTCTATGAAGAAGACGAATCCGACCCCAGCTGACGAGATGCGCTCAGAGTACGACTTTGCGTCCATGAAAGACGGCGTCCGCGGCAAGTACGCAGGTCGAGCGCGGGAAGGGACGAACATCGTCAAGGCCAAGACGCGGAAGCCATCTCGGGCGGCTCGTGGCTGAGCGCCGACGTTGACAGCAGGCGTGTGTTCGACAGAACCGCTTTGAAGTAATCTGCTGCCCATGAACATCGCTGGACGTCTGATGACGACGGCAACCCGCGTGGTGGTCACGAGCGCGATCCTTCTCTCCGTCGCGCACGCATTATCTTTCTCCCCCGCGCAGGAATCAGACGCACGGCCAGCGGCTCGCGCCCGTCTTGCCCCTAACCACGCGACGTGGGTGACAGGCTGGGGCACCTCTCAACAAGCGCTCGGTGAGACGCAGATCACGAACGCGACGGTCCGCATGATCGCCAGGATCACGATTCCTGGCGACAGCGTCCGCATTCGCCTCGACAACACCTTCGGCACGGAACCGGTGACGATCGGCCGCGCGTATATCGGCCATCGAGTTCAGGGAGCCGCACTTGCCGCTGGATCCAATCGACCCCTCACGTTCGACGGGGCATCGGAGGTCGCGATTCCGGTAGGGGGCAGCACGTGGAGCGATCCGGTGAAATTGTCGGTGTTGGCGCAGCAAGATCTCGCAGTAAGCCTCTACATTCCCGGATCGAACATGCGGCCGAGCCAGCACACCGGTGCCGTCACCACCTCGTACAGGAGCGCTGACGGCAGTGGTGACGTTACGTCCGAAGAAGGCCGCGCGCCTTTCGGGTCCACGACGACGTCGCTGTTGTGGCTGAAAGCGATCGACGTGGAGTCGGTTTCGTCTCCCGGCGCGATTGTCGCCTTTGGCGATTCCATCACCGACGGCACCTGCAGCACGCTTGACGCCCATGACCGCTGGGAGGACGTGCTCTCAGTGCGGCTCGGTCTGGAGCACGATGCGAACGCGCTCCGCGCGCGTGGCCTGGGCGAGGGCCTCAAGGCCGTGGTCAACGAGGGGATCGGCGGTAACACGATTACTCGCGAGGGGTTGACGCCACCCGTCGACAGTACGCCAGGAATGGAACGGCTCGATCGCGATGTGCTCTCCCACCACGGCGTGACGGACGTCGTACTGTTCATGGGGACGAACGACATTCGGCGCGGGGCGACCGCAGCCCAGATGATTGCTGCCATGACCTCGCTCGTTCAAAAGGTAAAAGCCAGAGGGATCCGGGTTATCGGAGTGACGATTATTCCTCGTCACAACGTGTCGCCTACTGGAACGAACACAGGATGGGACCCGAACAAGACCCGGATCAAGAACGAGATTAACCGGTGGATCCGTACGAAAGCGCCGTTCGATAACGTCATCGACTTCGACCAGGTTGTGCGCGATCCGGCGAACCCTGACGTCATGCGCCCCGCGTTCAACTGTGGAGATGGCATCCATCCGAGCCCAGCGGGCTACTACACCATGGGCAAGTCGGTGGAGTTGAGTCTGTTCCACAATTCCGGCCGACGTCGTTAGCTTCGCGAGGATGGCGTCAACCTGACCTGCGGTCTAACTCCGCATGAAGCCGGCGGCAGGCCGTGTCTCATGCTCGAGTCGTCAAGGGGCACCGCCGCGGCTTATGCGAAGCGTTGGATGGACGATGGAGAAAGATTCGCTAAACCTTCAATTCAGGGTTGCTCATGCTTTCGTGAGGGTCACGGTGCCATTCATGCCGATGCCCGCTGCAGGCAAACTCCCGTCGCATATCACGGGGACAACTCTGCTTGCTCAAATCGAGGCTGGCACCGCGCCGACTGTTCTCGATGTCCGATCTCAGCGGGAGTTCGCGGATGGACACGTTCCAGGGGCACTGCATATCCCGTTCTGGGCTTTGCTGACTGGCACGTCGGAGATTTCGACTTCGCGGGCAGATCCGATAGTGGTGTATTGCGGCCACGGACCACGAGCATACGTTGCCGGAGCCTTCCTTCGTGCGTCTGGATTTCGGCGAGTTATGTACCTCAAGGGCCACATCTTGAAGTGGAAGCAGGCGGGCCTTCGTCAGGAAGTCGGTTCCGGCTCGCGCCGAGACAAATAGGAACGCCGTCCAACCCGCGAGCCGCATGCCGTGAGCCGGACAGACGCAGTTGACGACGTCGCAGTCCGGTGGGTGACAGGGAGGACGTGCTTGGCCATGAATCCGTGGATCGCGAAGGCGCTGGTGCTCGCAGGTACAGTGGTGATGATCGCCGTTCGCGCACCGCACGGTCACCGGAGTCGAAGTGTCAAGGTCGCCAGGAGCCACAAGACTCCGCTAGAGACCGGCCTCTTGGTTCTCGCGTGGGTCGGATTCTTCGTCCCTCTGATCTGGATCGCGTCACCGGTGTTCTCGTTCGCTGAGTACCCGCTGGACACCGGCCCGCTCGTCGCCGGTGTGATCTGCTTCGTGATCGGCCTCTGGCTCTTCTACCGGTCGCACGCTGACCTTGGTACGAATTGGTCGATCACCCTGGAGGTGCGTGAGCAGCATCGACTCGTCACGCAAGGCGTGTATCGCCGGATCCGCCACCCGATGTACTTGGCGTTGGTGCTGTACTCTGTCGGCCAAGCGCTCGTCATCCCGAATTGGGTGGCGGGTCCGTCGAACTTGATCGCGTTCGCGATCCTCTTCGCGCTTCGTGTCGGCGCGGAGGAGAGAATGATGGTCGAGGAGTTTGGCGACGAATACGCCGCATACACGGCACGGACGAAGCGTCTTGTTCCTGGCGTCTGGTAGACAATACTGATCCCGGCGGCCTGAGGTCGTGCAGCTGCTCTTCGACGAGCAGTGTCCGAAGAATTATCCGTCCTGCTGCGGGGCGTGTTTCCTGACTCATTGCACGTTCGACAAATCGGTGCTGGCGGCAACCGCTTGAGCATCCTTCGAGGCGCCCCACCAAAGGTGGTCTGGCTGCGTCTCGGCAACTGCACGACGGAGGATGTCGTAAGGTTGTTGCGACAGCACGTTGCCGATCTTCAGGCCTTCACGGAGCAGTCTGACGCCACGTTCCTTGAACTGGGTTGAGGCGGCTGCAGACGGCGACCGGCACGCGTCGTCATGTGACAAAGATGCGGTTGCGCGCCAGCCGCAGCTGACATTCTCACTCGGATGGTTTCTGGCGAGCAGCAGGTAAAGCACGAAGCTCACGAGTGGCGCCAGTCTCGGCTCGCTGCAACGCATCGGACGCCTGCGCAAATGTGACGGTCGCACGCCGAGCGGGAACATGTTCGACGCGTTGAGTCCACGCCGAAATCAAGCGGTACACGCGCCGCGCAATTTCGCCACGTCCGGATCGGCAGCGGATGCGTGCGTCGAAGTCGCGTAACGTTGACATTCGTCGTGAACACGCGACGCCGAAACCGCCAGATGGCGATAGAGAACAGAGAGCCGCGCGCTGACGACGTCGAATGAACGCGCGGTGATTAGCGCCCTGCCACGCCCGCCGCAGCCGTCGTCTTCTCTCCGGTCGTGAGCAGAAGATATAGCGCGAAGCTGAGGCTGAAGGTCACGAACCACGCGTAGGTGTAGAGCGAATCGAGGAACGTCGGGTTAACCACCTGTCCGCCCGGCGTCATGGCGGCATGCAGGAATCCGGGCACGACGGGAAGCATGGCGAGCACCAACGCAATCACCGCGCGCGGGTTGACGCCGCCCGAGTACGTATAGCGGCCTTCCAACTTGAATAGGTCGGCAGGTAACAGCTCGCGTCTTCGCAGCACCCAGTAATCGGCAATCAGAATCCCTCCGATCGCGCCCATCAGGCTCGAGTAGCCGATCAGCCACGTGAAGATGTAGGCCGCCGCGTCGGCGTACAGCTTCCACGGCAGCATCACGATCCCGATGACCGCGGTAATGATCCCTCCGGTCACGTAGCTGATATGCCGCGGCGACAGGCTCGAGAAGTCATTGGCGGGCGATACGACGTTCGCCGCCATGTTCGTCGTCAACTGCGCGAGCAGGATAATGAGCGCCCCGAAGATGATGACCGGCGCGCTGCCGATGCGCGCGATGAGCGTGACCGGATCCCAGATCGCTTCGCCGAACAGCACGATCGTGGCGCTGGTCACCGCCACGCCGATGAATGCGAAGGCGGTCATCGTGGCGGGAAGCCCGAACGCCTGGCCGAGCACCTGCGATCGCTGGCTGCGCGCGTAGCGCGTGAAGTCGGGAATGTTCAGGCTGAGCGTCGCCCAGTAGCCGACGTTCGCGGTGAGGGCGGCGGGGAAGAGCCGCCAGAACGGCACGTGCGCCGTCTGCAGCCGCACCGACTCGCTGAGGATGTGCCCGAGCCCGCCGCCCCGGCGGATCGCCCATCCGAGGAGCAGCGCGCCTCCTCCGAGCAGCAGCGGCGCCGACCAGCCTTCGAGCTTCTTGATGCCTTCGAGGCCGTTGATGATGATCCAGACCTGGATCAGCCAGAAGATCGCGAACGAGATCCAGATGCCGGCGGCAATCCCGGTCCATGCCGGCCATGCCGCGGCAAGCAGCGCGTTGAGCGCGAGCGCGCCAATCCACGTCTGGATGCCGAACCATCCGCAGGCGACCAGCGCGCGCAGGATCGCCGGGATGTTCGCGCCGCGCACGCCGAAGCTCGCGCGGCACAGCACCGGAAACGAGACGCCGTACTTTGTGCCTGCGTGCGCGTTGAGGATCATCGGCACCAGGACGATCGTGTTGCCGAGCAGGATCGTGAGCATGGCCTGCCACCAGGTCATGCCCTGCTGCATGAGGCCGGAGGCCAGCGTGTAGGTGGTGATCACCACGCTCATGCCGATCCAGAGCGCGGCGATGTGATAGGTGGACCAGGTGCGGCGCGCGCGCGGCGTCGGCGCGAGGTCAGGATTCCACAGAGGACTGCTCGAGAGATCCTCAGTGACCTCTACGAAGTCTTTGTTCATCGCTCCGCGGCCGCTTCGGCGGCGGCGTAGCCTTCTGCATCGTAGCCGCCGTGATAGTCCTTCGCGCCGGGCCGCCGGATCTTCGAGTGCGTCACGACCCGGTCGCGGCGGATACCCCTGAAATCCTCCAGCGTGTTCCAGCCGTGCCGCTCCATCGACTCGCGCATCCCTGAGGTCAGCGCCTTGATCACGTTCGGGCCGATCGCGTGATCGAGCATCGCCGCAGTGCAAACTTGCACTGTTCCGCATCCAAGCAGGAAGTAGTTGAGCGCGTGCGCGAACTCCGCGATTCCGCCGATCCCGGAGAACGATTTGTCGGGAAACGCCTGCGTGAGCTGCGCCATCTTCGCCATCGACATCGGCAGGATCGCCGGTCCGCCAAGCCCGCCGCTCGACACGAGCCCGTCGACGTTCATCTCGAACTCGAGCGTCTCTGGATCGATCAGCGGCAGCGACGGAAACGTGTTGGACGAGACGATCGCGTCGGCGCCTCCGAGAAACGCGCCCCGCGCCTCGATGACGATGTCGGTGGTCGAGGGCGTGAGCTTCGCCCAGACGGGGATGCGCGCGACCTCCTTCACGACCTCGGTGACGACGGAGATCAGCTCCTGGTCCTTGCCGATGTTCGAGCCCATGTCCTTGCGATCCATGTGCGGGCACGACAGGTTCAGCTCGAGCGCGTCGGCGCCTTCGTCCTGGCACGCCCTCGCCAGCGTCTGCCAGTTCGTCAGCTCCTGGTCGCTGCCGGACCCCGCCATGATCGAGGCGACGAGCACGCGGTTCGGATGCGCCTGCTTGATGCGCGCGATGCGCGGCACCCACCAGTCGAGCGCCTTATCCGAGATGAGCTCCCAGTTCCACGACGAATGAAGCACCGTGCCGGGGCGCTTCTGCATCGAGAGCCGGGCGGACTCGGCCGCGGCGCGCAAAAACTTCGTCTTCGGGCCGTCGACGTTGACGACCGGGTGAAGACCGATCGTCTTGGTCACCACGCCGCCCCAGCCCGCGTCGAACGCCCGCATGATGTTGCTGTCCGATTCGGTCGGCGGCGCGGACGACAGGAGAAACGGATTCTCGAAGCGGAGGCCGGTGAACGTCGTCGAGAGATCTACGCCCATGGCAACTCCCTCTTTGGAAAGCGCTGACTATATAGCAGAATTGGCGCCCTATGCCTCGCAAGCTGATTGGCGGCCTCATCCAGGCGGCCGCGCCGATTACCGATCCCGCCGCGCCGATCGACAAGGTCCGTAAGGCGGCGATCGACGCGCACATTCCGTTGATCGAGGAAGCGGGACGCAAGGGTGTCCAGATCCTCGGGCTGCAGGAGATCTTCAACGGCCCGTACTTCTGCCCGTCGCAGGACGCGCACTGGTACGACATCGCGGAGGCGGTGCCCGGGCCGACGACGGACCTGATGGCGCAGTACGCGAAGAAGTACCAGATGGCGATGGTCGTGCCGGTGTACGAGCGCGAGCAGGCGGGCGTCTACTACAACACCGCCGCGGTCTACGACAACGACGGCACGTATCTCGGCAAGTACCGCAAGAACCACATCCCGCACACGTCGGGCTTCTGGGAGAAGTACTTCTTCAAGCCGGGCAATCTCGGGTATCCCGTGTTCCAGACGCGCTTCGCGAAAGTCGGTGTCTACATCTGCTACGACCGTCACTTTCCCGAAGGCGCGCGTCTGCTCGGCCTGAACGGCGCCGAGATCGTGTTCAACCCGTCGGCGACCGTTGCAGGCCTGTCCCAATATCTGTGGAAGCTGGAGCAGCCCGCGCACGCGGTGGCGAACGGCTACTTCATGGCGTGCAGCAATCGCGTCGGAACCGAGGCGCCGTGGAACATCGGCCGGTTCTACGGCTCGTCCTACTTCGTCGATCCTCGCGGCAACTTCCTCGCGATGGGATCGGAAGACAAGGACGAGCTCGTCGTCGCCGAAATGGATCTCGACCTCATCGAGGAGGTCCGCCGGGTGTGGCAGTTCTATCGTGACCGGCGCCCCGAGACCTACGGGCCGATGGCGGCACAGCTCCCATGAGCCTCCTCGTCAAGCACGGCACCATCGTCACGGCGACCGACCAGTACGTCGGCGACATCCTCATCGAGGGAGAGAAGATCTCGACGATCGGCACCGATCTGACCATGCAGGCGGATCGCGTGATCGATGCGAAGGGCAAGTACGTCTTTCCGGGTGGAATCGACGTGCACACGCATCTCGACAT
>JBGOTP010000181.1:0-9976 GCA_041476545.1 Vicinamibacteria bacterium | reverse complement strand
GTGGGTTTGATCTCGCTCCCTTCGACCATTCCGATGGACAACTACGATCTGGGGGTCAACCGGGCGATGTTGGGAGCGGGCCCGCGTCTCTACGAACCGGATCGTTGGACGCTGAACGCGCTTCGACCGAACGTCGAGATCACGTACCCGCGGCTTCCCGTTTTTCGAAACGGCCCGGAGACCTATACCGTTCACACCAACTCGGCAGGCATGAGGGACCGCGAGATCTCCCGTGACAAACCACCTGGAGTGTTGCGCATTGCGTGTCTCGGGGACTCCTCGACCTTCGGCTATAACATGGAAGTCGAGGAAGGGTATCCACGGCAACTTCAAGCACTCCTCGACGTTCAACACCCTGGACGATTCCAGGTACTGAATTTCGGTGTTCCTGGGCACGCATCGTTGCAAGGGGTCGAGCGGCTGAAACACCTTGCGTTGGGGTTCCACGCAGACGTCGTCACCTTCGCCTTCGGCACGAACGACCGATTCTTTCCCCTCCACAGGAAACTCAGCGACGAGCTGCACGTGAGCCGGACCTGGCGCGGCACGATTCTCTTCGAAGCCACAGAAGTCTTCAATCTGAGCGCAACGTACCGCAGCCTACGGGTGCTCCTCTTCCGCACTGGGGCGTTGGTCCCGCCGACGGAGCCGCAACCCCAGGGTCCGTTCAAGGGGGGGGTTGGGCTTGACGAAATGGTTGGGGCAATCAGCGAGGTGAAATCGGTCGGGGATCGCGAGGGCTTCTCGCTCGTGCTGCTGAACATCGACCTGCACGAGACCGACGCTGTCACCGCCACGACCGAGGGCGCGCACCGGACTGGCGCGCCGCTCGTCGACATCGCAGCACTCTTCCGTGAGAAGAAGGCGGAGCGCGACCGCGAGATTGCCACCAAGCGCGGACTGGCACTGACGACGGTGCCGGGAACAGCGGACAAATTCGTGTTCCGCGTCGTGGTTGATGGCACCCCCAAGGAAGTCTGGATGCGTTCTCGCATCTTCCCGGGCGACAAGACGGATATCGAGGCCCTCTACGATGACGGTACGCACGGAGACGAGCACGCCGGCGACGGCGTGTGGTCCCTCCAATCGAGTCTCTCACCGGGTCAGAAGGTCATCTATTCGTACTTTGCGCCCGACGAGACTGGAAAGCGCGCGCGCGAGTTCCGTGACACGTTCGTGGTGAACGGCTTTCCGATGATGGGTTCGCCGGACCGCGGGTTGATCATCCATCCCGGTGGCACGTACATCGACGTGTACGGAGATTTCTACCTGCATTCGGATCCCGCGCATCCGGACGCCGTCGGCCATCGACTCATCGCGGCAGAGCTCCGGGACGTGATCCTCGAATTGCCGTCGGTGCAACGAGCGCTCGCGAAGTCCTAGCGCGCGCGGGCATCCCAGCGCGGCCAACGGTGGCGGCTCAGAACATCGCGTAGATGAGCGGCGCCAGCGCCGAGCCCTCGACGACAATCAGGAATACGCTCATCACAATCAAAAGCACCAAGATCGGCGACATCCACCAGAGCTTGTCATGGTTCATGAATTGCCAGAGATCCCTGACTAACCGGCCCAGCGTTCGAACTTTGCGCATCACATCTCCAACGGCTTCAAGAGCCGAGAAAAACTTACTGCTCCCGCGTTAAAACTGCTTCTGTGCCTGTTCCAAGGTAGTTGAAATAGGCGGCGCGTCGACTGAGAACGAATCACCTTCGACCGGCCGCAATCCGAGCAAGTCGCGCTTTGTCAACCGGCACACCAATCCGATGGGCCCGACCGCGACATGGTAGATGATCGCGAGGAGAATGGCGGTCTGCACGCGCCCCAAGGCATGCGCGAACGCCTTCCAGAGCGTCCAAAGTTTTCTGAGGAAAGCCATTGCTAGTCAGGCGCGAACGTCTGCTCCCAATCTACTGACTCTATCCGCGGGAGAGGCACGCGTTTGTCGATGAGGCAGTTACCGAGCACCAAGAAGTCCATCCCGGTCAACACGAAGCAGCGATAGGCATCGGTCGGCGTGCAGACGATCGGCTCGCCGCGCACGTTGAACGATGTGTTGATAATCACGGGCACGCCCGTCAAGCGATCGAACTCCGCAATCAGGTCATAGAAGAGCGGATCAACCTCCCGATCGACCGTTTGAACCCGGGCGGATCCATCTACGTGGGTCACCGACGGAATGACTCGCTTGTCAGCGCGCACCTGGGCGACTAGCAGCATGTATGGGCTCGGCTCCTCCAGCTCGAAATAGTCGGCGCAGCGGTCGGCGAGTACCGCGGGCGCAAAGGGACGGAAGCTCTCGCGGAATTTGATCTTCAGATTCACGCGATCCTTGTTCTCCGGATTGCGGGCGTCGGCTAGAATGCTCCGGCTGCCGAGCGCGCGCGGACCGAACTCCATGCGCCCCTGAAACCAGCCGATCACCTGCTGGTCGGCAATCAGCTGCGCCACGCGACGCAGCAGATCCTCGCGCGGCAGTTCCACAAACGGGATCTGGTTGGCGCTCAGAAAGTCGCGTATCTCCTCTTCTGAGTAGCCGGGCCCCGTAAACGCGTGCCGCATCACGAAGTGGCGATCGTGCTTCAGCAGCGTATGGTAGATGTAGCTCGCAACGCCAATTGCTCCGCCCGCGTCGCCCGCTGCTGGCTGTATGAAGATATGACGGAAAGGCCCCTCGCGCAGGATTCGCCCGTTCGCCACACAGTTGAGGGCCACCCCGCCAGCGAGGCAGAGATTGTCGGAGTTCGTCTCCCGACCAATGTAGCGCGCCATCTGCAGCATGACCTCTTCGGTGACGCGTTGCACGCTCGCAGCGATATCCTTGTGACGCTGCTCCAGCGGGTCGTCGGGTTTCCGAACGGGCCCGCCGAGCAATTGGTCGAACTTCCTGTTGGTCATGGTGAGACCAGTGAGGTAGTTGAAGTAGGTCATGTCCAGATGAAAGCTGCCGTCGGCGCGCACATCGATCAGCTTGCGGACGGCGTCGTAGTATCGCGGTTGCCCATACGGCGCCAAGCCCATGACCTTGTACTCGGCGCTGTTGACCGTGAAGCCCAGGTAGTACGTGAATGCCGAGTAGAGCAGGCCGAGGGAATGGGGGAAGCGGATCTCCTTGAAGAAGCTGATGTCATTTCCAGTACCGCGGCCGTACGTCGCAGTTGACCATTCCCCTACGCCATCGACAGTCAGGATCGCCGCTTCCTTGAAGGGCGAAAGCAGGTAGGTGGAGGCGGCATGCGACAGGTGGTGCTCGATCATCAGCACGTCGCCTTCGTATCCAATCCGCTGCCGAATGACCGACGGAATGACCAGCTTCTCGCGCATCCAGGACGGGATGGCCTTCAGAAACGGCCGGAAGGAGAACGGGTAGCAGGCGAGATGGGTGTAGAGGATGCGTTTGAACTTGATGAAGGGCTTCTCGTAGAAGCCGACATAGGCCAGGTCGTCGGCGCGAACTTTTCCTTCATCTAGGCAGTATTGAATGGCATTGATGGGGAAGTCGGCGTCGTGCTTCTTGCGCGTGAAGCGCTCTTCCGAAGCGGCGGCAACAATCTCGCCGTCGCGCAGAAGGCAGGCCGCCGCATCATGATAGAAAGCTGAAATTCCCAGGATGTTCATGGAACTCACGCGGACTTCTGGCCCACCAACACGAAATACCCGCCACCGGCGTTCTGCGTCACGACCCAGCCCAGCTGCACCAGCACGTGAGCCAACCGGCTATTGAAGAAGGCGCCCGAACGCCGCGGCTTGAAGATCTTCTCGATCTCGGAGGACGAAAACAGTTCCGCCTTCGGAAACGAACTGACGTAGGAGATACGATTCTTGGCGAACCAACCGAGAACCTCATCCACAGTGTGGGTACTTTCGTGCGGGTGCTCGTACTGATCCGCCCACCATGTCCGTCGCTTCTCGGGATCCGCTTCCATGCGTACCAACTGCTTTTTCAGAGCGGCGTCTTTCGCGGCGGGATCGAACTTCATTCGCAAGCGTACCATTCGCCGGCGTATGTACAGCATCAATCGCCCGTATCGGTTGTACAAGCCGACAACGACGAACCCGCCGGGTCGGGTGATACGAACGAGGTGCCGAAAGCCGCCGTACGGGTCGCTCGTGTGATGCAGCACGCCGTTACAGAACACGTAATCGAAACTCTTGTCCGGTAAGCTGAGTTGAAGGATATCCTCGCGCTGGAAACGGACATTCGCAAGACGAAACTTGTCCCGAAGCGACTCGGCGAGAGCCAGGGAGTGCTGCGAGTAATCGACACCCATGACGCGCCGCCCCTTCAGGCCGAGAAAGCAGGCAAGTTGACCCGTGCCGCACCCGATGTCCACGACGTCCGTATCGAACGGGATTTCAGCATCCAGCTTGTGCGCCCACCAACTGGCTTGCCGGCCCAGATCCTCCTTCGTCTTGTATTTCGCGAGGTCAAACCCGGGAAACGGGTTCTCCTCGTAGAACTGATTGACGGCGCGCAGCACGCCCTGGGAATCGGCGGCGGGTTCAGTCATTGGAACGGATAAAGATAGCACAAGCCAAACCGGCTCGGCAACTCTACACTCGGCACCGTGCTGTCCTACACCCCGTCTCCGATCTCTCGATTCGCGCGCGTCGACTCCTTCTCCGAGCGCTTGCTTTCGCGCAGACCGACTCCAGGAACTGTCAAACTTCGGGTGCCTCCCCGGCAGAGCCGGGGGGACTCCCCTGTTGGTCTAGAGAAGATCTGACGTGGGAACGAACCGTGGCACACGATGCGCACGAGCGTCGAAGTCGATCGCGCGTTTCACTCGCGATTCGAGAAAGCGGACTGCGAGGAGTTCCTCGCGATACTCCTCGCCGGCAAGAACCGAGTTCAGGGCTTCAACGTCGTCTCGTGTCGATAGGAAACTCTAGCCGCGTAGGTGACAGAACCGCTCGTTATCGGACCTCGCATGCACGCGCTCGCGTCCTCTCTCCAAAACGACGGAGCCACCGGCTTGGTACGAGAGTTCATCGACCCTCCCTTACCATGACGGCGAGCCGCCATGCGATCCTCATCACCGCCGCAGACGTCGCGATATCAGAATCGACCTCTTTTCCCCCACATCGCCGTCAGATATGAAGCCCATCACATGAAGCGCCCGGGTGCTATTCTTCTTCGGAGTGTGATCCTGTTCGTGATGATCGAGGCCGTTCTCTGGGGCCTCGCCGCGCTGCAATTGATATCCCTCCCCTCCGTTATTCCTCTCGCCGACTTCGACCAGGCGATCGAGCGGGTCAACTCAGGCGCTAGTCAGCGTTTGTACGAGTTGGACCGTTGGAGGCTCACCACACTGCGGCGAAACGCCGTCATTTCCTACCCACGCCATCCCATCTCAGCGCATTCCGCGGAGACGTACACGGTACGCACCAACTCAGCGGGCATGCGCAATGCCGAGGTCACGTACGCGAAGCCAGCCGGCCTATTACGCATCGCGTGCCTCGGCGATTCGTCAACATTCGGCTTCAACGTCGAAGCGGACGACGCGTACCCGCACCAACTCCAGGAGTTGTTGGACGCTGACTACCCGGGGAGGTTCCAGGTACTCAACTTTGGCGTCCCCGGCTACGCGTCACTACAGGGAGTCGAACATCTCAAACACTCGGTCTTGGATTTTCATCCAGATGTGGTCACCTTCGCCTTCGGCACCAACGACCGCTTCTGGCATGGGCCAGCGAGCCTCAGCGAACGGTTGCGCGCCAGCCAAAGTTGGTCTGGAACAGTGAGCTTTGAACTGCGACGCATCCTCAATCTGAGCGCCACGTATCGCGCCCTGCGCATGCTACTGTTCCACGCCGGAGCGTTGCACCTGGATGCCACACAGCCGACCGAGCAGAAGGCTGGCGGGGTCGTGACCGCCGTCCAATTGGAGGAGATGGAGAACGCTATCGCTGCGGCCGGATCACTCGCCGCTCATGCCGGGGCCGCGGCCGTCGTGCTGAACATTGACCTCAACGAAACCGACGCCGTGAAGGCGTCGACGGAGGGAGCCCAGCGCGCCGGGCTTCCGTTCGTGGATATTGTGGAGCATCTCGCCAAGCGGCAGCGCGAATACGAGAGCGACCTCGCGTCGAAGCACGGAGTGGCACCGACGACCCTTGCCGACCGGACGCAGAAGTTCGTCTTTCGCGTCATCGTCGATGGTCACCCCAAACAGGTGTCGATGCGCCACCGGCCGTTCTTCAAAACCGATTACACCATCGAAGCGCTGTACGATGATGGCACGCACGGAGACGAACACAGCGGCGACGGTGTGTGGTCGCTGGCGACAGACTACACCCCTGGGACCAAGGTGATCTATTCCTATTTCTCCGACAATGGTGATGGGAAGCTGGTGCGCGAGTTTACGGATTCATTCGTTCGTAACGGCTTTCCGATGCTGGGATCGCCGGAGCGGGGTCTTGTCTTAGAGGTCGGCGCGGCTCACGTCGACGTCTACGGCACGATGTACTTACGGGCGGATCACGCCCATCCAAACGAGGAAGGGCACGGCCTCATTGCCGCCCAGGTCCGCGACGCGATCCTGGCGCTGCCACTCGTGCGCAAAGCGTTGGGACAACCCTGACGCCTCTCGAGACCTCAGCGAGGGCCGACGCGGGCAGCGCGGCCGTCAGAACATGGCGTAGATCAGTGGCGCCAGCGCCGAGCCTTCAGAGCACCAGCCTGCGAGCTGGGTGCCCCTCGCACACGCCCAATCGGGTTCAACAAGGACGCTCATCATGCCGACGAGCCGAGATCGCGCCGCCAAAGGGCGATCCGGAGGGATGCGACCGGCTCATTTTGCTGCAAATGCAGCCGATTTCTCACGTCAGAATTTCTGGGGCGCACGCTCCTAGGTGTCGAGCCGGGCCTTGCGGACGAGGAACGGCCGCTCGATGGTCGTGTAGGTGAGCGTGGCCATCGCCAGGCACGCCCCGGCGAGCAGCACCATCGCCCCGATGGTCGGTACGCTCCATCCCTGCATCGGCACTATCCCGGCCCGCCGAAGCGGTCCCAAGCCGAACAGGAGGACCGGCACATGTAGGAGGTAGATCGAGTACGACAGCACCCCGACCAGTTCGAGGACGCGGTTGCAGATCAGCGGCTTAGTGCGCAGCGGCGCCAGCACGACGAGGAGGACGACCGCCGCCCACAGGAGTGCCTCGAGCACGTGCCATGCATGCCAGACGTCAAGCTCCGCCAAACCAAGCCCGCGCCACAACAAGGCCTGCAGGAGCAGCCCCAGCAGGATCAGGATCACGAGGAGAACCACGTCCGATCCACCTCCACGCGCGAGACGCGAAGCCTCCGCCCAGGCGCGGAGACGTGTTCCGTGGCGTCGATAGAGCCACGCAGCAAGGATGCCCCAACCGAAGGCGGGAGCCATCCCGAACAGCGAGTGCGATATCAGCAAGTGGGTTGGTGCGGGAATCCACGCAGTGCCGACCCGGAGAAAGCTCGCGTACGTCCCGAGATACATCACGAGGACACCGATGCCGATCCACCGTCCCGGCCGTGTCCGCAAGTGACCCAACAGGGGCAGCAAGACGTAGAACTGCGCCTCCGTGTAGAGACTCCACCACACGCCACTATAGGGGGACAGGGCATCGATGGCGTATCCACCGAAGAACACCAGGAAAGGCAGCGCCTGCGCCATGTCGGCCGGGTGTTCCGCTTTCAGCAGCGTCGCCCCCAACACCACCGTCCAGTACAGGGGAAGAATCCGCAGTGCCCGCCGTTCGTAGAAAACCTGGCGGCGCACTCGCTTCCCGCCCTCCGCCTCGGCCAGGAACGGCAACGCCAGCAAGAACGCGCTCAGCACGAAGAAGAGCGTGACGCCCGTGCTTCCCGCGACGAAGAAGGCCCGCGGCAGCGATACGTGCACCTTCCCGAGCGCGGTCCCCCACGCCCCCTCGACCATCCCGATCGCATGATGGAGGAACACGAGCGTGATGGCGACGCCGCGGAGCGCCTCGAGCTCGGGAAGGTAGGTACTCGAGCGGCGAACACCCGCCGCTTGCGAGAGCGTCACGTCGGCAGTCATCTCACGATGACACGTGCCGGATTGCCGCAGCCGGTCTCGCGGTAGTGGATCGACCGTCGCCACCGCCGACTCAATGAGCCCGGCTCGGGATTGGCCGGCGAATCGAACATCACCGCTTCAACGTCGAGCGATGCCGACGCAGCACGGTCTTGAGCTCAAAGCGAAGCAGCTCGGCCAATACCTTCAGAAATGCGAATGCGCCGATGCTCGAGCGTCCCTGCGCTCGATCAATCAGCGCGACCGGGATCTCCACAAAGGTGAATCCTTCTTGATGCAGCCGAAAGAGGACCTCGGCATCGACAAACCACCCATTCGACTCGATCGGCATGTCCCGGACCATCGACTGTCGCAGAAGCTTGAAGCCAGAGTTGACGTGCCGCACCCTGATTCCCAGCACACGCGTGACCAGCGTGTTGTAAACGAACGATTGAATTCTCCGCGTCCATTTTCGTGTATCCGCGGAACGGTAGCTCACCACGTAGTCACATGACTCGAGATGCGGGAGCGCAACCAAAGTCGAGTCCAGGGAAAAAGGGAGATCGAGCGTTGTGAGCAGAATCAAGTCCTTGGTCGCCGCCCGATAGCCGAGCCGAACAGCGGATCCGAAGCCGTTGCGTGCCCCTTCGTGGATCACTCGGACATGCGAGCGATCCCGCGCTACTTCGTCACATTTCTTCCCGGTTTCGTCAGTGCTCCCGCTCTCGATGATGAGCACTTCATAGTCGCGAAAGTGCTGGGCGCAGAAGTCGTCGATTACCGCTGTGGACGGAAAAACCAGAGCCGCCTCGTTGTACACCGGCACGATCACCGACAGGGAGTACTTGGTCTGCACCGGATGATTACCTCGCAACATCGCGCATCAACGAATAGTCTTGATGAAGCGAATGAAGCGATCATGCGGCACGGCGAAGTTGCCTGTCACGCGCTCGTTGGCCTCGACGGTTCGGGTGACCACTGAACCGAGCGTGATGTTCGCGCCGTTCTTCACGACGACCTCACTCGAGATCGATGCGGAGGGGCCAATCCAAACATCATCGCCTATCAACGCGCTGCCGCCGATCATGGCATTGGCTGCTATTCGGCACCGACGGCCCAGCTTCACGGCATGCGCAACGTAGACGAGGTTGTCGATCTTGGAATCGTCGCCTATGGTGGTGTCGTCGTTGAAGATGTGCCGGGCGACGGCGGAGTTGGAGAATATCTCGACGTTCTTCCCGATCCGAACCCCACCCGCGTGGGTGACCTTCAAGATCTCTCTCGAGGGCAGTGCGAGGACTTGAAAGCCGTCGCTGCCCACGATGGTGCCTGCTCCGATGACGGCATCGTCACCGATCGTCGTGTTCGCGTTGATCCGGACGAAATCCTCGATGACCACGTTGTTGCCCAGGACGACGTTGTGATCGTCGATGCTGGCAAGGCTGCCGATGCGACAGTTGGTGCCCCGCTCGCTCCTGTTGGGCCGGTGATAGAACTCCGTCTGTTGGCACAGCCAATTGTGAAAACGGAAGAACTCCTCACGCGGTCGGGGCGTGAGTGCGATGCCAATCGTCCGAGTACCGGCCGAGCTGGTCTGCACGTATTGGTCGAAAACCTCGCGGGTCGTCATCACCGCCGCGACGCTGGGCTGTGCGACGCACTTGGTCAGGTAGTCGAGCGTAGCTGCAAACGTCAGCGTACCCGGCAGCAGGTCTGCAAGGTTGAAGGTGAGGTTGTCGAACGGCGCGTCGTGGACGACCCCGATCGAAGGGGCGTAGTCGTTGATGACTTGCAGGTTCATGTGCTTACCCCGTTTGCGCCGCGAATCGATTGAGCGCGTCGATCACCTCGGCGTGGGTGTCGGCCGCGAGCTCCGGGTAGAGCGGCAAGGCCAGGATGCTCGCGCAGAGCGCCTCGACATGCGGGAGCGGCGACTGGTCGCGACAGAGATCGCGGTGCGC
>JBGOTP010000180.1:0-10009 GCA_041476545.1 Vicinamibacteria bacterium | reverse complement strand
GTGCAGATGGCCTCGAGTTCGACGTCCGGCTTTCGAGCGACGGGGTGGTTGTGGTGCACCACGACCGCCGGCTCGACCGGACCACGAACCTTCACGGTGACGTCAGTGCGTTCACAGCCGATGAGCTGGCGCGGGCGGATGCCGGCTGTCGGTTTGGGGGAGACGAGGGCTGGCCCTTTCGCGGGCGTGGCATTGGCGTGCCGGCGTTGCGGTCGGTGCTCGACCGTTATCGTGACCGTCGCATCATCATCGAGCTGAAGATCAATCGCCCCGAGCTGGCTCGTGCCGTGGTGGCGGTCGTTCGCGCGGCCGATGCGGTCGAGCGCGTCTGTCTCGGGTCCTTTGGGTTGCGCGTCCTCCGCGCGGTGCGCGCGCTGGATCCGGCGATCGCGACCAGTGCGGCGCGGGAGGAAGTGCGGTGGGCCTTGTATCGATCGTGGTGCCGATGGCCGGTCTCTCGCGTGGCCTACGCGGGCTATCAGGTGCCCGAATGTGCCGGCCTGACGCGTGTCGTGTCGCCGCGCTTCGTGGCCGACGCGCATCGTGCCGGCCTCGGTGTTCAAGTCTGGACCGTCGACACCGAGGACGCCGCGCGCCGCCTGCTCGGCTGGCGCGTTGATGCGCTCATTACCGACCGGCCAGATCTCGTCGTGCCGCTCTGCCGCCGAACCCCGTGAACCCCGTGAACCCCGTGAACCTTGTGAACCCCGTGAACCCTGTAACTGATCGGATTCTCCTGCTGTCCGCCACTCAGAAATAGATCGCGAGCGTCAGGAGACCGGAGGAGGCGACGCCGAGCAAGCTGGCACTTCCTACTCGCGTGGTTGTCGCCGTTAGGCCGGTCGTCGCTTCCTGATCTTTTCGCGACGTCGACGTGTATCCGAGCCTGTACTCACCGGCGAGGCTCACTTCCTTCTTCAGAAAGAACTCGACCCCGAAGTGACCAAAGACTCCCGTGCTCCTGCCGCCCAGATACGTCGTTCCGTTGATCGTCTCTCCAGTACTCCGGTTCGTCGTGGTGGTTTGAGCGGCGGGCGGGTTGCCAACAGGGGCATTCTTGCCCTCCGTTCTCGTCGTCGAGAACATGACTCCCCCTCCAAAATAGGGGCTCACCCTGCCTGCGCCCATGTGCCGCTCCAGCGCGACAGAGACGCCAATCGTTGTGGCGGACTGGCTGCCGTCTACGCCTGTTTGCGGAGCTGTGGGATTTGCGGGGATCTCGGTGCCGGCCTTCGCCAGCTGGAAGCCGGCGCGTAGCGCCGTCGATTTCGAGAGGAAGTACTTGAATCCCGCGCCTCCGTCAAAATTGCCCGCGGTAATCACGCTCAACCCGTTGAATGTAAACAACAGGGCATTCGAGCCGGCAGACAGGTCCGGCACGACGTCCTGTCCATAGCAAACAGAGCCCGTCAGGACAAGTACTGCTGCAGCGGCCAAGACCTTACGCACACGACACCTCCATGTCTGGCGAGACGATAGGCCGGATGAACGACCGGCGTCAAACCTGTCGCGCGAGTTGGAATGGCTTCGGTGGCATCGCGACCGTGCCGCAGAACCTCGTGAACCCTGTGAACCCTGTGAACCCTGTGAACCTACAACTTGAAATTGACCGTGATCGTCATGATGACCGGGACCGGCGATCCGTTGAGCAAGGTGGGGCTATAGCGCCACTGCCGTACCGCAGCGACCGCCGCCTGATCGAGCAACGCGATCGAACGCAGCACGTGCACCGACTCCACGCGGCCTGATGCGTCGACGACCGCCTCGAGGATCACGACACCCTGCACGCGCGCGCTCTGTGCCAATACCGGATAGACCGGGTCCACATTTGCCAGCTTCACCGGTTCGCGAATGCCCGAGTGCAGTCGAACGGGAGTCTGCACCGGCAGGGCCGCCGGTCGCTCAACACGGCCCACTCCCAGATCGAAACCGCCAGCGTTGGCTCGGCCTTCAATTCTGGAGAGATCCGGCGGACGCGTCGCGGACGGCACGGCTTCAAGCCCTGTCTCTGGTGGGATGCCAGTTGGCGCGACGATGGGCGCTAGGTTGATCGGCGCTGATAGCACGAGGACACGCTCGACTGCGGTGTCGCTGCTCACATGGTTCACCGGGGTCACGGGGTTCGCGGCCGGACGCTTGGGCGCCGGCAATTCCATATCCACCAACTGGACGCGGCGCTGGTTGTCGAAGAAGGCGAGCGCGGTGCGCGGAGTTGGCAGGAGGCCCGGCGTCGAGAGCGAGAAGAACAGCACGGCGAGGAATACTGCAGCGTGGCCGGCGATTGAAACGACAACGATGGTTCGCCGACTGACGCGGGTGGATGGCGTGCGATGGCTGATGCTGCCAAACAGATCGGACGGCATGGCGCCTCCTGATCACGTTGGACACCAGGCGGTCGAGAAGGTTCCGTCCCGACTGTGAGAGTGTGTCGTCAGCGCGTCAGCAGATTCCTGGCGTCACGGAATACGCCGGTCATCATCTGCGGCGTCAGCTTGCCCGTGTTCGTGTTCTGTCGGCTCGGGTGGTAGGAGGCCATCAGCACGCGCCCGTTGGGCAGCGTGGCCGTCGCCCCATGCGCGAACGTCGGCCGTGGTCGCGGCGCAATGCCGCGTCCTTTCAACAACTGCAGATAGGCGTCGAACGCGATCCGGCCGAGCGCGACGACAAGGCGCAGGTTGGGGAGTGCCTCGATCTCCGCGTCAAGGTGCGAGAGACATCTGGTGATCTCTTCCGGCGTCGGTTTGTTTTCCGGCGGAGCGCACCGAACGGCTGCTGCGATATACGCGTCGCTGAGCACGAGGCCGTCGTCTGGGTCGTGTGATGTCGGAATGCTGGCGAAGCCCGTGCGATGGAGCGCGGCCATCAGGAAATCACCCGATGCGCCAACGCCGTCGCCCGTGAACACGCGCCCCGTCCGGTTGGCGCCGTGTGCCGCAGGCGCGAGGCCGAGAATCAGCAGCCGCGCACGCGGATCGCCAAAGCCTGGAACCGGTCTGGCCCAGTAGGTGTCGTCGCGGAAGGCACGCCGCTTCTCGCGGCCCACGCGCCGGCAATAGTCGCGCAGCCGCGGGCAGCGTTCACAGGTGATGATGCTTGCGGTGACATCCCGCAGACGAGGTCCCGACCCCTTCGTCACCACACTCGACAGGCCTTCGCGGGGACCATCGGCGCGTCCGCCTTGCACGAGAACGCCTTCTGAAACTCGGGCATGTTCGAGACGACGCCGTTCACCCGATGCCGGCCCGGCGAATGCGGATCGGTCCGGGCCAGTTGGCGCTCGTACTCGGGCCGCCGGCTCTCGCACCAGATCTGTCCGAAGCCGAGGAAGAAGCGCTGCTCGGGGGTGAATCCATCGAGCGGTCGTGCCTCGCGGCCAGCGTCCGACGTCAGGTACGCGAGCAGCGCCATCCGCACGCCGCCGTTGTCCGCCGTGTTTTCTCCAAGCGTCAGCTTGCCGTTCAGCTTCACATCGTCCACGGCCGTATAGGACGAGTACTGGTTGACGAGACATGACGCCCGTTCTTCGAATGCCTTCGCGTCAGCGGGCGTCCACCAGTCGTTCAGATTGCCCTTCGCGTCGAACTGGCGTCCCTCGTCGTCGAAGCCGTGCGTCAATTCGTGGCCGATGACGGAACCCGCGCCGCCGTAGTTGACCGCCGGATCCGTGGCCGCGCTGAAGAAGGGCGGCTGCAGGATGCCGGCCGGGAAGTTGATGTTGTTCTGAGACGGGTCGTAGTACGCGTTGACGGTCGGCGGCGTCATGCCCCATTCGCCCTTGTCGACCGGCTTGCCGATGTGGCTCAGGTCGCGCCGGAACTCGAACGCGGCCGCCCGCCGCTTGTTGCCCAGCGCATCACCCCGGACGATGCGGAGGGTGCGGTAGTCGCGCCAGCGATCGGGGTAGCCAATCTTGTTCGACACGTTGTGCAGCTTGGCGAGCGCCTGTTTCCTCGTCGCGTCGGTCATCCAGTCCAGCCGCGTGATGTCCTGTTCGAGGGCCGCCTCAATCCCTCGCACCATCTTCAGCGTGCCGGTCTTCGCCTGCGCCGCGAACGCGTCGCGCACGAACGCCTGGCCGAGCGCCTCGCCGAGATCGCGATCGGTGAACTGGACGCAGCGCCTCCAGCGCGGGCGCAGTTCCTGCGAGCCCTGAAGCGTCCTGCCGTAGAACCTGAAGTTTTCGTTGACAAACGGCGTCGACAGGAGCGGCGCGGCCGATCGCGTGAGCTGCCACTTGAGATATGTCCGGATGTCGTCGACGGGCGTGGACGTGATCACGCGATTCAGATTCTTCATGAAGTCCGGCTCGGCGACGTCGATGGCGCGAATGGCCGGCGCGCCCGCGGAACGAAGATACGTCGTCCAATCGAAGGCCGGTGTCAGCGCCTGCAGATCGGCCGGTGTCATCCGGTGATAGTTCTTCACCGGGTCTCGCCGCGACACCGCGTCGTACGCCGCCGACGCAAGCGCCGTCTCGATTCGCATCACCGCGGCAGCCGCGGTCGTGGCCGAGGCCTGCGATGCTCCTGTGAGCACGAGCATCGCCGCGATGTGCCCGGTGTACTGCGTGCGAAGATCAGCCGACTTCTGATCTTCGCGGAAGTAGTAGTCGCGATCGGGGAGCCCGAGGCCACCCTGAGCGACGCCCGCCATGTTGCTGCGCGCATCCTTGGGATCCCCTTCCGAGCCGAACTGGAAGAACACGTTCGCGCCGCTGGCGTGCAGGCCCGCGACGAGCGCCGCGAGGCCGGCCGTGTCGCGGAGTGCATCGATCTGCGGGAAGATGTCGCCGAGTGGGGTTGCGCCCTTTTGCTCAATGCCCGGCTCGTCCATGCAGCTCGCGTAGTAGTCGCCGATCTGCTGCGTGCCCGGCGTGGGCGTTGAAACCGCCGTGTCCAGGACACGGCGGAGAATATCGTTGTTGCGATCCTGGAGCGCGTTGAAGCGGCCCCAACTCGGCCGGTCTGGGGGAATCGGGTTCTTCGCTACCCATTCCCCGCAGGCGAACTGATAGAAGTTGGCACAAGGGTCGATAGATCGGTCGATGGCTGCGAGGTCCAGGCCGGACGCCGACAGAGGGCCCGGCCCCTGGGCGAATCCGAGCGCCGTGGCTAGTGGCAAAGAGACCAGCAGCAGGGCAGTGAGCAGACGGCTCAGGGTTGGCGGCATGGGGGCACCTTGAAATCTCAGGTTACAATGGGGGATTCGGTAGTACGCCTCGGGCCGTTCAGTCGACCGTCAGCGAAAGGAAGCCGTTCCCGTGAGACAATCTGCGCCGAAAGATGCGACGGAACTCGATGCCGTTGAAACGCGCGAATGGCTCGATTCCCTGGATTATGTCCTGCAAAGCGGTGGTCCCGTCAAAGTCGCGCGCCTGCTTCGCGAACTGACCTCGCACGCCACCGAAAACGGCGTCCACCTGCCGTTCAGCGCCAACACCCCCTATATCAACACGATTGCCGCCGACGAGCAGGCGCTCATGCCCGGCAATCCGGACATCGAGCGGCGCATCAAGAGCCTGGTCCGCTGGAATGCCGCGGCGATGGTCGTGCGGGCGAACAAGGCGGACGATGGCATTGGCGGCCACATCTCGACGTTCGCATCGGCGGCGACACTGTACGAAGTCGCGTTCAATCACTTCTTCCGGGGGCACACAGATCCGAACGGTGGCGACGTCATCTTCTTTCAGGGGCATGCCGCTCCCGGGATCTACGCGCGTGCGTACCTCGAAGGGCGCCTCAACGAGACCGCGCTCGAGAACTTCCGGCGTGAGCTGAGGCCCGGCGGCGGCCTGTCGTCCTACCCACATCCGTGGCTGATGCCCAATTTCTGGGAATACCCGACCGTATCGATGGGACTCGGTCCGCTCATGGCCATCTATCAGGCGCGCTTCATGCGCTACCTGGAGGATCGCGGGCTCAAGGAACAGTCGAACGCGAAGGTGTGGGCGTTTCTCGGCGACGGCGAAACCGACGAACCCGAGGCGCTCGGCGCGATCACGCTCCCGGCCCGCGAGAACCTGGACAATCTCATCTTCGTCATCAACTGCAATCTCCAGCGGCTCGATGGTCCGGTGCGCGGCAACGGCCAGGTGATCCAGGAGCTGGAGGCGGCGTTCCGCGGCGCCGGCTGGAAGGTGATCAAGGCCCTCTGGGGACGCGAGTGGGATCCGCTGCTGGCCAAGGATCGCGACGGCCTCCTCGTGAAGCGCATGGGCGAGATCGTGGACGGCCAGTATCAGAAGTATGCGGTCGAGTCGGGCGCGTACGTGCGCGAGCACTTCTGGGGCGCCGATCCCCGGCTGCTCGACATGGTCAAGCACCTCTCCGACGATCAGCTGAAGAAGTTGTCCTTGGGCGGCCACGATCCGATCAAAGTGTACAACGCCTACAAGGCCGCGATGGAGACCAGGGGCCAGCCGACGGTCGTTCTGGCGCGGACGATCAAGGGCTACGGACTCGGCGAGGCGGGTGAAGGCAAGAACATCACCCACCAGCAGAAAAAGATGAACGAGGACGAACTGCGCGCGTTCCGCACGCGCTTCGGCATCCCGGTGTCCGATGCCGACATCAGCAAGACGCCGTTTTATCGCCCGGCCGAAAGTAGTCCGGAGATGAAGTATCTGCAGGAACGCCGCGCGGCGCTCGGCGGCTACGTGCCCACCAGGCGGAAGACCGCCCCGGCGTTTCCCGCTGTCTCGAACGAGCTGTTCACGGAATTCTTCACGGGCACCGAAGGCCGCAAGGCGTCAACCACGATGGTGTTCGTGCGGTTACTGTCGAAGCTGCTGCGCGACAAGGCATTCGGTCACCTCGTCGTACCCATTGTTCCAGATGAAGCGCGGACCTTCGGCATGGAAGCGCTGTTCCGGCAGGTCGGCATCTACTCGCACGCGGGCCAGGTGTACGAGCCGGTCGACATGGACACGCTCCTGTACTACAAGGAAGCATCGGACGGCCAGATTCTCGAGGAAGGGATTAACGAGGCGGGGTCGATGTCGTCGTTCATCGCGGCCGGCACGTCGTACGCCACCCACGGCGTCAACACGATCCCCTTCTTCATCTTCTATTCGATGTTCGGCTTCCAGCGGATTGGCGATCTCATCTGGGCGGCCGGTGATACGCGGACGCGCGGCTTCCTGCTCGGAGGCACCGCCGGCCGCACGACGCTCGCCGGTGAAGGTCTCCAGCACCAGGACGGCAACAGCCACCTGCTGGCGTATCCCGTTCCCAATCTTGTGTCGTACGACCCCGCGTTTGCCTACGAGATCGCCGTCATCATCGAAGACGGCATTCGCCGGATGTACGTCGACGAGGAGAGTATCTTCTATTACCTCACGGTGATGAACGAGCAGTACGCCATGCCGGCGATGCCGGAGGGATCGCGCGACGGGATTCTGAAGGGTCTGTACCGGTTCCGGGCCTCCTCGCTCGCCGAGCCCAGGGCGCGCGCGCAGTTGTTCGGCAGCGGCGCGATTCTACCTGAGGTGATCAGGGCGCAGGAACTGCTCGAGTCGAAATACGGTATCGGCGCGGATGTCTGGAGCGTCACGAGTTACAGCGAGCTGTACCGCGAAGGACATGCGTGCGAGCGGTGGAATATGCTGCACCCCGGCGACACGCCGCGTGTGCCCTATGTCACCCAGTGCCTGAATGACGCACCGGGCGTGCTCGTGGCGGCGTCCGACTACGTGAAGGCGTTGCCCGACTCGATCGATCGGTGGCTGCCGCGTCCGCTCGTCGCGCTCGGCACCGATGGCTTCGGCCGCAGCGAGAACCGGGCCGGGCTGCGGGACTTCTTCGAGGTCGACTACCGGTATGTCGTCGTGGCGGCACTGGCGGCCCTTGCCCGCGACGGCGCGATCGAGGCGTCGGTTGTGCGTCAGGCGATCACGACGCACGGTATCGATCCCGAGAAAACCAATCCCGCTGTTTCGTAGAACCGCGTGTTGACTTTGTGCTAACTATCAACCACAGAGGACACTGAGGACACAGAGGTTAGACCGATCTCGATTTGCTTGAACCTCCGTGTCCTTGGTGTCCTCCGTGGTGGAGATTGTTTTTGGTAACCGATTTCACCCTCCCGGAACTTGGCGAGAGCGTCACGAGCGGCGATGTCCTGCGTGTCCTCGTCAAAGCGGGCGACACGATCGCGAAGGATCAGATCGTCCTCGAACTCGAAACCGACAAGGCGACGATCGAGGTGCCGTCCTCGGTGGCGGGACGGGTCAGGGAGGTCAAGGTCAAGGCCGGCGACAACGTCACCGTCGGCCAGGTGATCCTGAGTGTCGAGGACGAAGGCATCGGAGTGGACGACAAGACCGCCGCGGTCGTCGCGAAGACCGACACGGTCGAGAAGGCGGTTGCCGCCGACGACTCGGCCCGAAGCGGGAAGGCGGCCGCGAAGCCGGCCGCGGACAAAGTGGTCGCCATCAATCGGGGCCCGCGCCCGGCGGATCGTGCGATGGCGTCGGAACTTCCGGTCGCGCCGGCGGCACCATCCGTGCGCCGCATGGCGCGCGAGCTCGGGGTCGATATCGATCAAGTCGCGGGCAGCGGAGCCGGCGGTCGTATTTCGATCGACGATGTCACCGCGCACACCAAGCGGCTTGTGACCGATGCTGCGCCTCGCGCCGACGCCGCGGTTGCCTCGGAGCCGCTGCCGGACTTCTCGCGCTGGGGCGAAGTCGAGCGCCAGCCGATGCGGGCCGTCCGGCGGAAGACCGCAGAGCACCTCACGGCCGCGTGGACCACCGTCCCGCACGTCACGCAGCACGATTTCGCCGATATCACCAGTCTCGAAGACCTGCGCAAGCGGTACGCCAAGCAGGTCGAAAGCGCGGGCGGGAGCCTCACGGTCACCGCCATTGCCGTGAAGATTGTCGCGACCGCCCTGAAGGTGTTCCCGAAGTTCAATGCATCGATTGATCTGGGCGCCGGCGAGATCATCCAGAAGAAGTACGTCAACATCGGCATTGCCGTCGATACGGACCGCGGGCTGCTCGTCCCGGTCATCCGCGACGCCGACGCGAAGAATATCGGACAGATCTCCGTCGAACTCGCGCAGCTCTCGGAGAAGGCCCGGACCCGGAAGATCGCGCTCGACCAGATGCAGGGCGGCTGCTTCAGTGTCTCGAATCTGGGCGGCATCGGCGGATCCCTGTTCACGCCGATCGTGAACGTGCCGGAAGTCGCCATCCTGGGGATCTCACGCGCGCGCATGGAACCGGTCTACAGCAAAGAGACGGCGCAGTTTGTTCCGCGACTCATGCTGCCGCTGTCGCTCTCCTACGATCATCGGGTGATTGACGGCGCCGACGGGATCCGGTTTCTGCGCTGGGTCGTGGAGGCGTTCGAGCAGCCGTTCGTGCTCGCGCTGCAGGGGTGATTGCCCGGGCAGGCAAGGCGGGCCGGGCAGGTAAGGCAGGCGAAGATAGTGTTCTCCAGCCGGCCTCGCCTGGCCTGCCGGCCCTGCCCGCCCAACTGTATCCACTATGAATTCCACACAACTTGTCGTCGTCGGCGCAGGCCCCGGTGGGTATGCCGCCGCGTTTCTTGCGGCGGATCTCGGGCTCAGTGTCGCGCTCGTCGATCCCGAAGTGAATCCAGGCGGCGTCTGCGTCTACCGCGGCTGCATTCCGTCGAAAGCGCTGCTGCACGTGTCCAAAGTGCTCGACGAAGCCCGGCATGCCAGGCAGTGGGGCGTCGCGTTCGCTGAGCCGACGATCGATCTCGCGAAGCTTCGCCAATTCAAGAACGGCGTCGTCAAGCGATTGACCGACGGCACCGGCTCACTCGTGAAGTTTCGCAAGATTCAATACATTCAGGGTCTTGCGACGATTGACGACCCGCACACCCTCACGATAAAGAAAACGACGGGCGGGGAAGAGACACTGCACTTCGATCACGCCATCCTGGCGACGGGATCGACACCGGCCATGCCGCCCGCGCTCAAAGTGAACGATCCGCGCGTCCTGGATTCCACGACCGCGCTCGACCTGCCCGACATT
>JBGOTP010000179.1:0-10014 GCA_041476545.1 Vicinamibacteria bacterium | reverse complement strand
CTCGCCGCCGCGGATATCCCCTGGCATGCACACCGCGATCGTCTGGTGCGCCTCGCCTGCGCGATGGGTGTCACGTGCGGTACGGCCGGTAAGATTGCCCGCGACGTCTCGCTACTCGCGCAGACCGAAATCGGTGAGGCAGCCGAGACGCGCACGCGCGGCGGCGGCTCGTCGGCCATGCCGCACAAGCAGAATCCCGTCGGGGCGTCGATCGCGCTGGCTGCGGCTGTGCGGGCGCCAGGCTTGGTCGCCACGATGCTGGCGGCGATGCCGCAGGAACACGAGCGTGGTCTCGGTGGCTGGCAGGCCGAATGGGCCACATTGCCCGAGCTGGTGCTGCTGACGGGGGGTGCGTCGCGCGCCGTCGCCACGATGCTCGAAGGGCTCGTCGTCCACGAGACGCGGATGCGCGAGAATCTCGAGCTCACGCACGGACTGATCGCATCGGAAGCCGTGACGATGGCGCTCGCCGCCCACGTGGGCCGCAGCGAGGCGCACCGGCTCGTCGAGGAAGCGGCGCATCGCGCACGGGCCGTCAGCGGCACGCTCGCCGATGCGCTGGCGACCGATTCGGCTGTCACCCGTCACCTGACCCGTGACGAGATCGACCGGCACCTGTCACCCGAGCGCTATATCGGCGCCGCACGCGTCCTTGTCGAGCGCGTGCTCGCGCGCTTCCTGACTGCCTAATGCCCCGCGGGTTCGGCCGCGATCGCGTGCGCCGGACGGATCATCTGGTGCCGCGGAATGTGGTTGCGTACCGACGCGAGAGCCACGAAGACGACCGAGAGCGTTCCCGCGATCAGCGCGAACATCTGTGAGGGCCCGGATTCGAGCGCCCACGCGCCCGCGTACGACGAGGCGACGCCGCCGATGCGGCCGAAGGCGAGCGCCGTGCCGACGCCGGTGGCGCGAATCCCCGCGGGATACACGTGCGCCGCAAGCGCGTACATCGTCACCTGAACCGCGTTGATCAGTCCGCCGGTCCACGCGAGCATCGCAAGCACCGCGATGGTCGACTGTTGGTCGATGGGGGCGCTGGCCAATAGCAGGCAGCCTGCGATCGCGCCGACGGTCATGGCCAGCATCGTCATGCGCGAACCCAGACGACCAAAGATGATCGCGCCCAGGATGGCACCCGCCACACCGCCCAGATTGAACGCCGTCAGTCCGTAGTTGGCGATCGCCACGTCGAAACCCGCGCTCGTAAGCAGCGAGGGTACCCAGTTCGTAGCCGTGTACACAGAAAGCAGACAGAAGAAGAAGGCGGCACAGAGCGCCAGCGTGTCGCGGCGGAACTCGGGGACGAGCAGTGACCGGACGGACGCGCGTGCGACGGCTCGTTCGTGCGAATCGACGAACATCGCATCGACCGGCACGTCATGTCCGAGTCGCGTCATCAGGGCAGCGAGCTCTGGCCACCGCGCAGGCTGCCGCGCGAGATAGCGCGGCGACTCGGGCAACACCTTCCATAGCAGTGCCGCCAGGATAAGGGGGAGGCTGCCGCCGACGAGGAAGAGCGCGCGCCAGCCGTAGGCAGGCAGCACCACTGCACCAGTGAAGCCCGCGAGCGTACCCCCAAGCGGGATGCAGACGATCGTCAGGGTGACGGCGGATGGCCGCCGAGCGAGCGGCACGTACTCCGACGCGAGCGCCGCCGCGTTCGGCATCGCGCCGCCGAGGCCGAAACCCGCAAAGAAGCGCAGCGCGGTCAGCGTCGTGAGATCGTTGGCAAACGACGCGAGAACCGTCAACGCGCCGAACGAAATGACGCTGCCGAGCAGTGCCGTGCGGCGGCCGATGCGATCGCCGATGTAGCCGCCGATGAAGCCGCCGATCACCATCCCGAACAGCGCGGCGGCGAGCACCGAGGCAAACGCCGAACGCGGCAGCGCCCACTCGCGCATCATCGCTGGAATCGCGGCGCCCAGCAGCTGGTTGTCGAGACCGTCGAAGATGATCGTCAGCGCGGTGCCCGCAACGAGCAGCTTCTGGTAGCCGCTCCAGCGTCCCTCATCCAGCAGAGCGCCGACATCGATGGTGGTGTCTCTCATACCTCTCCCTCTTCAGGCCGGTGCGGATTCTACGCTAGACAAGGCGACATCGCGAGCGTAGACGGCCAGAAGGAAGATGTAAGATGAGGCCCCCTCCAAGGAGGTCATCACGGTGTCACGCCTGAACCCACCTTTCCGCGCCGATCACGTCGGCAGCCTGCTCAGGCCCCAGCGTCTCAAGGATGCGCGCGCGCGTTTTCAGGCAAACGAAATCACGAAAGACGAGCTGCGTGCGTTCGAAGACGACGCCATCCGGGAAGTCGTCAAGAAACAGGAGGCGATCGGGCTGCAGAGCATCACCGACGGCGAATTCCGCCGGACGATGTTTCACCTCGACTTTCTCCAGCGGCTGCAGGGCGTTGCGATCTCCGGCGGCATCGCCACGAAGTTTCACACGCGCGAGGACGTCATTGACTTCGCGCCGCCTCGCGTGACGGTCACCGGCAAGCTGAGACACGTGGAGAACATTCAGACGGCGGACTTCCAGTTCCTGAAATCGGTCGCGACCAGGACGCCCAAGGTCACGATCCCGTCGCCCACGATGGTGCACTTCCGCGGTGGACGCAAAGGCATCGACATTACGGCGTACCCCGACCTGGATGAGTTCTTCGACGATCTCGCGCGAGCCTACCGGGACGAGGTGGCGTCGCTCTACGACGCGGGGTGTCGGTACATCCAGTTCGACGACACGAACCTGGCGTTCCTGTGCGACCCGCAGATCCGGGCGCAAGCGAAGGAGCGCGGTGAGGACCCGAACGACCTTCCGCACGCCTATGCGGCGCTGATCAATTCGGTGATCGACGGGCGGCCGGCGGATCTCACCGTCGCGATTCACCTCTGCCGCGGCAACATGCGAAGCGCGTGGGTTGCCGAGGGAGGTTACGAGCCGGTCGCTGATGCCTTGTTCAACGAGTTACACGTCGACGCGTACTTCCTCGAGTACGACGACGCGCGATCGGGGACGTTCGAGCCGTTGCGGTTCGTGCCCACAGACAAAGTCGTCGTGCTCGGCCTGCTGACGACCAAGGCCGCCGCGCTCGAATCGGTTGCCGACATCATGCGCCGTATCGAGGAGGCCGCGCGGTACGTGCCGCTCGAGCATCTGTGCCTGAGCCCGCAGTGCGGCTTTGCAAGCACGGTGGACGGCAATCAGATCACTGAGGCGGATCAGTGGGCCAAGCTGGAACGTATCCTCGAAGTGACTCGTCAGGTCTGGTGAGCCCGCTCCTATTGTCTCCGGCCAATCCGGCCTATCGCCTTGCTTCGACAATCCGTGCGGCGTAGAGTAGCGACCAAAGTGAGCCGACCATGACAAGGACACGGATCGGAATGCTGGCGCTGGCAGTGGCTGTTCTCGGCCTGAGCGGACGTTCGGGCGGTGCTGCACCGCAGGCGCTCGAGCAGGCTTCCGGCGCCGGAGACGGCAGGGCGCGAGCGGTATCAAGTCTGGCCGGTGCCACGCGAGCGATGGACGGAAGTGCCTTGGAAGGTGTCGCCGTGTCGGTACGCGCCGTGGAGAGAAGCTACACGACATCGGTGTTCACGGACGAACACGGCGAGTACGTCTTTCCGCCCCTCGAAAGCGGCCGGTACGACGTATGGGCGCAGGCGGTCGGATACGAGACGGCACGAGCCGAGGTGACCGTCGAGGCGACGCGGCAGGCACACCAGGCGTTCATCTTGAACACGATCGGAGACGTCACACCGCAGCTCTCGGGGTCGGAGTGGATGGCCGCGCTGCCGGAAGACACGAAGGAGCAGCGCCGCATGAAAGAGATCTTCCGGACCAACTGCACGGCCTGCCATGGCCCCACCCATGCGCTGCAGAACCGGTTCGACGAAAACGGCTGGCGCGCCATGATCATGTTCATGGAACGAAATACGGGTACCGATGGAATCAATCGGCATACGACGGTCGTGCATTACAGAGACGAGCTGGCCCGGTACCTGGCGGCCGTTCGTGGACCGTCATCTCCCCCGCTGAAGTTCAAATTGCAGCCGCGGCCGACGGGCGACGCCGCCAGAGTAGTAGTGACCGAATACGACATTCCTCTGGCCGGGGCGCGCACGGAGCGGGCGTGGAACGATGGCAGCGACTGGTCGCAAGGGTGGCCGACGGCCTCGATGGGCGCCCGATGGATCCACGACGTCCTCGCCGACAACGAGGGGAACGCCTGGGGGACCCGGGACCGGGGCCCGGCGGACATGACGCTCTTCAAGGTCGATACCAGGACCGGGCAGGTCACCGGGTTCAGCGTGAAAAATGCCCAGGCGATCCGAAGGTCCCATTCGATCACCAAGGACCGGAACGGCATTATCTGGTTCGACGGCGGCGACGGCAGTCTGGGCCGGCTCGATCCCAGGACGGAGGCGTTCGAAATGTTCAGGCCTCCGCTGAACATGGGCGGCGGCCAGCTGACGACGGTCGATGTCGACGCTCTGGGTAAGGTCTGGGGCGCGACCGAGGGTGGCGCGAATCGCTTCGACCCTGACACAAAGACGTGGATGCATTTCGAGGGCGTTTCGTTCACCCGGAACTTCGTGTATGGGACGGCCGGTGACGCCGAAGGCAATGGTTGGTGGACCCAGTACACCTCGGATCGCGTGGTCAAGGGCGATCCGAAGACGGGAAAAACATACGAAGTCGTGATGCGGCCGCCCTGGTTGGACAAAGGCGAAGACGTCACGACACCGGCCGATCGCGAGTGGTTCAAGTCAATGGGGGCGATGACCTGGGGCAACATCAATACCATTCCGTACGGGCAGCAGCCGCGCCGACTCGGGGCGGACAAGCGCGGCGATTCGGTCTGGGTGCCGAACAATGCGGCCAGCAACCTGGCGAAGATCAACATCCATACGCTCGAAACGAAGTACTACCCGGTTGAAGGAAACCCCTATTTCGTGACGGTCGACAAGGATTCCAACGTGTGGACGAATTTGTTCATCGACGCGAAGGTGGGCAAGTTCAATCCGCGCACGGAACAGTGGACGTACTACACGCTGCCCAGCCGCTGTGAATCGCGCAACATCTCGGTTGACGACATCCGCGGGGATGTGTGGGTCCCCTGCGCCAACACGAGTCGCGTGATTCGCATGCAGTTCAGGACGGCGGAACAGGTCCAGGCGCTGAAGTAGCCGTACACCCGCGCGAAATCTCAGAGGAGCGATGGAGATGAACCGAGTGCTCTTGCGGTGCGTGGCGGTGCTCGTGACGTTATCGCCGTTGCTCGTCGCCGCAAGGGTCCATGCCCAGCAGAACGGGGAAGCCCAGGCGACAATCCCGACTGTTGTGCGTACGGACTACGACATGCGGACGTTCATGGCCCCGCTCCCGCTGAACGAAACGGAGTTGAAGGGCCGAAAGCGCTTCGCCCAGCGCTGCGCCAACTGTCACGGCGGCACCGCCCAAAGGCCTGGTCCACCGCTCGGTCAACAGACCGTCGAGAGGCTGGGTGACTCCTTCATCAGGGAGAGAGTCGGGAAGGGATCGCAGACGATGCCCGGCTTTGCGTACAGCCTGGAGCCGGCGCAGATCGACCAGATCATTGCATTCCTGAGGACCGTGGTACCGCAGCGCGACTAGACTGTCGGTCAACCGAGCGTGGTTCGAACACCCTTTCGGGAAAAAACACCTCGGCGACCAGACTGGTCAGGTCGCCGGGTGATGCCCCTATTGCGATCACGCGCCGAGTTTCTCGATTCGGCCCGTGGGTCTGTCAGAGCGCGGTCAGCAGCGTGTACCCGTACTCCTGCGCACGATTTACCGCCACGACGCCAGCCGCCACCATGTGGCTGTTTGGGATGGTGTTCGCCACGAGCTCCTTGTAGACAGCGTCGGCGTTCTGGCCGGACGCCATCGCTACCTGCCCGGCGAAGAAGTGCGTTGCCATGTCGCAGACAGCGAACTGCGTCCCGCGCTTCACCACGGACTCGATTGTGTTCCCGAGGTTCGGAAGCGCCATCCCGTAGTCGGCCGAGTTCAAGAGGTTCGTTGACGGGGCCTGCTTCGTCTTGGGATCGGTGAACTCGAGCATCGTGCTCATCACCCTGCCGTACTTCGCCCAGACGGCGTCGTTGAAGGCAAAGGCCGTCGCGAAGTGCCGCAGGCAGACCACCACTGCGATGTCGCGTTCCGGAAGAGAGTAGCCTGACTTGTTGGCCTCGTATAGGTTGTTCGCGTAGAGCATCCCCTCTCCGGCGCCACTGGCCGTCGCAGCGTCGATGAAGGTGCGATGCTTGCCCGCGACGGCATCCAACCAGGCGTCCTGCGAATGGCGGGCCGGCTGAAACCGTCTGGCCGGTGTCTGTGCACCGGCAGTTCTGGACCCGAGCGCGATGACGGCTGCCGCGGCTCCCAGGCCGCGCATCATCGAGCGGCGTACCGACATGTCGTCTTTCATCTGCTTCTCCTCTGGCGTCGGTGATGGCAATTCGAGGCTATCATTCTGCCAAAATCACGCGAGGCCGGAAAGGGCTGCGTTGACGCAATCTGTGCGCGGTGCAACCGTTCGGTTGTCCCGTCAGGGACGCCACCCTTCGCTCATGATCGCAGGCGAAGGCGGCCTTCACCTTCTCGATTCTGTCTTGACACGGCCGTCGCCGTGGCCGGATCATCCGCGTTGTCACCAAGGTAGCGTTGCTGCGGGGGAACCCGCGTCGGGAGGGCATAGCCGTGCCGAATCGCAGAGCGTTTTTCAAGACGGTCGCCGGGGCCACCGTTGGTGCCTATATGACCGGACGCGGACTCGCGTTACGCGCGCAGGCTCCGCCCGCGCGGCGCCAGGTCATGCTCGGGGGCCGGCGCATACGCGTCGTGGACGTGCATGCCCACTGGGACATGCCACTCGGCGACGTCGTCAAAGGGACGCCGTTCGAGAATCGCGCGACAGGTCCCGGCCTCGAGGATCGCCTCGCGATCATGGACGGGCTGGGGATCGACGTTGCGGCGCTGACGGTCAATGACTTCTGGTGGTGGGAAGTGAAGGACCAGGGGCTGGCACGCGCCATCTGCAGCAAGCACAACGAGACGCTCGCCCAGTGGTGCCGGCAACATCCCGGTCGGTTCGTCGGGATGGCCTCGGTGCCGCTCCAGTTCCCCGACCTTGCCGCAGACATGCTGCAGGACGCCGTCAGACGACTGGGCGCACGCGGCGTGACAGTGGGGGGCCACGTCAACGGCGAAAGCCTCACCCTGCCGAAGTACGACGTGTTCTGGGCGAAAGCGGCGGAGCTCGGCGAACTGGTCTTCATGCATCCGAACGGCTCCGCCAACATCGTGCAGCAGGGCGCCCTGGCTGGACGCGGCGGTCTCGGAAATATCGTCGGCAACCCGCTGGAGACGACCGTGTTCCTGTCGCGGCTCGTTTTCGACGGCACGCTCGACAAGTTTCCCGCCCTTCGAGTGTGCGGTGGACATGGCGGTGGGTACCTGCCGTCGTATCTTGGCCGGACCGAGGTCGCCTGCCAGCGACAGGGCCAGAACTGCATCATCAAGAAGAAGCCGAGCGAGTACATGCGCTCGCAGATCCTGGCCGACTCGATGGTGTTCTCTCCGGAAGGACTCCGCCATCTCGTCGCGGAGATGGGCGTCAGTCAGGTCGTCTTCGGCACCGACACGCCCTTCAATTGGCCAGTCACGGTTGACCTGATCGTCAACGCCTCATTCCTGAGCAGTGCTGAGAAGGAGGCCATCCTTGGCGGCAACCTTATCAAGCTGCTACGCATAACGGCGTAGACGCCCGCAATCCGCTTCCAGGCGCTCACGCGAACTCCGCAACGACGGGGCTAGAAGAGCACCGTCGCGTCGATGATGATGCCGGTACGCGGCGCGTAGATTACCGCGTGGCCATCGATGACTCCTCGCCGGTAGGTCGGAGGCAACACGACAAGCTGGCGCTCCACCACCAGGGGAAGCGGCTCCAGCTTCTTCTGCCAGCCCGGAGGAAGGGAACCCGTGCGGTTGAACTTCTTCTGCAGGCCGGGCGGGAGGCGGCGGTTTCGCGGCGCGTAGTACTCGCGAAGTACCCGTGTATCCCCGGCGGAAAACACGATGTGAACGTCCCCTCGGATCGCACCGCGATCGTCGCGGACATCCGGGCGCTGCCCACGGCCGTGCTGTGCGGCCTCCGACAGTGGCACGCCGACGAGCAGTACGGCGGCCATGACATTGTTCACGGTTCTCATTCGTGCCTCCGACTGGGCGGGGGGCCCGGTAGGTGGTCGAGCAAGGTGCCTGCCAGACGAGCGCATCGCGCTAAGTGGAAGGCTTGCAACAGCTTGGTGCAGCACTGATTTCACCGAGTGATGTCCGCAGAGGACGCCACTGAAATCACGATTGGACGATCGTCTCGCCTTCTTTCGCGGATCGAGGCGGAGGCTGCCGAGGCTCGGGTACGCGCCCCGTCAGGGACCATGGATTCGATGATCGAACTCCGGCCTGGTCTGACGATGATCGCATCGATCCTTGCGCATTCAGAACCGCGCCTGTTTTGGTACGACCGCTGACAATTTGCGCCAGTCGCAATGCAGCGGACATCAGTTGTCACCGCGGTGAAGCCCGGAAAGCCGCGAGAAACCGACCGCGGTCGCCGTGGCATTTGCCGTGCACAAACGCACGGAACGCACTAATTCGCGATCGGACGACCGCCAGGTCTCAATGAGGTGAAGTAGTCGACATGCTGCCTGCGCGACACGTTTTCGCTGTAGCGCTCTTCGGCGATTTCCCGCGCTCGCGTCGAGACGGCCCGATACAGCGCGGTATCGTCCCACAGCGCACAGACGGCCTCGTACCACGGTTCGACTTCGAGCAGGCTCGGAAGCCGCGTGCTGTCGACCGTGAGCCACTCGGGCATCGTCAACACGCGTCCGCCGCCGCCTTCGGAAAAATCGCCGCGGAGCACCTGTGGCAACGACCCGCGGTTGCTGACGATCGGCGGAATCGCGTTGATCATGGCTTCCGCTGCCACTCTGCCGAAGGGCTCTTCCCAGACCGATGGCACCAGGAGGAGGCGGGTCAACGCGAAATAGTCGCCCGGCGTTGGAACGGCTGGCGCCGCCATGATCTGCGGGTACTTGCTGAAGTCGACGCCGGGAATGGCGTTCAACGACCCGCCGCTGTGACCGGACTGGACGACAAGGATCGGAATGTCCGCTCGCCGCGATCCCAGCATGTCAGCGAGGCGCGCGAACAGCAACAGGCCCTTGTGAGGCGACGGGTTGACGAATGTCACGAAGGCGCGCGACTCAGTGGGCGCAACAACCGTCGACCAGTCAATGGGCGGCTCGATCGGCGTACTGATCAGCCCCACCTTCTCGCGGTACACATCGGTCAGGAACTGACTGCACGTAAACGCGTGATCGACATGCTCGAAGTATCGCGGCTCGTAGTAGCCGAACCCTCGAACGGCAAAGGCGGTTGTGACGCTGCGTTCTCGAGCCATCGCCAGCGCGGAAAAGATCATCGGGTGTCCGTTACAGGCGATCAACTGGTCCGGAGCAAAGTCGTCGAGGAATTGTTCGAGCAGCGCCAGGAACTGCGTAGCCTCCGCACGATTGGGTCGCGATTCGTCGTTGTGGGACGTCAGCAGCAACGTGACAGGTACGCCCTTCACGGTGTAGTGCACGACAGGCCGGTCTGCCACGCGCCGCTTCCTGGCCGACCGTGTGGATGGCCCACCCTGCGAGGCGAGCAGCGACCGGTCGACGCCCTGTTGTTCAAGGTGATCTTCGATCGTGAAGATCACAGGGCTCTCGAAACGCGCCGTCGTCAGGATCCGACACTCATGGCCTGCGTCGGCGAGCCACTCGACGATAGTCCGCAGACTCTGCGTCACACCGGCGGTCGGGTCGCTGATGCAGTGGTTATTGACGAGAAGAAACCGCACGACTGAGCGTATCGACCGATCACGAATGGGTCAACAACACAGGGTCCGCGTTCCCAAAGGAGTGACAATGTCTCAGG
>JBGOTP010000178.1:0-10067 GCA_041476545.1 Vicinamibacteria bacterium | reverse complement strand
GCGAGCGCCTACTACCTGCTTGGCTACAGCTCGAACATGGCAACGCCGGACGGAAAATTCCACCCGATTGCCGTCAAAGTGAGGCGACCGGGACTTGAGATTCGTCATCGACCAGGCTACTGGGCCATCAAACCAGCCGAAGCGGCGCGACTGGCCGCACCCGCGCCGGCGTCTGCACCGAATCCGGTCGAGGCGGCGCTCTCCGCCAGCGCGGTCTCGAGAAACCGCGTGATCCGCACGTGGATTGGGACAGCGCGAGGGACGAACGGAGATATGCGGGTGACGTTCGTGTGGGAGCCGGCGTTGCAGCCCAGCGGAAATCGAGGACAGGAGGCTGGGCCGGTTCGCGTTGCGCTGACGGCATCCGGAGCCGACGGCTCACCGTACTTCCGCGGGCGAGTGCCTGACGCAGGAAGTGCCGCGATGGTCAGTTTCAGCGCGCCGCCTGGAATGATCGCGCTGCGTCTGTCGATTGAGGGCGCACGGGGAGAGATTCTCGATTCCGAGGCGCGCGAGATCACCATTCCGGATCTGACGTCGCCACGGACGTCCCTGGGCACTCCCGAGGTGTTTCGTGCCCGCACAGTCGCGGAACTGCAGCGGCTGAAGGCGGAGCCACGGGCGGTGCCAGCGGCGGCGCGCGAGTTCAGCCGCGCCGAGCGCTTGCTGTTGCGCGTGCCGGTCTACGGTCCAGGGGACGCGGCGCGCACGCTCGTGGCGCACCTGCTGAATCGCGCCGGGCAGGTGATATCGGCGCTGCCCGTCACGACAGACGACGCGCGCACGGCGTCACAGATCGAGTTGATACTGGCGAATCTCGCGGTGGGCGAATACGGCGTGCAGTTCAGCGCGCCGGGCGACGGCGTCGAGGTCAGAGAAATCGTGGCCTTTCGCGTGACGCCCTGACCTGGGCCCGCCTTCGCGTTCGGCGTCAGCCTGAAGCTTCGGCGGGCAACCTTCGCGAAATTGTGAGCGAAGGTTGGCGGAGAGGGTGGGATTCGAACCCACGTGCCGGTTACCCGACAACACGCTTTCGAGGCGCGCCCGTTACGACCACTTCGGTACCTCTCCTGAGGCGGCTGAACCGTCGCAAAGCAGATCTTTAATTGTAACCGATGCGTCCGCGCCCTCCATCAATCCGCTGTATACTTTCGGAAATTTGCTGTACGAGGGAGGCTGCCGTGAAACGTAATCTCGTGGTTCTCATGATGCTCCTGGGCGTCGTCGTCTATGCACAGCGCGGGGGCGGAGCCCCGGGGGGTGGAGCGCCCGCGGGTGGAGCGCCGAGCGGCGGTGCCCCAACGGCCGGCCAGGCGCCCGCCGGGGGCGGTGGACGTGGAGGCGGGAATCCGGAACAGGCGCAGCTCGAAGCGAGCGCGCCGCAGATCCCGTACGATGCGGTCTCGCTGCCGTTGATGCCCGACGGCCACACGATCGGTGAGACCGTCGGAGTTGCGATGAACTCCAGGCGGCACCTCTTCGTGTACACGCGAAGCGGCAACGCCGGCCCGGCTCGTGGCGCGACCGCGGCGGAGCTCTTCGAGTTCGACCAGAACAACAAGTACGTCAAGGAGTGGGGTCAGAACATGTACGGCGCCTCGTTCGCCCACGTCGTACGGGTCGACAAGGACGACAACGTCTGGATCGTGGACGAAGGCTCGAATATGGTGGTGAAGTTCAACCCGCAGGGCCTCGTCACCCTGGTGCTGGGTCGTAAAGCCGAGGCGATCGATTGGATCGAAGAACATATCGAGCGCGGCCACGCGCCAGCCGCGCGCGGTGGTGGCCCGGGTAGCGGTGCCGGACGAGGCGGCACGTTCGACCGTCCAACCGACGTCACCTGGGACACGCAGGGCAACATCTTCGTCGCGGACGGCTACGGCAATTCGCGCGTGGCCAAGTTCGACAAGGACGGCGCCTTTGTAAAGTCGATCGGCAACCGCGGGAGCCAGCCCGGACAGTTCAGTACACCGCATACAATTGCTTCCGATGCGAAGGGCAACATCTATGTTGGCGACCGCGGCAACAACCGGATTCAAGTGTTCGACCCCGATCTGAACCCGGTCCGCATTATCAACAACGTGCGCTCGCCGTGGGGGATGTGCATCACGCCGCCCAACGCGCAGGGCCAGCAGTTCCTCTTCAGCGCGGACGCCGGCGGCAAGATCTACAAGGACGATCTCGAAGGTCATCTGCTCGGATGGTTCGGATCAACCGGCAAGAAAGTCGGCCAGTTCACCTGGGTGCACTCAATGCACTGCGCCTCGGAGAATGAGCTGTATACGGGCGAAGCGCAGAACTGGCGCGTGCAGCGCATCACGCTGAAATCGGCAGTTCGCGCAGCAGCCGGCGGCAAGTCGAGCAGCCAATAGGCGCTCGCGAATCTGGTCATCTGGGATCGCGTCGTTGTGTTAGGCAATGACCCACTCCCGTTGACCAGATGACCGATGACCAGATGTTCAAATGGCCAAATTCATGCTCGGCTCTTCCCCCTCGCGCCCAGCCGCCAGACGCCCAGCCCGCTCAGAATCCCAAAGCCAGTGAGGAGTTGCCGTTCGGTCGAAGGATCGAGTGGATCCACCACGATCTTGAGCCGGAGGCGCGTCCGGATCATCCCTGAGCTGGCGTAGAGCCTGTAGTACTCGGCCTCCTGCAGATCATGGGCGGCGACCGCATCGCCGTTGTCGTCGAGGCCCATCGGAAGCGGGCCTGGCAGGGTCGGCAACGCGTCCGTGGGATCCGCCAGCCACCGCACGACCTTGATGCCCAGGCTTGCGCCCTGCGCTGGAGGCCAGGCGACGATGAGCAGGGCCGCCGCGATCCAGAGGACGTACCACTGCGCGCGGTTGGGTTGCCACACACGGGCATGAGAACACGAATAGGGCTTGGAATGGAAAGGGCTTAAGCCCTTCTTCGCCCTCAGCCCTGTCTGTCTTCGACTGCCCCGGCGCGCCGATCGCGAAAGAACGCCTGGACCAGTTCGCGGCACTCGTCCTCTCGAACGCCTCCCACGACCTCGAACCGATGATTATGTCCGGGTAGCTCGCCCCCGCGCACCGTGGATACGACCGCGCCCGTCCTCGGTTCCACCGCACCGTAGACAAGAACGCCGATCCGCGCGTGCACGATCGCGCCGACGCACATCAGACAGGGCTCGATTGTCACGCACATTATCGCCCCGGTCAGGCGATAGTTCCCGACACGCCGCGCGGCGTCCCGGATGGCGACGATCTCCGCGTGCGCCGTGGGATCACAGGCGCCGATGGGCTGGTTGTAGCCGCACCCGACGATCTCGCCGGCGATGGCGACGACCGCGCCGACCGGCACCTCGCCGCAGCGGCTGGCGCGACGGGCCTCGTCGAGAGCCGCGGCCATCAATCTAATATAATCATCCATTAGATACCGTGATTGTATTTTACTTCTGCTTCCAACTGGACGATAACAGTAGCTCTCCGCGGAACGGTCTCTCCGCGGATTCTCCGGGGCATGGGTATGTTGGACGCTGAACGCTCTCCACTCGGTCGACCGGGTCCGCCCCCGGCGTCGGGTCTGTACGATCCGCGGCACGAGCACGACGCCTGCGGCGTCGGCTTCGTGGTGGACATCAAGGGGCGCAAGTCGCACGCCATTGTGCGCCAGGCGCTTCAGGTCCTCAAGAACCTGGCGCATCGAGGGGCGTGCGGATGCGAGGTCAACACCGGCGACGGCGCCGGCATCCTGATTCAGATCCCCGACGCGTTTCTGCGCAAGGTGGCGCCAGCCGCGCTGCCGGCTGCCGGGGAGTACGGCGTGGGCCTCGTGTTCCTGCCGCGCGAAGCCGGGCACCGCGCCACGATCGAGCGTCTCTTCGCGGACATCGTCGCCGACGAAGGTCAGCGCCTCCTCGGCTGGAGAGATCTGCCGACCAACGACTCGCCGATCGGACCAAGCGCGGTCGCCGTCGAGCCGGTGTTCCGGCAGGTGTTTATTGCCAGGGACAAGGTTCACGGGGTTCACGGGGTTCACAAGGTTCGCGGGGTTCGTGAAGAGGACGAGGCACGGGTGGCGTTCGAGCGGAAGCTGTACATCATTCGCAAGCGAATCGAACGCGCGGTCGACGGTCTCCCGCTTCCCGGCGACATCCGGAAACTGTTCTACGTCGTCAGTCTGTCGTGCCAGACGCTCATCTACAAGGGCATGCTGACGGCAGGTCAGATCGAGACGATGTTCCCCGATCTGGTGGATCCGGATGTGGCATCTGCGCTCGCGCTGGTGCACCAGCGGTTCAGCACGAATACGTTTCCGTCGTGGCCGCTGGCCCATCCCTACCGGTACATCGCGCACAACGGCGAGATCAACACGCTGACCGGCAACATCAACTGGATGCGCGCGCGCGAAGGCCTGCTCAAGTCCGACGTGCTCGGCGACGATCTGCGGAAGGTCCTGCCCGTGATCCGCGAAGGCGGGAGCGACACGGCGACCTTCGACAACGTCCTCGAATTCCTCGTGATGACCGGGCGATCGCTGCCGCACGCCATCCTCATGATGATTCCCGAGCCGTGGCAGAACGACGAGAGCATGTCGCCCGATCTCAAGGCGTTCTACGAGTATCACTCGTCGCTGATTGAGCCGTGGGACGGGCCGGCGTCGATTGCTTTCACGGACGGCACCGTGATCGGCGCCGTCCTGGATCGCAACGGCCTGCGTCCGTCCCGCTCCTACGTCACCAAGGACGACATGGTCATCATGGCGTCCGAAGTCGGCGTGCTCGACATTCCGGCCGAAGACATCGTGCTCAAGGAGCGCCTGCACCCGGGCCGCGTGTTTCTCGTGGACACGGCGCGCGGAAAGATTGTGTCGGACGAAGAGGTCAAGCGCGAGCTCGCGTCGGCCCATCCGTACCGCCAGTGGCTGTCGAACCTCATCGACATCGAGGATCTGGATCCCGCGCCCTATCTCCCGGCGCCCGGCCACGAGTCGGTCGTTCAGCGGCAGGAACTGTTCGGCTACACGCACGAGGATCTGCGCATCCTGCTCGCGCCGATGGCCACGAGCGGCGAAGAGGCGATTGGGTCCATGGGGACCGACACGTCGCTCGCCACGCTCTCCAATCGTCCGCGTCTGCTCTACGACTATTTCAAGCAGATGTTCGCGCAGGTGACCAATCCCCCGCTCGACGCGATCCGCGAGGAGCTCGTCACGTCGATGGAGTCGACGATCGGACCGGAAGGCAACCTGCTCGATCCACGCCCAGAATCGTGCCGGCAGATCGGCATCAGGTACCCGATCATCGACAACGACCAGCTGGCCAAGCTGCGGCACGTGTACGACCCGGGATTCCGCGCCATCCGGCTGCCGATGCTGTTCGACGTCACCCAGAAGGGCGCCGGACTCGAGCACGCGCTCGAAGATCTCAAGCGGCGCGCCGGCGACGCGGTCGACGCGGGTTACACGATCCTGATCCTGTCGGACCGCAACGCCGATCGCATGCGCGCGCCGATCCCGAGCCTGCTCGCCACGGCCGGCGTCCACCATCATCTCGTCCGCCAGGGGACACGCACGCGGTGCGCGCTCGTCATCGAGTCCGGGGACGCGCGCGAAGTCCACCACTGCGCGCTGCTCCTCGGCTACGGCGCGGGCGCGGTCAATCCGTACCTCGCGTTCGAGACGCTCGACGACATGCTCCGGCAGCGGATGATCGTCGACATCCCGCACGAGAAGGCGGTAAAGAACTACATCAAGGCGCTCAACAAGGGCATTCTCAAAGTGATGTCCAAGATGGGCATCTCGACGCTCCAGAGCTACTGCGGCGCGCAGGTCTTCGAGGCCGTCGGCCTCGACAGGGCGCTCGTCGACAAGTACTTCACGCGCACGTCCTCCCGTATCGGCGGCATCGGCATCGAGGTCGTCGCGGAAGAAGTGCGCCGACGTCATGAGAAAGCCTTTCCCACCCGCCCGATCGGCGAGCACGACCTGGCGTGGGGCGGCGAGTACCAGTGGCGCCGCGACGGCGAGTATCACCTGTTCAACCCGGACACGGTCTTCAAGCTGCAGCACGCAACGCGCAGCGGCCAGTACGCGATCTTCAAGGAGTACACGGCGCTCGTCGACAACCAGAACCATCACCTGGCGACGCTGCGTGGCCTCCTGGAACTGAAGCACGCGCCGACGCCGATTGCCATCGACGAGGTCGAATCGGTCGACTCGATCGTCAAGCGCTTCGCCACGGGTGCGATGTCGTACGGGTCGATCAGTCAGGAAGCGCACGAGACGCTGGCGATCGCGATGAACCGCCTCGGCGGCAAGTCGAACACGGGCGAAGGCGGCGAGGATCCGGCGCGCTACACGCGCGACCCGAACGGCGACTGGCGGCGCAGCGCCGTCAAGCAGGTCGCGTCGGCGCGCTTCGGCGTCACGAGCGAGTATCTCGTGAACTGCACCGACCTGCAGATCAAGATGGCGCAGGGCGCCAAGCCCGGCGAAGGAGGCCAGCTCCCGGGCCACAAGGTCTATCCGTGGATTGCGAAGGTGCGGTACGCAACGCCTGGCGTCGGCTTGATCTCGCCGCCGCCGCACCACGACATCTATTCGATCGAAGACCTCGCGCAGCTCATTTACGACCTGAAAAACGCCAATCCCGAGGCGCGCATTCACGTGAAGCTCGTGGCGCTCGCCGGCGTCGGCACGGTCGCGGCCGGGGTCGCGAAAGCCCACGCCGACGTCGTGCTCATCTCGGGACACGATGGCGGGACGGGCGCATCGCCCCTCACGTCGATCAAACACGGCGGCGTGCCGTGGGAGCTGGGACTCGCGGAGACGCAGCAGGTCCTCATGATGAACAACCTGCGCGACCGGATCACCGTGCAGGTGGACGGGCAGCTGAAAACGGGCCGCGACGTCGTCATCGCCGCGCTCATGGGCGCGGAGGAATTCGGCTTCGCCACGGCTCCGCTGGTCGTGGCCGGCTGCATCATGATGCGGGTGTGTCATCTGAACACGTGTCCGGTGGGTGTCGCGACGCAGGATCCGGAACTGCGGAAGAACTTCACCGGCAAGGCGGAACACGTCGTCAACTTCTTCCGGTTCATTGCCCAGGAAGTGCGGGAGTACATGGCCGCACTCGGCTTCCGGACGATGGACGAGATGATCGGCCGCGTGGACAGACTGAACTTCCATCAGGCCGTCGATCACTGGAAGGCGAAGGGGCTGGACTTTTCGGCGATTCTCCACGAGCCGGCCGTCGCACCGGATGCGCCAAGGCGGCGGACTCGCGCGCAGGATCACGGGCTCGACGCGGCGCTCGACAACGAGATTATCGTCTCGTGCCGGGAGGCCCTCGAACACGGGACGCGCGTGGCGCTCGACCTGCCCATCAGGAACGTCAACCGGACGGTCGGAACGCTGTTGGGGTACGAGGTGACGAAGAAGTACGGAGCGAAGGCGCTGCCCGACGACACCATCATGCTGAAGTTCACGGGATCGGCTGGCCAGAGTTTTGGCGCGTTCGTCCCGCGCGGCATCTCCCTCACACTCGAGGGTGACGCGAACGACTACATCGGCAAAGGTCTGTCGGGCGGAAAGATCGTCGTCTTTCCGCCCAGGCGGGCGACGTTCGTAGCGGAAGAGAACATTCTCATCGGCAACGTCGCGCTCTACGGCGCGACAAGCGGCGAGGCGTACTTCCGCGGGGTCGCGGGCGAGCGCTTCGCCGTCCGGAACAGCGGCGCGCTGGCGGTCGTCGAAGGCGTCGGGGATCACGCCTGTGAGTACATGACCGGTGGCCGCGTCGTCGTCCTTGGCGGCACCGGCCGGAATTTCGCCGCGGGGATGTCGGGCGGCGTCGCGTACGTGCTGGACACGGCCGGCACGTTCGAGCGGCGCTGCAATCAACAGCTGGTGGATCTCGAGGCGCTGGAGAGTGAGGACATCGACCTCGTCCTCAGCCTGGTGAGGCGGCACGTCGACTACACCGGCAGCGAGCTCGGCGCTCGCGTGCTGCACGAATGGAATCAGCGGGTCAAACGGTTCGTGAAGGTCATGCCGCGCGACTACAAGCGTGTGCTGGAGGCACAGGCCAGAGCGGCGGCCAGCGGCCGTGATGCGTCGTTCCTCGAGCTCGTCGTGGTGGCCAATGGGTAAGCCGACGGGATTCATCGAGATCGCGAGGAAGAAGCCACCCACTCGTCCTGTGTCGGAGCGGCTCCACGACTGGAGCGAGGTGTACCTCCCCTACCCGGAGACCGCGCTTCGGGATCAGGCGGCGCGCTGCATGGATTGCGGCATCCCGTTCTGCCACACAGGTTGTCCGCTGGGGAACCTCATTCCCGACTGGAACGATCTCGTCTATCGCGACCGCTGGAAGGCGGCGATCGATCGGCTGCATGCCACGAACAACTTCCCGGAGTTCACGGGACGTTTGTGCCCGGCCCCGTGCGAGGGCGCCTGCGTCCTTGGCATCAACAACGATCCGGTCACGATCAAAGCCGTGGAGGTGTCCATCATTGACCGCGCCTTCGACGAAGGCTGGGTCGCGGCCGAGCCGCCCGAGGTACGCACCGGCCGTCGCATCGCCATCGTCGGATCAGGCCCCGCGGGACTCGCGGCGGCCGAGCAATTGAATCGCGCCGGGCATACGGTCACGGTCTTCGAACGCTCGGATCGAGTTGGCGGACTGCTGCGCTACGGCATCCCCGCGTTCAAACTGGAAAAGCGGATCCTGGATCGGCGGCTGAACCTGATGCTCGAAGAGGGGGTGATGTTCAGGACGAGCGCCAACATCGGTGTCGACATACCGATTGAGGAACTGCGCGCCGAGTTCGATGCCATCGTGCTGGCCGGCGGTTCCACGCGGCCGCGCGATCTGCCGGTGCCTGGCCGTGAGCTCGACGGCATTCACTTCGCAATGGAGTACCTCACGCTGCAGAATCGCCGGAATGAGGGCGACCACGTCGACGTCATCAGCGCCAACGGCAAGCACGTCATCATCATCGGTGGCGGCGATACCGGCGCCGACTGCCTGGGCACGGCGCACCGGCAGGGCGCGGCGAGCGTGCATCAACTCGAACTGCTGCCGCAGCCTCCAGCCGAGCGCGCGAACGGCAACCCGTGGCCGCTCTGGCCCAACATCTTCCGTGTCTCGACGGCGCATGAAGAGGGCGGCGAGCGGTTGTTCTCGATCGCCACTGACAGGTTCACCGGCAACACGCAAGGACGCGTGACGACGCTGCATGCGAACAAAGTGGAAATGGTGACGAGCGGCGGCCGCATGGAGTTCAAGCCCGTGCCGAACAGCGCCTTCGAACTAGAGGCGGACCTCGTGCTGCTGGCGATGGGATTCGTCGGACCCGAGCGAACTGGAATGCTCGACAAGCTCGGCGTCAAGATGACCGACCGCGGGAACGTGTGGCGCGACGAGCGCTGGATGACGAGCGTGCCCGGCGTCTTCGCGGCCGGCGACATGCAGCGTGGTCAGTCGCTCATCGTGTGGGCGATTGCCGAGGGCCGATCCTGCGCGCGCGGAGTCGACGAATACCTGATGGGACGATCCGACCTGCCCGCGCCACTGTCGTAGCGCAGGCCTTCAGGGACGGCCCCAACTCCACCATGGTGATGCAGTGATGCTCACGTGGCATGATGATGCATCATGCGAACGACAATCACATTGGATGATCAGCTCCTCGCGAAGCTGAAGAAACGGGCCGGCGAGTCGGGCACATCCGTGAGCGGGCTCATCGCGCAGGCGGTCCGGCTGTTGATGAAGGCGCCTCCGGGGGCGAGGCACAAGGACGCCTTCAACCTGGTGACCTTCGGCGCCGGGGGTCATTTTTCGCGGCGCAACATCGACAGCACGTCGTCGCTGCTCGAAGGTGACGATATGGATCGCTTCGCGCGGTAGCCGATGCAACTGCCGGACGTCAACGTCCTCATCTACGCGCACCGCGAAGACGCGCCTGAGCACGATCGTTATGCGGCATGGCTCCGGACGCTTGTTGACGCAGACGAGCCGTTTGCCGTGGCCGAAGTCGTGCTGTCCAGTTTCCTTCGCATCGTGACAAACAGCAGGATCTTTACTCCGCCGACGCCGATGG
>JBGOTP010000177.1:0-10247 GCA_041476545.1 Vicinamibacteria bacterium | reverse complement strand
TTTCAGATTGCGCCTTGCTTTCGAGACGAAGACGCGCGCGCCGATCGTTCGCCCGGCGAGTTCTACCAGCTCGACGTCGAACTCTCGTTCGTGACTCAGGAGGACGTCTTTGCAGCGATTGAGCCCGTGCTCGCGGGCGTGTTCCGTGAATTTTCGGATTGGACGGTCTCCGACACGCCGTTCCCGCGTATCGCCTTCGATGATGCGATGACGATGTACGGGACGGACAAACCGGATCTTCGAAACCCGATTACAGCGACGGACGTGACTGAAATCTTCCGGGGGGCGGAGTTTGCCGTCTTTGCCCGTGCGGTCGAAGAGGGAGCCGTGGTCCGCGCGATTCGCGCGCCCGGCGCGGCGGATCGGTCCAGGAGCTTCTTCGACAAGACGGTGGCGCTGGCCGAGTCGCTCGGGCTGGGTGGGCTGGCGTACATCGTGGCGAGCGAGACGCCGAAGGGGCCGCTGGCGAAGTATCTGCCCGACGGGCGGCGCGAACAGCTCTTTCGGGCCATCGGTGTCGAGCGCGGAGATGCGGTCTTTTTCGCGAGCGGATCCACCAAGAGCCTCATGCGTCCGGTCGACGGGCTGCGCGGTCATCTGGCGCGCGAACTCGGGCTGCTCGAAGATAACGCCTATCGCTTCTGCTGGGTCACGGACTTCCCGTTCTACGAGCGCGACGAGGAGACCAATCAGATCGCGTTCAGCCACAACCCGTTCTCGATGCCGCAGGGCGGGCTCGATGCGCTCAATACCAGAGATCCGCTGTCCATCAAGGCGTACCAATACGACATTGTCTGCAACGGGGTGGAGCTGTCGAGCGGGGCCATTCGGAATCACCGTCCCGACGTCATGCTTCGCGCGTTCGAGATCGCCGGCTATGGAGGGGAGGAGGTCGAGAAACGGTTTGGCGGCATGCTCAATGCCTTCCGCTTTGGCGCCCCGCCGCACGGGGGATTGGCCCCTGGCATCGACCGCATCGTCATGCTGCTGGCGCAGGAGCCCAACCTCCGCGAAGTTATCGCCTTTCCGATGACGCAGAACGCGGAAGACCTGCTCATGGGTGCTCCCGCGCCCGTATCGGACAGGCAGCTGCGAGAATTGCACATCCGCGTCGTCGAGCCCAAGAAGTAGGAGGCGAGCTCGCCAAACGACTGTGGGCACGGCACTTACGGCCAGCGCGGAAGGAACGGTATAATGAGTTGCTAAGTGACTGCAATAAAAGGACATATCTCGGCTAGATGAAGCGGATCAACCTTCCGGAGGAAGGCATCGAGACGCTCATCGGTTCCTATGACGAGAACCTCAAGCACCTCGAGACGCGCTTCAACGTCCACGTTCGCACGCAGGGGCACGAGCTCCTTGTGGATGGTGACACTCCGGGTCCGGAACTCGTCGAGCGCGTCGTCGCGCAGCTGTCTTCGTTGCTGCGCGAGGGCTACAAACTCTCCAACGCGGACGTGAAGACGGCCTCGGATCTTGTGGCGCAGGATCAAGCGGTTGATCTGCGCGAGTACTTCCTCAAGGGCAGTCTCACCCCGGGCAAGCGGCGCGTGGCGCCCAAGACGATCAATCAGCGGCGCTATGTCGATGCGATCGAGACAAACGACATTGTCTTTGGGATCGGTCCGGCGGGGACAGGGAAGACGTATCTCGCCATGGCGCAGGCCGTGTCGTTTCTTCTCGCGAAGAAGGTGACCCGGATCATCCTTGCGCGACCCGCGGTCGAGGCGGGGGAAAAGCTGGGGTTCCTGCCCGGCGATCTGCAGGAAAAGGTCAATCCATACCTCCGGCCGCTCTACGACGCCCTGTACGACATGCTCGACGGGGAGCGTGTCGCGCGTTACATCGAGCGCGGGACGATCGAGATTGCCCCGATTGCATTCATGCGCGGCCGGACTCTCAATGACGCGTTCGTCATCCTGGATGAAGCGCAGAACACCACCACCGAACAGATGAAGATGTTTCTGACCCGTCTGGGCTTCGGCTCGAAGGCGGTGATCACCGGAGATATCACACAGGTGGATCTACCGGTAGGCCGGGTGTCTGGGCTGGTGGAAGCAATGAAGGTTGTCGGCGGGATCGAAGGCATTTCGTTTGTCTATTTCGACGAGCGCGATGTGGTTCGCCACAAACTGGTGCAACAGATCGTGAAGGCGTACGAGTCATTCTCCCAGCCGGTTGGCACGCGCACCTGATTCCCATGGCACCCGGCGGCATACGTGTCGTTGTATCGGATGAGGGAGGCAGCCGCGCGGCCGCCTTAGGCTTGTCCGGATGGCTCACGCGCGTGGCGCCCGCCCGAGCCCGGGGGCTCGTCAATGTGGCGCTCATCAGCGACGCGCGCATCCGTGCGCTGAATCGGCGATATCGACGGAAAAATTCCACCACGGATGTGCTCAGTTTTCGATACGCTCCCAACCTCCAACCTCCAGTCTCTAGCCTCTGTCTGGGAGACATCGTCATCGCGCGCGGCGTCGCGCGCCGTCAGGCACGCGCGGCCGGACATGATGAGCGAACGGAACTGCGGATTCTGGCGCTGCACGGGCTGCTGCATCTCCTGGGTTACGATCACCACGACGACGACGGGGTCATGGCAAGGATGGAGCGAAGACTGCGACAGAAGGGCGGCCTTCGCGAGGGTCTGATCGAGCGATCGCGCCTGTGATACCACTACTGATCTTTCTGCTCGCCGGTGCCGCCGTCTATCTGGGCGCCATCGAAGCCGCGTTTGGCGCGTTGATGCGGCTGTCGCTCCGTCTGCTTGCCGAGCGCAGTGGTCGTCCGGACAGGCTGGGCGAGTACCTCGACGATCCCGTGCTGTTGTTCCTGCCGGTTCGCCTTCTGCTCGGGCTGTTGACCGCCGCGGCGACGGCGCTCCTGGCGCTGGCGATCGGCATCGACGGCCCAAAGCTGACGATGGTGTTCGTCAGTGTGGCGGCATTCGTCGTGTTCTTCGAACTGCTCCTGCCGCTCGTCATCGTCAGCCGGGATCCGGAGCGCGTGCTGGAGGTGCTGCTGCCGTCCTTCAGCCCGATTGCGAAGGCGCTAGCGCCGATCACCCGGTGGATGACGCGGGCGACCAGTAAGCGGCCATCCGCGGCCCCGGCCGAGGACACGGAGGCGGCGACCGCGGCTGCGACGACCTATCTGGACAACGCGGAACAGGACGGGATTATCAAGGGTGAAGAGCGGAAACTGCTGCAGAACATCGTGGACTTCGGCGGGACCATCGTTCGTGAAGTGATGACCCCTCGGCCCGATATCGTCGCCATCAGGGACGACGCAACCATCGGGGACTTGCGGGCGCTCTTCCGGGAGCAGGAGTACTCGCGGTTTCCGGTGTTCAAGGAGAGCCTCGACAACATTTCCGGGTTCGTCTTCGTCAAGGATCTCGTGGCGCTCGACGTGAGCGACGACGCGCGTTCGATCACGCCGTTCCTCCGGCCGGCCGTCGTCGTCCCGGAGAGCAAGCGCGTGCCGGAGCTGTTGAAACAGTTCCAACGACAGCAGACGCAGATCGCCATCGTCGTGGACGAGTACGGCGGAACCGCCGGACTCGTGACGATCGAAGACATGCTCGAGGAAATCGTCGGCGAGATTCGCGACGAGTACGACGTGGAGTCCGAGCCCATCGTGGACGAGGGGAACGGGCGCTTTGTGTTCAACGGCAAGGTGGATATCGACGAAGTGAATCAGCGGCTCGGGGTGCAGATCGAGCGCGAGGGGTTTGAAACGGTGGGCGGCTATCTGCTGACGCACCTGGGACGGGTTCCGGCCGTGGGCGAGCGGGTGGAGGTGGACGGTCTGATCGTTGAGGTGCTCGAGGTCGAGCGCCGGCGTATTCATAAAGTGCGGATCACGCGTCTCCAGCACGTGGAAGCACACGACGGCGAAAAAAACGGGCTCGCCACGAAAGCGCGATGAAATCAGGATGTGTCTCGTTTGTCGGCCGTCCGAACGCGGGGAAATCCACGCTGCTCAACAAGCTTGTCGGAACGAAGATCGCGATCGTCTCGGACAAGCCGCAGACCACGCGGACCCGCATTCTGGGAGTGAAGAACTATCCCGACGCGCAGGTGGTGTTTCTGGACACGCCGGGCATCCACCGGCCCCTGCATCGCATGAACAAGCGGATGGTCGACACGGCGCTGGATACGATGGGCACGGTCGATGTCCTCGGGCTCGTCGTCGATGCGACGGAGCCGTCCGGAAAGGGCGATCGGTTCGTGCTCGATCTCGTGAAGAACGTCGACGCGCCGGTGTTTCTGATCCTGAACAAGATCGATCTGATCAAGAAGGCGAACCTCCTGCCCCTCATGGGTCACTACGGGCAGGAAGGCCACTTCGCGGAGATTATCCCAATCTCGGCGTCTACGGGCGACGGTGTCGATCGTCTGGAGCAGGCGATTCTCGATCGGCTGCCAGAGGGCGAACGGCTCTATCCGGAGGACTACCTGACGGATCAGCCGGAGCGGTTCATGGCGGCCGAGATAGTCCGCGAGAAGCTGCTTCAGTTCACCCACGCCGAGATCCCCTATTCGAGCGCCGTCGTGATTGATAAGTTCGAAGAGCCGACCGGCAAGAGCTCCCTTCTGCGTCTGTACTGCACGATCGTGGTGGATCGCGAATCGCAGAAGCCGATCGTGATTGGCAAGGGCGGCGAGATGATCAAGCGCATCGGCACTGCCGCGCGCGAGGACTTGGAACGATTCTTCTCCACGAAGGTGTTCCTCGACCTGCACGTGCGGGTGAAGTCGGAGTGGCGCGAGGACGAGCGCGTGCTGAGCGAGATCGGACTCGGCCACGACAAGTGACCACGACGTACAACAGTTCGATCCCGTCCCTGCAAGCAAGGGATCCTGACTTCGTGCGGGCGTAACATATACTAAAGCCGTGACCTGCCTCTGAATGCCGCTGTACACCACCGACGCGCTGATTCTGAGGACCTATAAACTCGGCGAGTCGGATCGCCTTGTTGTGTTTCTGACGCGCGATCGCGGCAAGAAACGTGGGGTGGCGAAGAACGCGCGCCAGAGCAGGCGCCGGTTCGGCGGCGCGCTCGAGCCCATGACGTGCGGGCGCGTGTCGTACGTGGAGCGGGAGCGGCGCGACCTGGTGTTCCTGAATTACGTCGAGCCGACTCGCTCGCCCCTCTCCACCGCGGACGGAGACGCGCTGGGCCACATGGGGTACTTCGCGGAACTCATCGACGAATGGGCGCAGGAGGCCGACCCGAGCGAGACGTTGTTTCGACTGGGAGCGTCGATCGTGGACGCCGTCGCCGCGGGTATCCCCGTGGATCCACTCGCGCGGTACTTCGAGTACTGGCTGCTGCGGCTTCAGGGGGTCTACCAGTCCGATCCGCAGGCATCGAGCGCGGCACAGGCGTTCCTGGTTGCTGCGCGGCGGTGCAGCCCTCGTGGTCTTGTGGACGTGCGCGCGTCCAACGAGGTGATGCGAGAGATCGAGGCGTCGCATCGCGCGCTGATCGCCATGCACCTGGAGAAGGATTTGAAGTCGGCGAGGGTGTTGCGGGAGATGCGCCGGTCGTGACATTCCAGGGTCTCATCCTGAAGCTGTCGGAGTTCTGGGCGTCGCGGGGCTGCGTGCTGCAGCAGCCACTGGACGTCGAGGTCGGAGCCGGCACGATGCACCCCGAGACGTTCCTGCGCGTGCTGGGCCCCGCGCATTGGCGCGTGGCATACGTGCAGCCCTCCCGGCGGCCGGTGGACGGCCGTTTTGGCGAGAATCCGAACCGTCTCTTCAAGCACCACCAGTTTCAGGTGATTCTCAAGCCCGCACCCGACGACGTGCAGCAGCTGTACCTCGAGAGCCTCGAGGCGGTCGGGATCAATCCCAGGCAGCACGATATCCGGTTCGAGGAAGACAACTGGGAGGCGCCGACGCTTGGCGCCTGGGGCATCGGCTGGCAGGTGATGTTCGACGGGATGGAGATCTCCCAGTTCACCTATTTTCAACAGGCGGGTGGGATGGAGCTGGCGCCGATTTCCGCCGAACTGACCTACGGGCTCGAGCGGATCGCGATGTCGCTGCAGCGGGTGGACAATGTCTTCGACCTCGAGTGGGCGCCTGGCGTGAAATACCGGGATGTCCGGCTTCGCGAAGAATTCGAACAGTCGACGTATGTCTTTGGCCGGGTGGCCCTCGAGGGAGCGGAGTTTGGCACCTTTCATCGCGATCTCTTCGAGCGCTACTGGCAGTTGTCGCACGCGCTGCTGAAAGCGCACCTGGTTCTTCCGGCGCTCGAGCAATGCCTGAAATGCTCGCATCTTTTCAACATCCTCGATTCGAGCAACAGCATCGGCGTGACCGAGCGGACGGCCTATATCCTTCGTATCCGCCAGCTCGCGATTGGGATCGCCAGACAGTACGTCGACGCGGGCTCTGGCAACCCCGAATCTACGGTTGCCTCCAGCGGCGCCCTACGCGCAGGCTGAGAGATGGACCGCGAACTGCTCCTCGAAATCGGTTGCGAAGAACTGCCGGCGAGCTGGCTGTCCGGACTCACGCAGCGCGTCGGCGAGGTCCTCGCTGAACAACTTCGCGCGCATCGGCTGATCCCCGAGGCGCCATCGGAAACCCACGGCACTCCGCGTCGGCTGACCGTGCGCATTGCGCGTCTGCCCGAGCGCCAGACCGATCTCGAGGAACTGGTGAGCGGTCCGCCGGTGTCGGCGAGCTTTGCGCCGGACGGGACGCCAACGCCCGCTGCGGCCGGCTTCGCCGCGAAGCAGGGGGTTGAGGTTGCGGCGCTCGAGCGGATTGAGACGTCCAGGGGCGTGTACCTCGCGTATCGAAGGCGACAACGGGGCAAGACGGCCGTCGATGTCCTTCCCGCCGTGCTCGGTGACACCTTGCGCGCGATGACCTTTCCGAAGCAGATGCACTGGGACGCGGAACTCGGCGACGGCCGGGGCGAACTGCTCTTCGGACGGCCGATTCGATGGCTCCTGTATCTGTACGGTGGGCGCGTCGTACCGTTTTCGATCGCCAGGACCTCGGCCGCGCAGACCAGCCAGGTGCAGGACGTGACCACCGGCGCCGTCACCTACGGACACCGTTTTTTGACGACGAGCGGACGCGCGGGCCGTGCGATCAAGGTGCGGTCGTTCGACGAGTACCGCGCCCGGCTGCTCGAGAATTTCGTGATGCTCGATCGGTCGGATCGGCACAACAAGATCGCGCGGGAGCTCGATGCGAAAGCGCAGCGACTGCAGGGGCGGCTCAGCCGTGTCGTGCACGGCGAGTCCGGGTTGCTGCAGGAGGTGCCCGATCTCGTCGAATATCCGTCAGTGATTGCCGGGACGTTCGGTCTCGAGTTCCTCGAGCTGCCCGAGGAGGTGCTGACGACGACGCTGATTCATCATCAGCACTATTTTCCTGTCGAAGGGGAAGACGGGCGGTTGAAGAACGCGTTTCTGGCCGTGATCAATACCGCGCCGGACAACGAGCGCACGATCGCGCGTAACGCCGAGCGGGTCGTGTCGGCGCGGTTGCGCGACGCCAGGTTCTTCTGGGAGGCGGATCGCAAAGTGGCGCTCGAATCCAGGCTCGATCGACTCGGCACGCTGCTGTTCCACAAGAAGCTCGGCACGTACCAACAGAAGGCCGAACGCATCGAGCGCCTGGCCGAGTGGATGGCGCAGACGCTCGGTGGGAATCAGGAGGCCGTGAGCCGGGCGGGGCGGGCCGCGCGACTCGCGAAGGCCGACCTCGCGTCAGACATGGTGCGCGAGTTCCCGGAACTCCAGGGCACGATGGGCGGCATCTACGCTCGTGAGGAAGGGCTGCCGGAGGACGTCTGGAAGGCCATCTACTTCCACTACCTGCCGATCGGGGTCGAGGTTGACGCCGCTCCGTCGCGAGGGCAGCTGGGAAAAGGGGCGATGACCTGGGCCGCCGTCTCCCTGGCCGACAAGCTGGACACGATGGTGGGGCTGTTCGCCGCCGGCGAGAAGCCCACCGGATCGCGTGATCCATTCGGCCTGCGTCGAGCCGCCCAGGCCGTCGTCAAGGTGCTCGTGGACCTTGAGGCGGCGACTGGCCTGACGAGCGCGGTCGGACTCCTGCCCGCGATCGAGCGTGCATTCGAGGGCTACGGCGGTGCGCTCACGATCGGCGACAACGCCTGGAAGGTTGCCCTCTCGGAGTTCCTGACCGAGCGCCTCCACCACCTGCTCGACCGGCGCGGCTACCAGTACGACGAGATTCGCGCCGTGCTGCCGGTGTTCAGGACGGGCCTGAACCCCGGCACGATCGTGAAGCGCGCCGACGCGCTGGCACACGCGCGCAAGTCCGTTGAGTTCGAAGGCCTGGCCGTGCTGTTCAAACGGGTCCACAACATCACGAAGGACGTCACCGCGACGGTGGGTACGCCCGCATGGAATACGATTCGGGCGTCGCTGCGGGAGCCTGCGGAGTGCGACTTACTGACCAATCTCGAAGCCAGATGGCCGACGATCGAGCAGGCCGTGACAAAGGGGCAGTACCTCGATGCCCTGAATCAGCTGGCCCACCTCAGGGGACCCGTGGACCGGTTCTTCGTGGACGTCCTGGTGATGGCCGACGATCCCCAGGTCCGGCAGGCGAGGCTTGCCCTACTGGCGGCCCTGCGAGGTGCCGTCGATAACATCGCAGATATCTCAGAGATTGTTCCCGGGAGCGTGCGCTCGTGAGTGTCACGATTGCACGCCAATACACGGAGCTGCACGCCGATGGCCAACACAACGAAGGCGAAGCGCACGTCTAAGGCTCGACCAGCCGCGCGAAAGCCTCGATCTTCGGGCGCCACGCGTCGGAAGCACGTCTATTTTTTCGGCAATGGAAGAGCCGATGGCGATCGCCACATGAAGGACCTGCTCGGAGGAAAAGGGTCCGGTCTGGCCGAGATGACGAACGCCGGGCTGCCCGTTCCACCGGGATTCACCATCTCGACGGATGTCTGCACGATTTACTACGAAGCGAAGGCCAAGATCCCCGCATCCATCGACCGCGAGATCGCCGAGCAGATCAGGAAGCTCGAGGATGCCGCCGGCGCCAAGCTGGGATCGGCCGACAACCCGCTGCTCGTCTCGGTCCGGTCTGGCGCGAAGTTCTCGATGCCCGGGATGATGGATACCATCCTCAATCTCGGCCTGAACGACGCGGCCGTGGAAGGATTGAAGCGCCGGACGGACAATGGCCGCTTCGCGTTCGACAGCTACCGCCGCTTCATGCAGATGTTCGGTAACGTCGTCCTCGAAATCTCGAAAGAGACATTCGAGCGCGAGTTCGACGGGATCAAGCGCGCGCGGAATGTGAAGCTCGACACCGAACTCGACGAGGCGGCGCTCCGTGACGTGGTGGAGCGCTACAAGAAGATCGCCCAGCAGCGGACCGGCCGCCCCTTTCCGCAGGACCCCGGCGAACAACTCGAGATGGCGCGGAACGCCGTGTTCCGCTCGTGGATGAATCCGCGTGCCAGGGAGTATCGCCGCATCTACGACATCCCGGATCACATCGGTACCGCGGTCAACGTGCAGATGATGGTGTTCGGGAATACCGGCGATCGCTCGGGCACCGGGGTCGGCTTCACGCGCAATCCGGCGACGGGAAAAAGAGAGTTCTTCGGCGAATTCCTCATCAACGCCCAGGGCGAGGACGTCGTGGCGGGCATCCGCACACCGCAACAGATTGCCGAGCTCGCGCAGGTGATGCCGAAGGCCTACAAGCAGCTGCGCGAGATCACGACACGGCTCGAGCGGCACTACAAGGACATCCAGGATTTCGAGTTCACCATTCAGGACGAGCGGCTGTTCATGCTGCAGACCCGCAGCGGCAAGCGCACCGGCTACGCCGCCGTGGTGATCGCCACCGACATGGTCGCGGAGAAACTGCTGACGCCGAGGGAAGCGATTCTCCTCGTCGACCCCGAGTCCCTCAGCCAGCTCCTCTCGCCCGGATTTGATCCGGAGGAATGGAAGAAGATTCCCGTCGCCACCACGGGCCTTCCGGCGTCTCCGGGCGCCGCGAGTGGGCAGGTGGTCTTCTCGGCCGACCAGGCCGTCAAATGGACGCAGCAGGGCAAACAGGTGATTCTGGTGCGACGAGAGACGGTACCGGACGACATCCACGGCATGTTCGTCGCGCAGGGCATTCTCACGGCCACTGGCGGCATGACGTCGCACGCGGCCGTCGTGGGCCGTCAGATGGGCAAGCCGTCAATCGTGGGCGCTGGCGCGATCGAC
>JBGOTP010000176.1:0-10313 GCA_041476545.1 Vicinamibacteria bacterium | reverse complement strand
CTTTCTGCAGACGATGAACGAGCGGGAGATCGGAGCGCGGCTCGACGAGTTGCGGAAGAACCTCGCTGCCGCGCAAGCTGGGCAGGCAGGGCAGGTTGGGCAGGCAGGCCAGGCAGGACAAACCGGGCAGGCGGGGCAGGTGGGCCAGGTGGGACAATCCGGGCAGGCAAGCCAGGCAGGGCAGGCTGGGCAGGCGCGGACAACTGGCGGCGATGAACGGATTGCCCGGTCGCTGCAGGACAGCATCGCGAGCAGCGAGTTGCGCCTCGACAACTACCAGCGCGCGAAAAAGAACGCCGAGTTTGTGTCCATCGAGCTCGATCGCATCGAAGGCAAGATCCAGGTGCTCGCCGAGATGACTGTCAACCGGCAGGATCCCGATTTCCTCAGCAGCCAGGTGGATTCGGCGGCCGACAGCATGCGCCAGACCGAGAAGGCGGTGAGCGAGCTACAGCACCTCACTGGCCTCACCGACCAGCTCGACGAACCGCCGGCGATCCTCGAAACCGATCTGCGGGATGTGCTCCGCGCATGACGCCTGTTCAATCGCCCCGCCGTTCCACCGAGCAGTTGCCCGACTGGTTTCCCGCATGGGCGGCGCAACTCGCCGAACTGTACTTTTCGGGAACGACTGCAGTCTTCGTACTCTGCGGAAACACGTACGACCTGTTTCGCGTGGATGAAACCGATCGGTATGGCGTGCTTGCCGAGTTCCTGGCCGAACAGCTCTTCGGCCGGTGGTCGCTGGTGCTCCACTACGACCTGGGCCGCGGTCTGCGCGCGTTTGCAGGGCGCGACGACAAACGGCTCAAAGACATGGTGGCGCTCGCCAACAAGAAGGTCGGCGACCTGAGCGCCCTCACCCGGGATCCGGCGGCGACCTTCGGCGTGCTCGACAGGCTTGTCCGCAACAACATCATGGCCGCCGAGGACGACCGTCTCAGTGTCGCCGTGATCATCGATCAGGCGTCTTACGTTTTTCCCGACGGCGAGCCCGGACGTCTCAATCTCCAGTCATCGTCGGAACTCGTGACGATGCTGAATTGGGCGATGAGTCCGCACGTCAAGCGGCTGAACATGGCCTTCGTGCTCGTGGACGAGAAGCTCGCGGACCTGAGCGATCGCCTGGTGGGCAACCCGCACGTCGCGACGATTGAAGTCCCGCTCCCCGATGTGAAGGCGCGCGAGGCATTCATCGTGGCGAGCCAGGCGGGGCAGGCCGGGCAGGCAGGGCTGGCGGACCAAGCCGCCAACGGCCAGGCAGGGCGGGCTGGGCGGGTAGGGCAGGTAGGAACGGCAGTCTCGATGAAGTCGTTCTCGGATTTCGAGGCGCCGGAACTCGCGACGCTGACCGCCGGCATCTCGCTCACCGATCTCAACGTGCTGATACAGTCCGCGCGCGAAAGCGGAAAGCGGCTGGATGCCACGGTATTCCGTGCGCTGAAGAAGCGGCTCCTCGAGCGACAGTGTCGCGGGCTCCTCGAATTCATCGAACCCCACTGGACGCTCGACACCATCGTTGGACACGAGGCGGCCAAAGCGCGGCTGCGAGAGGACGCGGCGTTGCTCAAGCGCGGCGCGCTCGACACGCTGCCCATGGGGTATCTCCTGTGCGGTCCGGTCGGCACCGGTAAATCGTTTCTGGCCCAGTGCGTGAGCGGCGAGATTGGCGTGCCGTGCGTCGTCCTCAAGAACTTCAGATCGAAGTACGTCGGCGAGACGGAAGGCAATCTCGAGCGCGTGCTGTCGGTGCTGCGCGCGATGGGACCGGTCGTCGTGGTCGTGGACGAAGCCGACGCGGCGCTCGGCAGTCGCGAGTCGGATGGGGACTCCGGAACGTCGAGCCGCGTGTTTGCGATGATTGCGGCGCAGATGGGCGATACGCAGTATCGCGGCCGCATCATCTGGATGCTGCTCACCGCGCGGCCGGATCTGCTGCCAATCGACCTCAAGCGCCAGGGTCGGGCGGAAGTGCACATTCCGCTCTTCTATCCGACGGAAGAACAGGAACTTCGTCAGATGTTCGTAAAGCTGGCGAAGAAGCTCGGGTCGCGAGTCGCGATCGAAGACATCCCGCCGATTCCCCAGCTCGGCCAGCTGTCGGGCGCCGACATCGAAGGCATGGTGGGACGCGCCTGGCGGACGTCGTTGCTGTCGGGCGCTGACCATGTGACGCGCGAGGCGCTGACCGAGGTCATCGCCCAGTTCATGCCGTCCACGCAGGGCCTCGAACGCGAGCTGCAGGAAACGGCGGCGATGCTCGAGTGTACGGATCGGCAGTTCCTGCCGCCGGCGATTGTCGAAAAGATGACGGCCCAGGGGGGCCGCGCGAAATTGCAAGAACGGCTCACCGCGCTCAAACAGATTGTCAGGGAACTTTAGTGCAGTCCTTGGTCCTTCGTTCCTGGTCCTTAGTCCGTCCCTGGCCCTTGGCGTCCTTTGCACATGGTCCTTCGTCCGTGGACGTGACTGGTGGGCGCTCTCGGAAGTTCACAGAGCGAAGGCCGAAGGACTGAGGCCGCCTAAGGACCAAGTGACGGACCAAGGACTCAGCACCAAGGACGAAGGACATTCGGAAGGACACTCAACCGGAGGTATCCAATGGCACGCACGAGCTGGTTCGACGACAAAGCGGAACATCAACTGATTCAGGAACGGGTCTCGAAGCTGGAATCATTCACGAACGCGCTGGCTGACGGGGTCGTGACCAAGAGGGAGCTCGGAGGTCAGGAGCAGCGTCTCGTGGCGGCGATGAAAGCTGCGGAGCCCGGGTTGAGCGACGCGGTGCACGCACAGGTGACGACCGTGCTCGTTGAGCTCACCGCCTACAACGTCATGCGCCTGCTGCACGAACTACAGACGGAGCGGATGCGGATGGCGATCAAGTAGAGGCTACTCTTCGTCCGGCGTCGGCGTTGTGTTGATCGGCAGTGCACGTACCCGAATGCGCGCCGGCTCGAACGTAACGATGCTGCCGCCGTGCAGCGCATCGACAAGCTGAGGCAGATTCGACACGATGGCTCGGGCGAGTGCTTCTGGCTTGCGGCTGCCTGGCCCTCGGAACTGAATCACTGACGGCTTCCGCGCGGAACGCGCGGCAAGCAGCGTTCCGAAATCGGTGTCTGCAGAAACGACAATCCGATCCTCTGCTGCGGCACGATCGAAGATCACCACATCGTCTGACCGCTGCAATCCGATCGATCGAACGTGCAACGCGTCGTGACCTGCTTGCTCCAGCAGCGTCGCCAAGGCCGGCGAGAACGCGTTGTCGACCAGAAACCTCATTCACCAGCGGCGAGAGGGAGGGCGCGTTCTCGCACGGCCTCGGCAGCGAAGAGCAGCGCTTCCCGGACATCCTCAGCTTCCAGGTCAGGGTACAGGGCCAGAATCCCCTGCGGCGTCTGCCCTTCGGCGACCAGCGCGACAATCGTCGCGATCGGAATCCGAAGCCCACGCAGGCACGGAACGCCTCCCATCTGCTGGGGGTTGGTCGTCACTCGCTTGAACTCCATACGGCTCCATTGTGGGCCTGATCCGATTCGGTGGACAGGTTAACTACGCTGTTTACGCGTTTGTTCGTCTTCTATCGGAGAGAAAACCGAGAGGTGGCATCATTCTCCCCAATGTCATTCGCTGCCGGCGGTTGCCACGTTCGCTTTTCAACCAGACTCGGCGCCCGCACAGGTCGCCCACCCGTCCGTGGCGCACTCGGTTGCAAACCAGTCCAGGGCCAGCACGTGGTGCTGGTGCTCGGGCACGAACAGCGCGACGAGCACGTTGACATCAAGGAGGGAGACCACGCCCGTCGCTACGCGCCGTGGCCGTCCGCCAGGCGGTCGACATCCTCAACGGTGAGGATGGGCGCATCCGGCCGTGGACGGAACACCGGCACGCCGCGTTCGAAACGCACATCGGCATCGGCCACTCGTCGCAGCAGAGCTTCGACGAACTCATCCACCTGCTGGCCCGACTGGCTCGCCAGATTGGCGAGTCGAGCCTTGAGATTCGCGTCGAGAGTAATGGTTGTCGTTGGCATGGCTATTGGTCCCGACTATTCCTAGATCGTCGCATAAAAGCTCGCAGTTGTCCCTACCGTTCGGTCGTGGCTCAGCTGACTCGTCGCACGAGCCGGTGATTGAGGCGACCTTCGCGTGGGGACCACCGCTCGACCGATCCGCAGCAACTGCGCAGTCGTGACGTGCGAGTGTTCTCAAGTGCACACACGCTGATCAACGATTGCGCCATGCTGTGATCGCTGAGGCATTCAGGCCTCGCCGAGAGAGACAAGGGTGAGTCACGTGAAACCAGGATTAACACGAACTCTATATTGGACGAGCGCGCTCTTTGTGGCCGCTCTCCTGACCGTCACCCTCTCGCAACGCGCCGTGGCGGCGGGCGACAACGATCCATCAGGCCGCGTGGCCCGGCTGAGCTACCTGCGAGGCGACGTCTCCTTCCGGCCGGCGGGTGAATCGGAGTGGGTGTCTGCCGTGGTGAACCGGCCCATGACGACTGGCGACCGGCTCTGGGCAGACGACAGTGGTCGCGCCGAAATGCGCCTAGGCTCGGCGACGGTTCGTGTGGATGCCCGCACCGGTGTGTCCTTCTTCAACCTGGATGACCGCACCACGCAGATCGAACTCTCGGAAGGGACAATCAACATTCGCGTCCTTCGGCTTGACCGTGACGAGGAGTTTGAAGTGGATACGCCCAATCAGGCGTTTTCCATCTCGCGCCCAGGCCAGTACCGCATTCAGGTCAGCGAAGACGGCAACTCCACCATGGTCACCGTGCGAGCCGGCGAGGGCGAAGCGACCGGCAGCGGCCGGACCTACAATGTCGGGCCCGGACAGAGCGCCAATTTCACCGGCACGGATTCGCTTCGTGCCAATATTTTCCGAGCCGGCGGCTACGATGAATTTGATATGTGGAGCCAGGACCGCGATCGTCACGACGACGGATCGCGATCGGTGCGTTATGTGTCTCCCGACGTTGTCGGCTACGAGGACCTGGACGACTACGGCTCCTGGTATTCAGACGCCGACTACGGCTACATCTGGACGCCGAGGGTTGCCGCCGGCTGGGCGCCCTATCACGACGGCCACTGGGTCTGGATTTCGCCGTGGGGCTGGACGTGGGTCGATGAAGCGCCATGGGGCTACGCGCCATTTCACTACGGTCGCTGGGTGTATGCCCGGAACAATTGGGGCTGGGTACCTGGACCGATCGCAGTCCGGCCTGTGTATGCACCTGCGGTCGTCGCCTTTATTGGCGGGCCACGGTTCAGCGTGTCGGTTGTCGTTGGGGGCGGCGGCGCCTACGGTGATAACGTCGGGTGGTTTCCGCTCGGCCCTCGAGAAGTGTATGTGCCCGGGTATCGCACGAGCCGCGAGTACGTGAACCGCGTCAACGTTAGTAACACGACCGTCAACAACATCACCATTTCCAACGTTTACTACAACAGTAACAACCCGAATATCCGGTACGCGAACAGGACCGCGCGGGGCGGCGTGACCGCGGTGTCTCGGAGCACCTTTGCGACTGCCCAGCCGGTCGGTCGAGCCGTCGTCGCCGTGAACCCGCAGGAGATTGGCTCGGCCCCCGTCAGTCGAAGGGCCGAGGTGGTTCCGACCAGAAACAGTGTTCTGGGAACTTCTGCCCAAACGGGCGGCCGGGTGCCCCAGCCGCCGGCACAGGTTGCCGGCCGCTCGGTTGTGGTCAAGACACCACCACCGCCGCCACCGGTGCCTTTCGCGCGGCAACAACAGAGACTTGCAGCGCAGCCTGGTCAGCCGTTGGCGGGAAACGAGATCGAGGGATTGCGTCCGGCGAACGTCCCGCCAGTCCGATCAAATGTCAGGCAAGCGCCTCCAGGAAGAGCGGCAACAGCAGACTCGAATCAGCCGGGAAACCAGCCTGTCAACGGGCGGTCATCCGCAGCGCCGGCAAACGCCCCGGCGAACTCGCCGGCGAATAGCGCTCCAGCAGCTCGCCCTGACCGACCGAGCGGAGCCAACCGCGGGCGGTCTACCAACCCGCCGCCAGCGAATCCGGCACCGCCGCCTGCAAACGTGGACAGCAATCCACCGCCGAAAGACGCGCCACCGCCGCGCGCTGACCGGCCGAGCGGGGCGCAGCGCGGCCAGCCCGCCGCCAAGCCTGCAAATCCTCCGGACTCGTCAAAGCCGGCCACTCCGCAGGCGAAGCGGCGGCCGAAGGAGCCGCCTCCGGAGCAAGGGACCGACAAGAAGGCGCCGGAGAAACAGAACTAGTCGTATGATTGAGGTATGAAGCAGCGATCTGTGATCTCTCTGGTGGCCGCGGTTGCCGCCGCATTCGCAGGTGCGTCGGCGCTTGTCTCCGGACAATCACCCGGACCATCAGCGGGCGCCGTGACGTTCACGGAAAACGTCGCGCCCATCATCTTCAATAACTGCACGTCGTGCCATCGGCCTGGAGAGATGGGCCCGTTCAGTCTCATGAGCTACAACGACGTCCGCCCGCGCGGCCGGCAGATCGTCGCGGTGACCAGGGCGCATCAGATGCCGCCGTGGAAGGCCGCGCCAAGCGACTTCGCGTTCCGGGGCGACCGCACGCTCTCGGCTGCACAGATCGATGTCCTCGATCGATGGGTGGCCGGCGGCATGCCGGAAGGCGATCCAAAGAAGCTACCGGCGCTGCCGACGTTCATCGAAGGCTGGCAGCTCGGCGAGCCGGATCTCGTGGTGAAGATGCCTGAGGCGTATCAGGTGCCGACTTCCGGCAACGATGTCTATCGAAACTTCGTCCTCCCGCTCAACTTGCCGAACGACGTGTACGTGAAGGCGGTGGACTTCCGGCCGTCTTCGCGCGCGGTCGTGCATCACAGTCTGTTCTTCCTCGACTCGACTGGTGACGCGCGGAAGCAGGACGAGGCCGATCCGGGTCCGGGCTACAGCGGCGGGATGGGTGGCGGCCTCACAGCCGGAGCAGGACGCGGACTCATTGCGGCTCTCGGCGCCGCACGTGGCGCCGGCGGACGCGGCGGAAACGCGGCGCCGGCTCCGAGGCCCGCTGCAGGCGCAGCGGCGCGTGGCGGACAAGCGTCAACCGGCGGACTGGGCGGGTGGGTGCCAGGCACGCAGCCGCGCATGTTGCCCGACGACCTGGCGTTCTTCGTCGCGAAGGGTTCGGACCTCATTCTCTCGACGCATTTCCATCCGAACGGGAAACCCGCGTCGGAAGCATCCACGGTCGGGTTGTATTTTGCGAAACAGCCGCCAACGAAAGCGTTTCAGGCGATCCAGCTTCCACCCGTGTTCGGTTTTCTCTCCGGGCTCAATATTCCCGCAGGTGAGTCGCGCTACACGATGACCGATTCGTTCACATTGCCGATTGACGTGAAAGCATTCGGCACGGTGGGTCACGCGCACTACCTCGCGAAAACCATGAAGCTCACGGCAACGTTCCCGAACGGCGACGTGAAGACACTGCTCGACATTCCGGATTGGGATTTCGGATGGCAGGAGCAGTATCAGTTCGTGGACTACGTGTCATTGCCGAAGGGCACGCGTCTCGATGCCACGCTGACCTACGACAATTCGGCAGCAAACAAGCGGAACCCGTCGAGTCCGCCCAAGCGCGTGACGTGGGGGGAGCAGTCCGCCGACGAGATGGGCAGCGTGAGCTTGCAGATGGTCGCGGCCCATCCGGGTGAACTGCCGCAGCTCGTGCAGGTGTTTGGCGATCACATGCGCGAGGTCGCCGCGAATCGTCCCGGCCTTGGGTTGTTGCTCGGTGCCGGCCGCCAGGGTCGATAGGTCAATCCTCCGCGGGCAAGGATCCGCATGGGCCTGTCGATTCGACGCGTATTCTCGTTTGTCATCCTATTTCTGACCACGGGCGTCACACCCGCGTTCGCGCAGTTGTGCGCCGGACAGCCAGCATTCTCGCGGTACGATTGGCAGGCCAGCCTTGGGATTCCCATTACCAAGGACATCGTCGTCAACGGCCTCACAACGTCTCTCGGCACCGGACGCGATTCGATCTTCGCGATCGGCCTCGCAAGATTCATTTACCCCCGGGGCGCCGGCAGCGCCGCGGTCTCGCTTGGTCTGAACGTCGGCTCAGATGTCACGCTCAGCCGGACGCTTCGCGTGCACGTGTGTCCGATGGTGACCGGCATCCAGACATGGGGGCCCGACCAGAAGCGTATCAATATCCAGAATGGTCTCAGGGAAACCGTCGTCGATGTCTCGACGGCTTCGTGGGCCGCGGGCGCAAGGGTCGGCTGGATTCTGAGCGACACACCGGGCCGCCAAATCGGCCCGACCGTTGGCGTCCGCGTCCTGCGGGAGCGAACGTCGAGGAAGCCCGTCGCCGGCGCTGGGCTGAACAGCACGGATACCTATGGCATCGCCGAAGCCGGGCTGACGTTCATCCTGAACGAGCAGGCCGCGCTCACGCCGACTGTTTCTATCCCGTTCAAGAGCGACACGGCACAAGTCGAGTTCCTGGTGCTCATGACGTTTGGGTTCGGCATGAAGTGAAAGGTTGGAGATGAAACGACTGGCTCTGCTCGTCATTCTCCTGGCGCTCACCGTGCCCGCCCACACGCAGCGGGCCGTCTCGTTCGCCTCGCTCACTGAACGCCAAGTCCTCAACGGCTTCCGCACCGACGCGGTCTATCTGAACGATTCGGGGGTCGCGATGGGTGCGCGATTTGCGCACGAGCGCAGCGGATTCACGCTTGACCTGCTCAGTATCCAGTCCGTGCCGCAGGCCTTCGTCTGGGTCACCACCTTCCCCACCTCCGACAGGGGTGAGCCGCACACGCAGGAGCACCTCCTGCTCGGCAAGGGCAACAAGGGACGCTTGGTCGCGAGCCACGAAGCGATGTCGCTCACCACCTCCGGAGGCTTCACGATGCAGTGGCGCACCTGCTACGACTTCTACACCTCGGCCGGCGGCATGGCCTTCTACGACGAATTCGAGGGCCGTCTCGACGCGCTCGTCCATCCTGACTACACGGACGAGGAAATCCGCCGCGAAGTGCGCAACTTCGGTGTGACGGAGAATCCCGTCAGCAAACAGCTTGGGCTCGAGGAAAAGGGCACGGTCTACAACGAGATGGTCAGCTCGACGGATCAGCCCGGCCGCCGCATCTACTCTTCGGCGTTGAAGATGTTGTACGGAAGCAACCATCCGCTCGCCTTCAACTCGGGCGGATCGCCGGAAGCGCTGCGCGTGATCCAGCCGTCGGACATCCGTCGCTTCCACGACGCGCACTATCACCTCGCCAACATGGGCGCCCTCGTCTCGGTCCCGAAGGACATGGCCATCGAGAGCGTTCTGACACGGCTGGACGCGACCCTGAACCGCGTGCAGCCGCAGCGCCCCAATCGTCCGGTTACGACCGAGAAGGATCTGCCGGCGCCCAACCCAGCACCCGCGGGCCAGATTCAGTTCGTCGAGTACCCCCATCGCAACGAGCAGCAGCCCGGATCCGTCTTTCTCGTCTGGCCGGCCGAGCGGACGCTCGACGTCAAGGCGCAGACACTCTTCGGTCTGTTCCTCGATACAGTTGCCGGTGATCCGACGACCAATCTCTACAAACGGCTGATCGACAGCCGGACGCGTGAAGCAGACTTCGGCGCCCAGAGCGTCTTCGGCAGCTACAACGACGACCAGGGTTTTCCGGTGATTGTCGGCTTCGGCAACATGCCCGTCGATAAGATGAACGAGCGCGACCTCGCCCTTCTCCGCACGCGCGTCCTCAACGAATTGAACCGCATTGCCAGCTGGCAGAACGGTTCTGCTGAACTCCGCGAGTTCAACGATCGACTACGGAGCCGTGTGACCACGATGCGGCGCGATCTGTCGAAGTTCGTCAACTCGCCGCCGGGATTCGGATTCCGAGGCAACGGATCCGACTGGATGACGCATCTGTACCTGCTCAACAAAGAGAGCGGCTTTCGGAAGTCCGTCACCATGAAGAGCACGCTCGATGCGATCGCGCAGGAGGTGACGGACACGAACAATGTGTGGGCGCGCTATCTCCCGCAATGGAAGCTCACCGCCGCGAACCCGTCGAACCCTGCGAACCCACCTAACCCCGTGAACCGTGTGAACCTCGTGAACCCAGAGAACCCCCTCCCCTGGATCCTCGCAGCCAAACCCAACCCCGAGCTCGCGCGCATCGATCAGCAGCAGCGCGAGGCGCGGGCCGTCGCTGAACTCACGCGGCTCAAGCAGCAGTACGACACGCCGGACGATCAGGAGACCCTTCGGCGCTACCGCACGGAGTACGACGCCAACACCGCCGATATTGACCG
>JBGOTP010000175.1:0-10316 GCA_041476545.1 Vicinamibacteria bacterium | reverse complement strand
CGCCACGCAAAGCTCACCATCGGCACAACGACGGTCTCGTCCGTGAGCGGGACGATGAGACCGAGATCGGCCGACAGACGGTCGCCGAGGAATCGCACACCGCCGCTGACGAAGCCGTTGCCACCACGAGAGATCCAGTTCTCGGTCATCCACTTGACGTGACGGCTTGCGCGAGCCTCGCCGCCCACCATGATAATGGCGGCGCGGTCGTGTCCGCTGTACGCGTATCCGACACCCACGCTCCCCGCCTGGTCCACCCCGCCCAACGTCGTGACGCCGTACGCAATGCCCGCGTCGTGCCCGCCCGTGCCGGTGATGTGAATGACGCCGACGGCGGCTTGTGTCCGCTCACGCGAGATGATCTGGAACTTCGGAGTGATCCACAGCGGATGGAAGTCGCCGACGAAGATGAGGGGAGTGCCGCCGCCAAGGGACAGTCGATCGGTCACGCCCACCTGCACGAACGGGAAGAAGACTTCGTAGGTGCCGAGGTATCCCTGGCCGGCTTTGAGCGACCGCGCCGTCGGCGCGAAGAAGAGGCGCGTGTCGTGCGAGTCGGCGGGCAGGAATTCGCCTTTGACCACGCGTCCGCGCATCTCTTGCAGGTCCATCAGACTTGAACGGGGGACGGTCATGAGGATGCCAGTCAGCGTGCGGAACACGATTTCGTCGGCCGACACCGACTCAATCCGGCCGTACACGCGCGAGCCGTCGCTGAGGGTCATCTGCTGGACGATTCCAGGGGGCGGCATGCGGATGTCAACGATGGAGCGGCCTTGCGGCGGCGCGTCGTCGGAGGCGATCGCGCGTGACGAAACTAGGGCGAGAATAAATGCCGCCAACAGGATTGCACGAGCCACGTCTGCCAACCTCTCTTTCAGAGCACGGTGAACCGCGAGCATTTCTCGACGTTATGGGTTAAGTGAACCCAACCGCGCGATGATCCCGAGGAGGGCGCGCGGCGCGGAGAGATTGCCCGCGTTGCGTGACACAAGGCAGTAATCAAGTTCGAAACGGACCGCCACCGGCCCTGTAGCTGGGAAATCCAGGCCGCCACCCGGCTGGATGGCATAGTCACCTCCCAGGACGTTGCTTCGAACACGACCTGCGAACACCTGTCCGAAGAAGGCCGTTCCCTTGCCCCGTCGTTGAAACACGACGCGGGGTCCCGCCATGAACGAGCGAACGTGATTGACCTTCAGGAGACCGCCCGGGAACTCGTCGTTGTCGTACCCCGCGACTTCCGCGGCAAGCCCTAACCACCGGTTGACAGAGTGAGCGACGGATACAGCCCAGCCGCCGTTCGGAAATGTCGCCGGTGTCGAACAGGGGCCCGCCGGCCGCGGCGTGCTGGAGCAAGAGGGAAGCCGCGGATACGCGTGTTCTGGGCTCGGGGTGACCATCGAAAGGGCCGCCGAGATCTCTACGAGAGGGGTGAGTGCAATCGGCTGCGCTCCGACAACTGGACAGGCAATGAGCACCAACACAGACGCCGGGAGCAGAATCAGACTTCGAACAGCAGGTCGGCCGCCGATGATCGCCGTCGCGACGGAGAACTTGCGCATGGCGTTATTCCTCTCGATCCGGGCGGATACCGTTCCACTCGAAATCCGCGAGCTGTGCTGCGAGGGCGTCGAGATCGGCGTTGGGGTCTGCCAGCACGTAGGCGTTCAGCAGTTCGTCGAACATGCCGAGCTGGAGGTGCGCGATGAGGTCGGCGGAAACCGACGAGCTGACGAGACCGACGTGCTGCAGTTGGCGGAAGCGCGCCGCAAAGAGTTGCGCGGCCGAGCGGCGGAGGTCCGTGTACCCTTTCTCGAACCGGGTATCAACAGACGAGGCTTCTTTCAGGATGACCGCCGCGGCATCACGATTAGCGGCGGCGAAGGCGAGCCACCTGCGGAAGCCGGCCGCGATGAGCGTGCGAACATCACCGGCCGCTTGCAGGTCCGGCACATCGCCCATCGCGCCGAGCGTCTGCAGCGTCCGGCGGTAGAAGTCCTCGACGATGTCGAGGAAGATCTGCTCCTTGCTCTTGAAGTAGAGGTAGAAGGTCCCGCGCGCGACGCCGGCGCGCGCGATGATGTCGCTGACGCCGGCGTTGCGGTATCCCTTGCGGGCGAAGACCCATGTGGCGGCCTCGAGCAACTGGCGGCGGCGCTCATCGGGGTGGAGCAGAGTGCGCTTCTTGGTCACGGCTGGACTATAGACTGACACGTCAGTCTAGTCAACACGAAAAGCACAAAAAGAAGGAAGCGAGGGCAAAATCCCGTTGCAGCAACTGAGATAGGGGTCAGACCGGGGTCTGACCCCTAATTGCCCAGAATGACCAGCAGATCCCTGGCTTCGACCACAGTGCCGGCCTTCACGAGCAGCTCGACAACCGACGCTTCGCGCGGACTGTACACGGCCGTCTCCATCTTCATCGCTTCAATGGACAGGAGCCGTTCGCCGACGCTGACCGTCTGTCCCGCCTTGACGGCAACCGACGACACCTTGCCCGGCATCGGCGAGGAGATGTGATTCGCGTTGTCGGCCTCCGCCTTCGGGTGCCGTCTCAGGACGCCCTCGACCGACTGGTCCGCCACGCGCACTTCGCGCGGCTGGCCATTGAGCTCAAAAAACACCGTCCGCGTGCCGTCCTCCCGCACCTCACCGGTCGTGAGGAACTTCACGATGAGCGTCTTGCCACGCTCGATCTCGATGGCCGTCTCTTCGCCCGGCTGCATGCCGTAGAAAAAGTTCATCGTGGGAATCGTGGACGTGTCGCCGAATTCCCGCCGGTGCTGTCGAAAGTCGAGATAGACCTGTGGATAGAGCAGGTAGGACAGCACGTCCCTCTCGCTTGGCTCGCGCCCGGTCTTTGCCTGAAGCTCGCGCGCGGCCGCCGGGAAATCCGCTGGCGGCAATGCCGCGCCCGGCCGACCGATGATCGGTTCTGCATGCGCCGAGCGCAGCACGAGTTGCTGAAACGGCTTCGGCCATCCACCTTCGGGTTCGCCAAGCATCCCCTGCATCATCTCGACGACGCTGCGCGGAAAGCTGAGCGGGCCTTTGGCCTTCATCACGTCGTCGGCGGTGAGGTTGTTGGTCACGAGAAACAAGGCGAGATCGCCGACGACCTTGCTCGACGGCGTGACCTTGACGATGTCGCCGCACAGCTGGTTCGCGGCGGCGTAGGCCTGACAGACTTCCGGCCATCGATCCTCGAGCCCGAGATTCCTGGCCTGCTGTCGAAGGTTCGTAAACTGGCCGCCCGGCATCTCGTGTTGATAGACATCCGAACCCGGCGCCCGCAGACCCTCTTCGAAGGGATAGTACAGATCGCGAACCGCGGACCAGTAGCGGCTCAGCTCGTCGAGCGCCATCTGATCGAGGCCCGTGTCGCGCTCGGTGTGCCGCAGCGCCTGCACGAGACTGTTGAGACACGGCTGGCTCGTCATGCCGCTCATTGACGCCATCGCTCCGTCCGCGATGTCGACCCCCGCGTCGGCCGCACGCAGCACGCTCGCCGCATTGATCCCGCTCGTGTCGTGCGTGTGGAAGTGCACGGGCACGCCCACTTCTTCGCGCAGCGCCTTCACGAGCGCATACGCGGCGTGCGGCGTGCACAGGCCGGCCATGTCCTTGATGCCGAGAATGTGCGTGCCCATCTTCACGAGCTCTTTCGCCAGCCGCAGGTAGTAGGCGAGCGAGTATTTCGTGCGGGCCGGATCGAGGAGGTCGCCGGCATAACAGATGGCGGCTTCGCACAGTGCCGGCGTATCCTCCCGCACGCCTTCGATCGCCAGCCGCATGTTGGCGGTGGAGTTGAGCGAGTCGAAGATGCGGAACAGGTCGACGCCTGAAGCGGCACTCTGCTTGATGAACGCGCGCACCACGTTGTCGGGATAGGTGGTGTACCCGACGGCGTTGCTCGCCCGCAACAGCATCTGGAACAGGATGTTCGGAATGCGCGAGCGCAGCTCCACGAGCCGTTCCCACGGATCCTCCTGCAGGAACCGCATCGAGGTGTCGAAGGTGGCCCCACCCCACATCTCGAGACTGAACAGGCCGGGCATCTTCCGCGCGATGAGATCCGCGATGGCGAGCATGTCGTAGGTGCGGACCCGGGTCGCCAGCAACGACTGGTGCGCGTCGCGGAGTGTCGTGTCCGTCATGAGCAGACGCCGCTCTCCGCGGATCCAGTCCGCAAACTTCTCCGCGCCCATGCTCTGCAGCGTCTGGCGCATACCGGCCGGCGGCGGCTCGAGCGTGGACACGACCGGCACGGCCGGCGTCTTCAGCCTGCGCTTCGGATCAAACGATCCCTTCACATCAGGTCGTCCGTTGACGATGACGTTGCCGACGTAGGTGAGGGCCTTGGTGGCGCGATCGCGCGCGGCGCGGAATATGAACAGCTCCGGCGTGTCGTCAATGAACGTCGTCGTCGCCTGTCCCGACTTGAACGTGGGATGGTCGACGAGGTTCAGCAGAAACGCGATGTTGGTCTTGACGCCGCGAATGCGGAATTCACGGAGGGCGCGGTCCGATCGCAGCGCCGCCTCCTCCAGCGTCCCGCCCCACGTCGTCACCTTGACAAGGAGCGAGTCGAAGTAGGGCGTAATCACGGAGCCGCCGAAACCGTTCCCGCCGTCCAGCCGGACGGCGAAGCCGCCGGCCGATCGATAGGTGGTAATGCGCCCATAGTCCGGAATGAAATGGCGATCCGGATCCTCCGTCGTGATGCGGCACTGCATCGCCACGCCGCGCCGTTCGACGGCCTCCTGGCGCGGGATGTTGAGCGGTGCCGCGTGCAGATGATGCCCGGCGGCGACAAGAATCTGGCTGCGCACGAGGTCGACGCCGGTGATCATCTCGGTCACCGTGTGCTCGACCTGAATACGCGGGTTGACTTCGATGAAGAAGAACTCGCCGCGGTCGACGTCGACGAGAAACTCCACGGTGCCGGCGCCGCGGTAGGCGACCGACTGGCACAGACGGACCGCCGCGCCGCAAATGCGCTGCCGGAGATCTTCCGAAATCGCGATGCTCGGCGCCACCTCGACGACCTTCTGGTGCCGCCGCTGCACCGAGCAATCGCGTTCCCAGAGATGAACGAGCGCGCCGTGGGCGTCGCCGAGGATCTGCACCTCGATGTGCTTGGCGCGGGTGATGTAGCGTTCGAGGAACACCTCGGGGCGGCCGAACGCCGCCCCCGCTTCGCGCTGCGCCTCCTCGAGCTTGTGACCGAACTCCGCGCGGTTCGTGACGACGCGCATGCCACGTCCGCCCCCGCCGAAGGTGGCCTTGATCATCAGCGGATAGCCGATCCGATCGGCTTCCGCTGTCGCGTGGTCGGCGTTCGCGATCGGGGGGTCCGTTCCGGGGATGGTCGGCACATCGGCCGCCTGCGCCAATCGCTTGGCCGCGGACTTGTCGCCGAATACATCGATCTGCTCCGGCGTGGGTCCGACGAACACGATACCGGCGGCCTCGCACGCGCGAGCGAAGTCGGCGTGTTCGGAGAGGAATCCGTAACCGGGGTGAATCGCGTCGACGCCCTGCTTCCTGGCGACCGCAATGATGCCGTCGATATTCAGGTACGACCGGACCGGCTCCCCGCCCTCGGGCGGCCCGATCAGGAATGCTTCGTCGGCTTTGAAGCGGTGCAGCGAGAACCGATCCTCGTAGCTGTACACAGCCACGGTCCGCAGACCGGTTTCGGTGGCGGCCCGGAAACAGCGGATCGCGATTTCGGAACGATTGGCCACGAGCAATTTCTTCATGGGTGCAACCGAACAATTTTAGTCCAACGCGCCAGCCCCCGGTCTTGGCGATAAGATTCGCCTGGTGGATTCGACGACCGACATTGTGGTGATCGGCGCCGGCATTGTCGGGTGCGCGGTGGCCTACGAGCTGGCTCGAAGGGGCGCGTCAGTGCAGGTTGTCGACGACCGGCCGGCCGGGATGGGAGCGACCCAGGCGTCCGCCGGAGTACTGGCGCCCTACATCGAGGCTCGACATCACTGGCCGCTTGCCGCCCTCGCCGCTCTCAGCCTCGAGCAGTACGACACATTCGTCGCCGACGTCTCGTCGGCCAGCGGCATGGACGTGACGTATCGCCGTACGGGAACCCTGGATGTCGCCCTGGACGCCGACGCCATGAACGGGCTGGAGGCGGCCGCTCTGGATCTTGCCCGTCGTGGCGTCGTGGCAGAGCTGCTGGATGCCCGCGCGGTCCGTCACGAAGAGCCGCATCTCACCGGTGATGTCGCGGGCGGTCTCTTCATCTCGACGCACGGTTTCGTGGCCGCCGGCGAACTGACCCGGGCGCTGGCGACGGCGGCGAGACGCCATGGGGCGCAGATCGTCGAACACAGCCGGGTGAAGCGGATCTCCAGAGTCGGTGACGATCTGGCGATTGAGACCGCACGCGGGTCGTTGACCGGCAATCGGGTCGTGCTGGCGGCCGGCAGCTGGTCGGGACAGATTGACATCGAGGGCGTGTCGGCGCGCGTGCCGATTCGGCCCGTGCGCGGTCAGCTTCTGCAGCTGGCGTGGAAGGGCCCCACGCTCCGGCGAGTGATCTGGGGCGCGCGCTGCTACCTCGTGCCCTGGGATGATGGGACGCTGCTCGTCGGCGCGACCGTGGAGGATACCGGCTTTGACGAGCGGACGACCGTGGCTGGCGTGCGATGCCTGATCGAGGCGGCGTCCGAGCTCGTGCCGGACGTATCCGCCGCCAATTTCACATCCGCAAAAGCCGGTCTGAGGCCCGCGAGTGGCGACGACCTCCCGGTGATTGGCGCGTCGAGTGTGCTGCCCGGCGTGATGTACGCCACGGGCCACTATCGAAACGGCATTCTGCTCGCGCCGCTCACCGCGCACCTCGTGGCCGACGCGATGCTCGAGAACGTCATGGACCCGATGCTCGAGCTGACGAGACCGCAGCGATTCGGCGAGCTGTAGGGATGTAGGGAACGGAGCCGACGGAGGCAACGGCTTGACACGGAGGAACGGAGCAACGGAGGTCATGTTGAGTGGACGGCTATCTTGTGGAGTCCGGCTTCAGCCGGACCTTGTGGTCTGAATGAAAGAGATCTGCACGGGCGACCGCCGGTATCGGATTCACGCGACCGAACGTCACGGCGAGTGGGTTGCCTACGCTGAACGCGCCGACACGGGCGACCGGTTTGGTCTCGAGTGCGCCGGACCGTCAGAGACGGAAGCCGTCGATCGCCTGTCGCGATGGCTGGGGTGGCAGTACGAGCACGCCGCCGCGCTCGCAGATCTCCAGGCGGCGGAACGGGCGTACTATCGGGCGACTGTCGATGCGGCGTTCGGCCATCAGCCCGCCGGTCGAGCGGCTGGTCGGGGCGATGATCAGACCGCTTGTCTGGATCGTCCGGCGGTGGCGTTGCAGAAAGCATCGCTCGAACGGATGGACGGAGAGCGCATCCGGCTCGACGCGATTCGCGCTCGGGAGCCGGACTAGTCCTGCTGACGAGATTAGGTGCTCCTTATGCACACGAAACTGTCGACGGCAGAGATCGCGGAACGCCTCGAGAGGCTGAGCGGATGGACGCTCGATGGCCACGCGATCAGGAAGCAATACACGTTCAACGGATTTCCCGAGGCGGTGGCGTTCGTCAGTCGCCTCGTGCCGGAGGCGGAATCCTCCGACCATCATCCCGACATCCTGATCAACTATAAGCGCGTGACGCTCGTCTACTCGACGCACAGCGAGGGCGGCCTCACCCTGAAGGACTTCGATGGTGCGGCGATGGCCGACAGGGTCTCGGGAATTTTGCAATTGGGTAATCGGGTAGTCGAGTAACTGCGCAGATGAAATTGAAGCGGACCTATGGTTCTCGTGAGGTCGCCGCGCTGACCGGACTGACCGCGCGGCAGCTCCAGTTGTGGGATGCCGGAGGGCTGATCTCCCCCGCGATTCCCTCCCACCCCACCCAGGCAGGGGGGCACACCGAGCGTCGGTACACACCGATTGAACTGTTCGAGCTGCTCGTCCTCGCGGATTTGCGGAACCGCGGGTTTTCGGTGTATCAGCTGCACACCATCCTGAACGTCTTGAAGGAGCGCTTCAGCACGCGCCTGTTCGATGCCACCGGCGGCGGCGGATCGGTGCAGTTGCTCACCGATGGACGTGAGATCTATGCGCGGACGTCGGAGGGCGAGTTCTACAATCTGCTGAAGTCGCCGGCGCAGCCGCTGCTCGTCGTTGGCGACGAGGGACTTCTGAAGGAATTGGGCGGGAAAGTCAGGAAGAGAAAGAAGCGCTAACGGATAGGGAAGACTTTTTCCAGGTCGTCGGCGGGTCGCGGGATAACGTGCACGCCGACCAGTTCGCCGACCCGTCGCGCCGCGGCCGCGCCGGCATCGGTTGCCGCCTGCACCGATCCGACGTCGCCCCGGACAATCGCGGTGACGAGACCGGCATCGACCTTCTGCCAGCCCACGAAGACGACGTTGGCGGTCTTGACCATGGCGTCGGCGGCCTCGATCATACCGACGAGGCCCCGCGTCTCGACCATGCCGAGCGCGTCGCCGATTTCGCGCTTCTCTTTGTCCGCCCGGTCAGCCATGTGTGTGTGGGGCACACTGTATCACGCCTGTTCATCGCGAACACGACCGTTCATCACGAAGACACGAAGGCCACGAAGAACTCTTTGAAAAGGGACCTTCGTGTTCTTCGTGCCTTCGTGATGGCTCGTGTTGAAGTCAGGCTCCGAAGAGCCCCGGGAACTTCGCGGGCGCGACCGTGTAGCCGGGGAAGATCGGCTGCGGGTTGGCCAGGCCGAGATGACGCACGACCACTTCGCCGAATACGTCACGGAAGTCGGTTGTGACCGCCAGGTCGCGTCCTTCGTAGCGCCTGCCCACGGCGAGCCCCGGCCACGTGCCGTAGACCTTGCCGCCCCGCACGCCGCCGCCGATGATGAACATCGCGTTGCCGTGGCCGTGATCGGTGCCGCGATTGCCGTTCTCGTTCACCGCCCGACCGAACTCCGACATGGTCAGCACAACGGTATCGGCCATGCGGTCGCCCAAATCGGTGACGAGGGCGGCGATGCCGCGGGAGAAATCGTCGAGGCGCGTAGCGAGCTGACCCTGCGCCGCTCCCTGGTTGACGTGCGTGTCCCAGCCGCCGAGGTCGGCAAACGCGACCTCGAGGCCGACGTCCGACTTCGAGAGCTGTGCGATCTGCCGGAGCGCCTGGCCGAACGGGCTCGTCGTGTACTGAGCGCCGTGCTCCGGCTGGTACTTCGACGGGTCGGCGACCTTCAGCGTCTTCATCGCGCTGAACGCCTCGCGCCCGACGCCGTTCAGGATCCGATCGGCGGCGGCGGCATACTGAGCCTCGAAGGAATGGCTCATCATGTCGCCCGGCCCGCCGCGGATCCCGAACTGCGCGATCTGATTCATCGCGAGCGCCGGCGCACGACCCTGCAGCATGCGAGGAAGCTGCTGCGACAAGGCGACGGCGCGGAATGAACTCTCCGGCTCCAGTGTGCGGGCCTGCAGATACCGGTTCAGCCAGCCGTCCTCCGTGCTCTTCACACCGGGCGTGCCCGTCTCCATGTAGTCCTGCGCGTCGAAGTGCGATCTGGTGGAATCGGGGGAGCCGCACGCATGGACGATTGCGAGATCGCGCGAATCCCACAGGCTCTTGAGGGAACCCAGGCGCGGATTCAAACCGAAGAACCCATTGAGATCGATCGCGCCCTCTGGCGCATGGGGTCGCGGGATGCCGATGCTCGGCCGCGCGCGGTAATAATCCGATTCACCGTACGGCACGACCATGTTGAGGCCATCGACCGCGCCACGCTGGAAGATGGCAATCAGCTGCTTCGCTCGGCCGGTGCCGGCGGCAAACGCCGTCCGCGCCAGAAACGACGGCGCGAAGCCGAGGGTCACGAACGCACACGCGCCGTTCTTCAAGAACACTCGACGTGAAGTCATAGGACACTCATCAACTAGCTATCAGCTTTCAGCTATCAGCTTTCAGCGTCTTTGAAACTCCGGGGATCCGAGCGTGAGCGCGAGCATCTGGGGCATCGTTGACGCCTGCGAAATCACCGCGCGCGTTGTCTCGGCGGCGTTCGGGCCGAGAATCGACTCGATCATCGTGTCGCTCGTGCCGAGCGACTGAAGCGAGCCCGTTCCCATGCCCAACTGCCGATTGGTCGCGAGGTTCGTTGCAAAGTTCATCCGGCCGACCAGTGCGCCCGTGTTGGTCCACGCATCCGCCGTGTCCTTGTAGCCAGTGGGAGGTTGGCACTGATAGAGCGGCATCCCGAGCTGCTGCATGCCGT
>JBGOTP010000174.1:0-10338 GCA_041476545.1 Vicinamibacteria bacterium | reverse complement strand
TTCAATCCAGGATGGTGGCACACGACGAGGACCATTCGCACGTCGGTGACGGTGATTTGGGCCTATTGGAACCGCCACGAATGGCGCGATCTCATCAACGAAGCACGCCGCAGCAGCGGAAGGAAGGGACTCCCGCTGGTGGCGTATCTTCGTTTTGTGGCCGCATGTAATCACATCGTACGGTAGATTCTCGGGCATCGCTGTTGACCAAGAGGGGCGGCGCTCCCGACCCCCAACCTCCGACCCCTACTCGGACAACGCCAGATACACGGCCACCGGCATGAGCACGAGCCCGGCGGCAATGACTCCAACCAGTACCGTCGTCTGAGGCGTGCTGACCGCAACGGCCAGAACGGCGTTGAGGGCCGTGCTCGCCAACGGCGGGACATCGGCCGCCAGATCGGACAATGCCGACAATGTCGGCAGGGACCACGAACGTGCCGCCCACCCGAACACGATGGCGGCAATTGCCAGTCCGGCCGCGCCCATCGCCGCAACACCCTGCACGACCGCGATCGGCCGCAACGCCGCTCGTTCCGCGTCCTGACGCGCGCGCATCTGCAGACGCCACCAGACGTGGGCCGCGCTCGGCACATGCACCCGCTGCCAGGCGGCATCCTGATCCGCGCCAAAGGCCACGGCGACCTCCGCCACGTCCCGACAGACGTCGCAGGACGCCACATGCGCGCGAAGGTCCGCCTCGCAACGGTCCGGCCAGCGGCGTGACGCGACCGCGGCCACAACATCCTGTTCCCGAGAACACTCAGTCATCTTCACGACGGTCTTCCCCTCGTCTTCAAGAACGGCTCTGAATTCCCGGATCCCCTCAACAACCCTGCCAGACGCCGGCGCGCGCGGAAGAGCAGCGCCTTGACGCTGCTCGTCTTCACGCCGAGCGATTCCGCGATCTCCACGTGGGACGATCCCTGGACGTATGCCAGCCAGAGCAGCGCGCGCTCGCGCGGCTTCAGAACGGCCATCGCGCGCCCAAGATCGGCGCGGCGAACGGCCTGTTCCCCTTCGTCGCCCGGCGTGCGGAGCACACCGGGTTCGTCCTCGTCCGGCAGGCGGACGAGATCAACGCGCCGGCGCCGATAGCCGTCCCGTACCAGGTTCGTGGCGATGCGGAACAGGTAGTTGCGCCGATGCGCATCGCTCGAGTACGCGCGGTCGGCGCGGAGAAAGCGGTAGTAGACCTCCTGCAGCAGGTCGTCGGCGAGCTGGGCGTCGTGCGTCATGCGCGTCAGATACAACCAGAGGGATCGCGCCGTGCGATCGTAGAAGGCGCGAAAGGTGTCCTCGTCCATCTGGAGCACGGCTTCGACGTCCTCTGCTCTCGCCTCGAAACGCTGAACGTCGGAGAGGGTCAGGTTACGCATGGGAGGACGCTGGCGCCTGAATCAACCCCAGCCGCCGGGACAACACATACGAGGCGATGCCGGACAGCACGAACCCTATCCCCGCGGCCAATGACACGACACCGAGCAGCAACAACATGCGCGAGACGTCACCCGACCAGTCTGCGTCGACCGCCCACCGCCCGCTCACAAACAGCAATCCAAGTCCGACGCAGACGGCCACCATCCCCGCCTGAACCGACCAGAGGATGCGGGAATAGGGGGCGCTGGCCAAGGCTCCCGCAGTCTCGATCCTGAGCGGGGCCGCCTCAAAGTAGCGCTGTCCGGCCGGCGACTGCACGTACGCCAAAAGGTCGTCGTTCGACGTCAGCCGGTCCATCAGCTTTGCGTGTGCCTCGTTCTGCACCTTCGAGACACGCGTGAACCGTCGATGCTCCACGAGCGTCTTGGTCACAAATCCGAGCAGCGTGAAGAAACTCATGAAACCTGTGAGTACAAAGAGCTCGCTGAACACGACCCCCACGGCCCGGATCCTGTCCGATGAGGGATCGCGGCTGGAAAAGTCCTGATTGATGGTACCGAGAAAGAACGACGGATTGTGGGCGACTTCCGGGTGTTGGCCCAGAAAAGCGGATAGCGCCGGGTACGGCGCCAGGTAGGCATCATTGTGGAGTAGTGATGGGTCGCGCTGGAGCACGCCGCGGAGGGTTGGCGGATACTGCTCGAACAGTCGCTGCAGGCGATCCCTGGTTTCGCGCGCGTTCTCGTCTCCGGCAAGCACCAACCGGGTGTCGCCCTGGCCCGGATTGGCCTCGGCCGGCACGGCGGCCGACGGGAGAGGCGGGGAGGTGGTGCCACCGCGCCTGGCCGCGCCGGACTGAGCCGCCGCAGGTGCTGCAAGCAGCACCGCCGCAAGAAGGACCGCCGCCGAGGCTGTCGACCGGAACATCACGCTCATGAATCTGCCTCCACTGACTCTTATTACGCGGAAGCAGGCCTCGGGTTCACACCCTACCGTACATTCCGTCCGGCCGACCCAGGCCTTCGACGAGTGGTATACTCAAGGTTTCCCATAGACGGAGATCCTCGTGAAAGAAGCCATCCACCCCAAGTATCACGACGTCGAAGCGCGGTGCGCATGCGGCGCGACGTGGAAGACCCGCTCAACCAAGCACGAGCTGCACCTTGAAATCTGCTCGAACTGCCATCCGTTCTTCACGGGCCGGCAGAAGCTGATGGACACCGAGGGCCGTGTCGAGCGGTTCACGAAGAAGTTTGGCGCCCAGACGTCGGAGAGCCGAAAGAAGGCTGCAAAGACGAAGAAGGAAACAGCGGCGGCTCGGTAGGACTTCCCAGCTTCTTGTTCAGACGCGCCAGGCGATGCTGGACGGCATCGTTCCACGCAGGTCGCGTCTGATCCTTCAGGCTCCGCAACGCAAACGCCCTCGCCATTTCGAGATCGCGCCGGCGATGCTCGTGATGAATCGCCAGCGCTTCCGCCGCTTCCCCGGCAATACGCGGAGGACATTCGGGAAGGTCGAGAAGGCCCTGCCAGCACCGGGCAGCATCATCGTACGCGCGCGCACGACGTTCGGAGATGGCAAGAGCGCGGAGCGCGTTCATCCTGAGCACCCCGTCGAACCGATCGCGATCCGCTGCCGCCGTGCCGCCTGACATGATTGACCGGGCTGACGGGTCGACGACCGGCGCCGTGCTGAGCGTCACGGCCCGCCGATAGGCCTCGCGCGCCCGCGAGTCCAATCCCGAATTTCCGTACACGTGCCCTAATGCGAGTGCCTCCTGAGTATCCCCGGTCGCGCCCGCGCCGTCGTGGACGAGTTGCAGGAGGCGCGCGGTCAGCGCCGCCAGGGAAATCAGATCCAGCCGGTTGTGTTCCAGCACGGCCGACAACGGACGCGCGTCACCAGAACGAACGAACTGAAAATACCGCGCCGGAATTTCCAAACCCGGCACGTCACCTTCTCGTCGCGCTCCGACAAGCCTCCGTTCGAGTGCCCCGAGCGAACAGCCCGAGTCGAGGCTGGCGCCGCCGCCCCAGAATCGCCGCGCCGGGTGCAGTACGTCGAGATGCGGCACGCCTCCACCGATCCAATCGAGCCTGTGCAAGAGATACCGCGTTTCGAGAACCGGGGCGTCGAACGACTTGCCGTTGAAGCTCACCAGAACCCCAGCCCGGCCGAACTCCGCGGCCACCGTTTGGAGCATCTCCTTTTCGTCGCCGGAGTCGGCAAGGAAGTACTGACGGGTCATAAATGCGCCATCGGCCGCAAACCAGCCGCAGCCGACGAGGAATGCGTAGGTGCCGGCGCCACCACTCAACCCGGTCGTTTCGAGATCGAAGAAGAGGAATGGCGGGGGCGCCGGCAGGTTTCGCATCAGGAGGGACGCACGCGTCATCGAGCGCTCGAGTTCGGCCGCGCAGTCGTGGATTCGAACATCCCCATGCAGGGCGTCCGCCTCCACGCGGCGTTCGACGACGAAGCAGCGCCGAGAGCCGTCCCGATGCCACTCGCCGCCAAGAGCCTGCTCGAGTGACAGTGGATCAGTGGCGTCCGGCTTTAGCCGGACCTCAGCTGAAGATCCATTGTCCCTGGGCTTCAGAATGCCGCGCAGACGATCGGTGAGCGTTGATGCGTCCATCACTATCCCGCGGTCCTGGCCTCGACGCCATCCGCGGACCCTGTAACGAAGCGTCTCTCCAGCAGCAGATCCAGAATTCGAAGCGCCGCGGTCTTGGCCAGTGGTCCCGTGTTACCGACGGGACCGACGCACCCCGGGCATCCGCTCTCGCAGGCGCACTCGCCGACCAGTCGACGCGTTGCCTCCAGAAGATCACGGTGCATGCGGAAGAGCGGCTCGCTGAACCCGATGCCGCCCGGATAGTTGTCGTACACGAACAACCGCGCTGGATGCTCGGCGACAAGGGAATCGGGAGACTCCTTGTCGCCCGTATCGATGGAAACACCGATGTCGGAGCGATCGCACATCAACAGCAACTGGGCAACCTGGCGAATTGCAAACGCCAGCCCCACGACCCCATCCCGACGGTCGTCGGCCGTGTACGGCAGCTGCGCCAGAACCGCCGAGGGCACTGCAAGCCAGTAGGCCGTCGTATGCATCTGCTGCTCCGGCAGATCGAGCTCGCCCGAGCCGACATTCTCGTTCGTATGGAACTTGATCTTCTTGAAACCCACCACACGCGAGACGACCAGCACTTCCCCATGCGCCCGCACGTCAGCGGCCTCCTCAAACGTATCGAGGATCGTCACCCGCGAGTACGTGATTGCATCGGTGTAGTAATCGCAGTCGACCTCGCGCACGAACGCCTTCCGTCCCTCGAAGTCCAACCGCTCCACCTGGAACGGCTTCCCTTCGACGATGTAGATGGCCTTGGGGTGAAGCGTGGAGGGCCCGCTGCCGAAGTCGGTCTCTCCGATGACCCGCGACTCGCGTGTCGTGTCCACCACCACGAAATTGTCCGACGACACCGATCGCAGGCTCACTGCATCGGCTGGATACGACTCGCTCGTCCACGTCCATCTGGCATCAGTCGACGGACTGTCGAGATCTTCACGGCTGCCAGCCCTGTGCACGAGGCCCTGCTCCGCCAGTACCGCCAGCACCTGCTGGAGATCGTGCCGGCCGAAGGTCTCGGTTCCCAAGAAGGGCAGTTCGAAGATGGCGCACTTGATGTGCTCGACGAGGATGTGGAGATTGTCTGGATCGATGAGCGCGTGCTCGGGTGAGGCGTCGAAGAAATACGACGGGTTCCGAACGATGAACTGATCGAGCGGGGCGCTGCTCGCGACCATCACAGCCGCCGAACGGCTCGCCCGTCGTCCGGCGCGACCCGCACGCTGCCATGTTGCGGCGATCGTGCCTGGATACCCGGCCATCACAGACACATCGAGCGCACCGATGTCGATGCCGAGTTCGAGCGCGTTTGTCGAGACAACCGCGCGGACAGTGCCCTCCCGCAGGCCCTTCTCGATCTCGCGGCGGCGGATCGGCAGGTAGCCGCCCCGGTATCCTCGAATCCGCTCGGCGGCGCCAGGCGTGTCCTCGAAATCTTCTTTGAGATACGTGGTGAGGAGTTCAGTCGACAAGCGGCTCTGCGCGAAGACGATCAGCTGCAGTTGCCGCTTCAGAAACTCGCCGGCAATCCGGCGCGTCTCACTGAGATACGAACGGCGAATCCCGAGCTGATGATTGACGACCGGCGGGTTCACGAAGACGAAGAATTTCTCTCCACGAGGGGCACCGCTCTGGGCCACCAGTTCGAACGGCCGCTCGGTGAGCCGCTCCGCCAGCTCGCGCGGGTTCGCGATCGTCGCCGACGAACAGAGAAAGACTGGATCCGATCCGTAGTGGCGGCAGACGCGGCGGAGCCGTCGCAGCACGTTGCACAGATGACTGCCAAAGACCCCGCGATATGCGTGCAGCTCGTCGATCACGACGTACTTGAGGTTTTCGAAAAGCTTCGCCCATCGTGGATGGTGCGGCAGAATCCCCGAGTGCAGCATGTCGGGGTTGCTGAGCACAAGGTGCGCTCTCGATCGGATCGTTCGCCGCGCATCCTGCGGCGTATCCCCGTCGTAGGTGAACACGCCAATCTGATCGTGTGAATCCGAGGCGAGCGTCTCGCACAGCCCTTGCAACTCGGCGAGCTGATCCTGAGCCAGCGCCTTGGTCGGAAACAAATAGAGCGCGCGGCTCGATGGATCCTGAAGGACCGCATGCAGAATTGGCGCGTTGTAGCACAGCGTCTTGCCGGACGCCGTCGGTGTGATCACGACGGCATGCCGCCCAGCGAGCGCGTGTTCGATCACTTCGGCCTGGTGCGTGTACAGCCGCGCGATGCCACGGGTCTCGAGCGCGTGGCGCAACCGAGGATCAAGAGCCGCGGGGAATTCGGCGTACCGGGCAGCGACCGCCGGGAGGTGGCGGACGGCGGTGACATGGAGGTCCGGAGTATCAGGTCGCTCCGGGACATGCCCCGGCGCCAGACGTTCCAGGGCGGCATCGAGCGCGCCGTCGCGTCCAGAACGTGTTGCGAGGCCACGGCTTGAAGCGAGTCCGACGTCCGGCATGGGTCAGGATGGTACCAGCCTGACTGAAGGCGATCAAGAGGCGAAAACGGCCGTGGGCCTCAGGATTTGATCAATCCGATCGGACCAGACGGCGAAATAGCCCGGAGATCCCTGGTTCTAGATCAGGGACCGCCCCTGGCAGCCGTCGACGGGCACGCTCGCGCCGCTGATCCAGCTCGCACGCGGCGACACAAGGAATGCGACCACGGCTCCGATTTCTTCGGGGCGGCCGAATCGCCCGAACGGTAGCTCGCGCATGACGAAGTCGGCGATGCCGGCTGGATCTTCCTGTTGCCGGCGATGCCACGACCCTCCCGGGAAGAGAGTCGACCCTGGCGCCACGCTGTTGACCCTGATGTTGTCCCTGGCGAGCTGCTGGGCCATCGACTTCGCGAGACTGATCTCCGCGGCCTTGACCGCGTTGTACGTCATCCGGCCGCCTGACTCGCGACCCCAGATCGACGCGATCATCACAATGGCTCCCCCACCTTGCCGTCGCATGTGTGGAACCGCGAGACGCGACGCGCGAATCGCCGGAAACAGCGTCTGATCGAGCGCCTCGTGCCACTCGGCGTCGGACGTGTCGACGATCGTCGTTCCGCGGGCGAGGCCGACGTTGTTCACCAGGATATCGAGCTGACCGAAACGCTGCACCGTCTGATTCACGACCTGCACAATCCCGTCGGCCGTGGACAAGTCGACGCAAACAGCGAGCACGCGATCCTCCGCACCGCCCGCAAGACGCTGCAGCTCGCTGGCAGCCTCGGACAGACGTGCCTCCCCTCGTGCGCAAATCGTCACCCGGCAGCCCTCCGCCACAAGCGCCGCCGCGCTGGCGAGTCCCAGACCGCGACTGGATCCGGTGACAATCGCAACACGGTCCGAGAGCCCCAGATCCACGCCTATCGAGTCCCGTGATCCGAGAGGTCGTTCAAGGTCCAGTCGAAGGGAATGAACTCCACGGTGAATTCATTTTTCGCGAGCACCGCCCGCTCAGCCGGCAGGAACGTCGGGTCGAGAAAGGCCAGGCCCGCACGCTCGATGGGACTCCGGCTGCCAAACACCGCTGACGCGTTGGCGGCGTACGCCGCCACGAACTCTTGTTCCCGCCACGAAAAGACCGCGTTGATCCTCACCTTCTGCGCCGTCCGATCGATCTCGGCGCACCGCACGCGAGTTACGCACTCATGGGCAATCTCGGTGAGCTGCCGTTCGAGATGTGCCGCCGTGTAGGCTTCGCTGCGGAGGCGTCCGCTGCCAATCGCGCCGCGACCAAGTGCCAGGTACACGCGTGGATCACGGAAGGCCGGAAGGACCGTCTGTTCAATCTGATCGAGTGTGAGCGTCCGGCCGGCGACGCGGTGCGGCAGCCGTTCAAAGGCTCCAGGAATCTGACGGATGCTCTTCGCCGGATAGTCGCGACTTCGCTGGACGATCGGATAGTGATCGATGACGGTCTGCAGGACCAGGGCATTGTAGGCATTCAGCCAGAATGCGATCTGTTCGTCACGCGGCCTCGACTCGATCGACGCGGCAGCGAGCACCTCAACGAACCGGTCGAGCCGCGGCCGCTGGCTCTCGAGCACCCGATAGTCGACCAGACCGTCGCGCACGTTGACATCCAGAAGGTCATCGTACGCTCGCTGACGCGCATCGATCTCCTGGGCATGTGGGATCGCGGCTGTCAGCAGAGCGGCACAAACGACAATGGCGGCGAGCTGCCATCCACAGTCCGCAGCCTGCCCTCCGCCCTTTGCCCTCTGCCCTGTCATGATCCCAGTATGTCAGACCCGATGTGTCAGAAATGTCCCCAGCGCCGCGTTGAAGGCCTCCGGCCGCTCCAGGCTGGACAGGTGACCCGCGACCGGGATCTTCACCAGCTCAGACCCCGCGATCGCGTGATGCATGTCCTCACTGAGCTGTGGAGGCGTCAACGTATCCTCGTCGCCCACGAGGACGAGCGTCGGACAGTGGATGGACGACAGCACAGGGGTCGAGTCCGGGCGCGTCATGAGCGCGGCAATGGCACCGGCAATCGCGGCTTCCGAATTCGATAGCACGAGTTCGTGCAGGCGATCCGCAATCGCCGGCCGTTCGCGCCGGGTCGTGTCGCCCAGGAGCTTGGGTAGCATCTCCTCGAGAACTGCGCGCGACCCCTTCGCTCGAAGCAACGCGAGCATGCGCTTCCGTCCTTCCGTTCCCTCCGGCGTGTCGGCCTGCGACCGCGTGTCGGCCAGGAGCATGCCGCGAAAGTAGCGTGGTGCGTGCCGAAACATGGCCATGGTCACGTATCCGCCCATGGAGAGCCCGCCGATCACGGCGTCTTCAATGTGAAGGGCGTCGAGTAGATCAATGACGTCGCCCGCATAATCGTCGATCGACGTCGTCTCGGGGGCGTTTCCGGAATCGCCTTCGCGACCTCGAGCGGTCGCTTTGGCGATCCCAGAGCCGCCTTCGCGTCCATCGGCCGCTGCGGCGGGCCCAGGCGTAGCCTGGGTTGATCCGCGAGGCGAAGTCTGATCCATGCCGCGCAGTTGCGGCGCGATGATACGCCACCCGTGCTCCGCGAGCGCAAGCTGTGGCTCCCACATGCGGGCGTTGAGCGGAAAGGCGTGAATCAGGACAAGCGTCCGCGCGGAGCGGGACGAAGAGTTCGTGCGCGAGCCGCCCTGCGGCAGCGCCTCAAGGTAGCGCAGTCGTCCGACGGTTGGCATGGGGGCAGTAAGAGATCAGTACGTCGTAGGCGCCATTCAGCCTACCGTCCGGGCGGCGGTCCCCCGGGGCGGCCGCCACCCGCCGGCGCTCCACCCCGCGCACCGCCGGCTCCGCCGCCTCGAGCGGCCATGGCGTTCTCGGTGGACGGCGGCACAAGGCCCTTGGCGCGCATGTACACGTATGCGGTCCCGGCCATCTCGTTATCGTGCGTGACGTTGTTGCCGAGCATGGCCGCGCGCGCGATCTGACCCCGCCCCTGCATGATCATCTCGCTCGCATTCGCATCGCTCAGCGCTGCATACGCATCGTCGCAGAATGCAAACGAATCGGCGAGCGCCTTGACGATGTCGGCTTTGGTCTTCAAGTCGGTTTCGAGTTGCCGGCCCATCATGGGATTCGGGACACCCTTCGCCGCGGCGCATGTGCCAAACTGCGCCTGTGCCACGTGAGAGAAGAGCGCACCGTACACGCGCATTTCCGGCATGGAGCTGGGCTTGAAGCCGTAATCAGCCTCGGGCATCTTCTCGGCCGCCTGCGTCAGGTTGGTCTTGATACCGGCATACCCACGCTGAACGTTGACGGCAATGGTCGTCTGACCGGGGGGCGGCGGCTGAGCTGCGGCGGTTGTCGCCGCCAGGACGATCGCGGCTCCAATAGATGTCACGCGTATCATGATTTCTCCTTCGCAAAACACATCAAGAATGGTCGACTGTACGCGAAATCGCCAGTCGAAACAATGGTTTCAGGGACGGTCCCGGCGTGTGTCGTAGCTCTCGCCGTAAATCGACGGCACCCTGGCCCCCATGGGCCGCAGGTACATCGACAACTGGCCGCGGTGGTGAACCGAGTGGTTGATGGCGATCTGGATGTAGGTGAGTGCCGGCAGTTGGAAAAGACCCCGGAAGTCGACCTTCCGCAACAACCGTTCTCCCGGGAGCGTTTTCAGCCGATCCATGTCGGCCGCGAACTGTTCCGAGTGCCGGGCCACAACATCGGCCGGCGTCACAATCGATGCCGGACGTTTCGTGTCACTGTCGTCGAACGCGCCGGAGATGACTGCGTCGAGAAACCGGTGCTCAGCGCCGACGAGATGCCAGGCAAGATCGATGGCGCTCATGGCAATAGAGTCGGGCCGGTAATCGGCCCGGTCGGCT
>JBGOTP010000173.1:0-10413 GCA_041476545.1 Vicinamibacteria bacterium | reverse complement strand
CCGCGTCGTATTTCGAGTGGGTCCAGAACCGCTACGGCTATTACTGGACCGAGAAGGAAGTGAACGAGCGTCTGGAGGCCAAGATGTGCGAAGCCTTCAACGCCGTGCTGCAGACGTCACTGAAGTACGCCGTCGACATGCGAATCGCCGCCTACATCGTCGCCATCAACCGCGTCGCGGCGGCCACCAGGATACGAGGGATGTACGCTTAGAGTGCGTTGCGAAGTCAGCGCTAAGGGCTAAGGGCTGAGAGCCGATAGCTGAGAGCCGATAGCTGAGAGCCGATCGCTGACAGCTTTCAGCAATCAGCTTTTAGGTCTTGAACCTCCTCCAATCGATGCCGTATTTTCTCACGCGATAGTTGAAGATTCGCTCGGTCGTCGCGAGCAGCCGGGCCGCTTTGGCGCGGTTCCCCCTCGTGCTCTTCAGCGCATCCAGGAGCGCGTCCTTCTCAAACGTTTCCAGCGAGTCCCGCAGCGTGGCCGTCTGGCCGGTGTCGGAGGCTTCCGCGGTCTGCAGCGTCGGAGGCAGATGGTGGGCGTGCAGCACCTGCGCATCGCAGATGACGACGGCACGCTCGATGGCGTTCGCCAGTTCACGCACGTTGCCGGGCCAGTGATAACTGGCCAGCATGTCGATCGCCGGCGTCGAGATGCGTTTGATCTTCTTGCCGTGCTCGCTCGCGAACTTCTCGAGGAAGTGGTCCGCCAGCAGGAGGATGTCGGGCTTGCGCTCGCGCAGCGGAGGTACGAAGATCGCGAACACGTTGAGCCGGTAGTAGAGATCCTCGCGAAACTCGCCCGCCGCGATGGCCTTCTCGAGATCCTTGTTGGTCGCCGCCACGAGACGGATGTTCGCGCGGATGCTCTCGGTGCTGCCCAGTCGCTCGAACTCCCGTTCCTGGAGCACACGCAGCAGCTTGACCTGGGTGGTCTGATTCAGTTCGCCAATCTCGTCCAGAAAGAGCGTGCCGCCTTCGGCGAGTTCGAAGCGCCCTTTCTTCGCCGCATGGGCGCCGGTGAACGCCCCCTTTTCATAGCCGAAGAGCTCCGACTCAATGAGGTCCTGCGGCAGCGCGGCGCAGCTCACCTTGATGAACGGTTTCTTCGCGCGCGACGAGTTGTAGTGCAGGGCGTGCGCGATGAGCTCCTTGCCCGTCCCCGATTCGCCACGCAGCAGGACGGTGGTGTTGGCGGGAGCGACCTGCGCGACCTGTTCGTAGACCTGCCGCATCGGGCCGCTCGTGCCCACCAGATTCGAGAAGTCGTAACGTTCCTTGAGCTCCTGACGTAGATGCAGGTTTTCGTCGACGAGCATCTGGCGCTCCGCTTCGATCAGCTGATGCACCTTGACGGCCTGTGCAATCATCGACCCCACGACGCCGAGGAACTTGACGGTACGGTGATAGTCGCGATCCGCCTTGAACCGCAGGTCGATCGCGACGGCGCCGACCGTGCGGCCGTCGAGCGTGATCGGAGCCGAGATGTACGTCAGCTCCTGCTCGGCCAGTTCCGGACGCTTGGCGGCGCGATGGAGGAATCTCGGCTCGCGGCTCACCTGGGGGACGACGATCGGCTTGCCCGTCTGGACAACTTCCCCCGTGATGCCCTCTCCGACGCGATAGCGCACACGCTTTCCCGGGGTGATGGCCCCGGCCGACGCCTCGAGTCTCACGTCGCCGGTCTGCTCGTCGAGGAGCACCACGGTGCTGCGAATAGCGCCGTGGTGACGCCCCAGGATTTCCAGGACTCGCTGCAGGCCTTCTTTCAGGTCGAGCGTCGTCAGCAACGCCTGACTGGTCTCGAGCAACGTCGACAGCTTGCGGATCTCACCCGCATGCGCCTCGGTCGGCTCCATCCAGTCGGCGACGCTTCCTGTGTTCACGACATCCCTTGTCGCGGGGAATGCAAACGCGGGTCCAGCCTTTGCGGGCGCGAAATGTCCAAACTCGCGGCAATTTCGCCGTCCAACGGCGGGACTTGAACGCCGGGAAAATGAAACCAGACAAACATGTCGCGTTCGGCCGTCCCGATCGACAACGTTGTCGCTTCTCGTATTCCCGGCCGGCCACTCATCTCTCCACGTGTCGCGCAGGCGCGGATCCGCTGAAGGCCGGACTCGACCGGAAATTCTAGCTGGACAGAGTTGTTGGATTGTTGAGGCGCTCCGACAGAAACGTCGGAAGTGATCCGCGCTACGGCGTGACCCGGAATGTCAGGCTGTCCTGAGCCGTGGCGTCGCCCTTCGTGGCGAGGAATTCGATGCGGTACTCCGCCGGGGCGAGTCCGGCGAGCGGCAGATCGATTCGCCGAACGTTCGAGCCCGGCTCGGCCGTGACGGCCAGTTCGCGCATCCCCTGCCCCTTCGCCGTGGCCAGCCTGACGGTCAGGTCCGGGATCCCGTCTGACGCGTAGACGGGAATGCGAATCAGCAGACGCTCGGTCCGGCTGAACTGGCGCGTCACCACTGGATTGGCGGCCGGATCACTGTCGAGGGATCGAAACTCGCGCGCGTTGCGCGCCCGCAGTACCAGAGCCGTGCCAAGCGCCACGGGACCCGCGACAGGTCTCACGACGAGATCACGGACATCGGTATCGAGAAGTCTGGCCGTCTCGTCTTCAATCTGCATGCGTAGGTAGACGCGGCCGGGCAGAATATCGAACGCGGCCTGCGGCGCGTCAGGCTGCTCGCCACCTGCAAGGGCGTCGGGACGTTGCTCCGTCCCACCGGACTGGCTGGCCGTCCCTACGATCCCCTCGAAGGCCAGAGTGCCATCGGCGTTCAGCACATTCAGTCTGACGCGGACCGGAGACTCCGTGCGCGGTCGATCGCCGGGGATTCTGCCGGCCGGCTCCCAGACAAACTGTACGCGCGTCTTTCCATCATCCGCGCGGGTGAAACCGAACCACGGCCGAATCAAGGGACTCGCATGGTGCGCCATCGGCGGCACCACCGGCTCGAGCGCTCGCAGCGCCGCCGCGGCATCGGGCACCGGCTCCCAATACCCGGTTCGCGTCCGCAGCGCGACACCCGGCCGCGTCGCCCTGACGGTAACGGCATGAAACCTTCCTGTTTCCTCCTGGAAGGCAGGCTGAAACGCAATCACGTAGTACCCGCTCGAGTCGCTCACAATGCCGGCGAAGCCGGCGTTCACATCGGTCGTCGACAGAATCGCGTGGCCGTCTGTCCCCTGAGCCAGCGCCCGCAGCGTGTCGATGTCCGAAGCGGCCTCCGCGCCGGCCGCCGCGCCATCACGCGGATCGACGCCACCGGCGTCCACATCGACCGCCAGTGCGCGGGGATCAATGGGATAGATGGACACGCCCGACCGGTTCGCCGATCGGACGACGGTGTCGACCGAGGGCAAGCCCACAGGATCGCCGCGCCGCCGGGACACTCGCCCGAAGCCTTCGGATATCACGATGATCGTCTTCCGTCCGCCGCGCAGGGTCCCCAGGTGCACGGCGATCGCGTTCAACGCAGAGACGACAACCTGCGCCCTGACCTCGTCCACGCGCGGCGGCGTAGACGCAATGTAATCCTGTTCGAATGCGGTGCGCGGCGTGTAATCGCCCTTGCGGCCATCAAACGTGGCGATCGCGTTGCGTACGGCCGAGCGGTCGCGCGTCAGTCGGAGGTTCGGCAGCGAGTCGAGCGGCTTGACGATGAGCGCGAGATCGCGGGGCCCGAGATTCCGATCGACGAATTCGGTCAGCGCGGCGCGCACGCGCGCCACACCAGGCCCGGGGCTGACGTGATACTCGTCCAGAAAGATGGCGAAGAGCCGCGTGCCATCGCGCGCAGCCTCGGTCTGTTCTTCGTCGCTCGTCTCGATAGGGCCGGGGCTATCGGCGGCCGGCAGTGTGCCGTCGATACCGATGAACTGCACGCTCTCGATCGGACGCGGCGAACCGCCCTCGATGATCTCGAAGTCCGCCGGGCCGAGATCCCGAACGGGACGCCCCTGCGCGTCGATCGCAATCGCGTCCATGCGAGCGACACCTGAACCCCGTGAACCCTGTGAACCCAGTGAACCTTGTGAGAGGAGTGCGATGAGCACGGCGCCGGCGCCAATACGGAAAGATCCGGCCATACCGCTATTCCAAAATCAGTTGGTCACACGAAACGCCACGAGTTCGGTCGCATTGCCGCCTTCCCCCGTGGCGGTGAGAGAAATGCCGTAGTCGCCCGGGGACAGATTCGCGAGCGACACCTCAACCTGGGAGAGCCCTCCGCTCGAGCCCGCGGTCGCGACCGGCAGCTCCGACATCGTCTGCCCCCCCCGATTCACCATCAGCGCCTTGAGCGCCGGCGTGGTCCCGGCAGGCCCGTATACGGCGACTCGAAGCAGGAGGCGCTCGCTCCGGCTGAAGTCGCGCGCGGCGACTGGCACCGGCTGCGGCTCGCCTTTCAGCCGCTGCAGTTCGGGAAGCGATCTCGCGCGAAACAACTGAGGCGTCGCAAACGTGGTCTGGGGAGAACTCAAGTCGGGCACAGTGACCTCGCGCACCTCCGAGTCGATCACGTCGGCGCCCTGCCCCTCCACCGAGAGGCGCAATTGCATCCGGCCGGGTTGCGCCTCGAAAGTGACACGCGATCCCGCCAGCGCTCCCGCTACCGGCGGCACCGCCGTCTCCGGCACGCGTCCACGGAAGTACTGCGGACCGTCAGCACCGCTCGCGGTGAGGGCGACGCGAGCCGGCCGATCGGAGTCGCGCACCACTTCTCCCGGCGTCTTGGCGACCGGCTCCCACACAAACGTCACGCGCGTCTTGCCGTTCTCGCCCCGTTCCGTGCCAATCCACGTCCGAATCGCGCGGCTTCGCGGCGTCGATGTCGCGGCGAGCGCGGCTGCGACGGGACTGACGGGCGCAGCCGCCGTCGCACGCGACGCCGCGGCAGCCATCTTCGCGGCGTCGTCCGGCTTGAGCGCCCAATACCCTTTGCGGTGACGAATTTCGACGCCAGGACGCTTCACTTTCAGGGATACCTTGATCTCGTGGAACTTGCCGTCTGGCGCCGTCATGGTCGAGTTGTAGCCGAGCAGATAGTAGGCGCTCGAATCGATGATGATCTGCTTCATGCCAATCGCCAGATCGTTGCGATTGAGGATCGCCCGGCCGTCGCTGTTCTCGGCCAGGACCCGCAGGGTATCCATCGTGCCGTTCAAATACTGTGAGTCGGTTCGCGCGTTGACGGCCGGCTGATCGATGCTGAACTCGGACGTCGCGAGGCCGCGCGGATCGACCGCGTAGATGGCGACGTTGTTCCGATTCGCCAGATCGTAGATATCGCGGAGTTCGGTGTTGATGTCCACCGAGGCGAAGAGCTGACGGGTGACCTCCCGGGGATCGTTCCCGGCTGTCGAATCAGCCGGGGTGAACGTGCCTCCGGCGGGCGCGCCACCGGTATCCCGAAGTTGCGGAGGCAGAACACTGCTGTAGCCTTCGCTCACGAGGATGAGCGCCTTGCGTCCGTCCTTCAGTGCGCCCATGTGCCTGATGAGCGCCTTGATGGCCGAGAACGACACCTGGTTCCGGATCTGCTCGATCTGCTCGGCAGACACACGGTAGACGTAACTCTCTTCAGCCGCGTTCTGGGGCCGGTAGTCGTATTTCCGGCCTTCGAACTGTTCGAGGGCACGCTGAACTGCATTGTGGTTGCGGGTCATGCGAACCGCCGCCATGGCTTCGAGCGGGGACATCAACCCGATCATGTCCGACGGCCCGAGCTGTGTTTCGATGAACCGCGCCAGCTGCTGCCGCATCACGAGGCTCGAGTCTTTCCTGACGTGATAGTCGTCCAGGAACATCGCAAACAGCCGCACATCGTCGCGCGCGGCCTCGACTTCCTCGTCTGCATCGGTGCGAATCGCCACCGGCGGTGCATCGAGGCCGGCCAGGAGTCCGCCGTCGAGCGAGACGAGCTTGAAGGTCTCGATCTTCTGCGCCTTCCCGCCCTCGGTCACTTCGAAATCGTCCGGCTTGAGATCGCTAATCGGCTTGCCGCTCTTGTCGGTGACGATGACATCGACGCGGACGACGTTGACGCCGGCGCGGAAGATGGGCGGCTGTTGGTCTGTCTGCGGACTGGCTTGAGCCGGCTGGGTCTGTGGGCTCGGCGACTGAGCACCCTGTGAACCCGGTGAACCCTGTGAACGGAGATATCCCCCGCTTCCAAGGAGTGCGACAAGCGCGGCGCCGGCGGCGAATCGACGGGACCCAGCCATATCTCTATCTTAGAGTGATACCATCCGCGCGTCATGCACAATTCGGCCACGGCCCACGGCCCCCTGACGAGCCTCTCCGAAGACGAGCAGCTGTTCCGACACAGCGTGTACGAATTCGCGAATCGAGAGGTCCGGCCACTGGTCCGCCAGATGGACGACGAGGCGAAGATCCCGCGGTCCCTCATCGACAAGCTCTTCAGCCTCGGGTTGATGGGCATCGAGATCCCGGAGACGTTCGGGGGCGCGGGCGCCAGCTTCTTTCACTCCCTGCTGGCGGTCGAGGAACTGTCGCGCGTCGATCCGTCGATTGGGGTGTTCGTGGATGTCCAGAACACCCTGGTCATCAACGCCCTGATGCGATGGGGCAACGACGACGTCAAGCAGCGATACTTTTCGAAGCTCGCGTCGGGCGCCATCGGCGCCTACGCGCTCTCGGAAGCGGGATCCGGCAGCGACGCGTTCGCGCTGGCGACGCGGGCGGTGGAGCACGGTGACGACTGGGTGCTGTCGGGACGCAAGCTCTGGATTACGAACGCGAACGAGGCGGACCTCTTCATTGTGTTTGCCAACGTCAACCCCGATGCCGGCTATCGCGGCATCACGGCGTTTCTCGTGGAGCGCGGGTCGCCGGGATTCTCGGTCGGCAAGAAAGAAGACAAGCTGGGGATCCGCGCGAGCAGCACGTGTGAACTCCTCTTCGACAACTGTGCGGTCCCGCGGAGGAATATCCTCGGCGAACTGGGTAAGGGCTACAAGACCGCGATCGAAACGCTGAACGAAGGGCGGATCGGCATCGGCGCGCAGATGATTGGCATCGCGCAAGGCGCGCTCGATCACGCGATCACGTACACAAAGGAACGCCGGCAGTTCGGCAAGGCGGTCGTGGAGTTTCAGGTCGTCCAGCATCAGCTCGCGCGAGCCGCGACGGACCTGCGGGCTGCGCGCCTCATGGTCTATGAGGCGGCACGACTTCGCGAGGCGGGCCGGCCGTTCCTGACCGAGGCGGCCATGTGTAAGTTGTTCGCCTCGGAAGTGGCCGAACGCGTGACGTCACTCGCAGTCAACCTCTTCGGCGGCTACGGATTCGTCAAGGACTATCCGGTCGAAAAGCTGTACCGCGACGCGAAGATCGGCCAAATCTACGAAGGGACGTCCAACCTGCAGCTGCAGACGATCGCCAAGCAGGTCCTGGGGATCTAGGAGCCTGTCCGACTAAAGTCGGACGCCACATCCTGAGGGTGGGATCCGGCTTCAGCCGGATTGGTGGTCACTGCAAGCCAAACAGCAGGAACGATGTCTTTTGCGTCTTCCGAAAATTGTCGTCAGACACGATGAGCAGAGTCCGACCGCCGCTGGCCGCTGGCGGTCCGAAGGCCATCCCCTCGAAGTTGTCGAGGTGAGCGAGCGCCGGCGACAGACGCGGCGCTAGCGTCCCAAGGTCGAGCACCAGCGCCTTGCGCACGGTGGCGCTGTCTGGGGCGTCGAGTTCCACCCAGAAGATCTGAATCGAGTTGGCAACGTCGTTCGTCTTCGTGTTCCGCACGCACGCGCGTTCCATCGACAGGAGCGTGGTATCGCTCAACGCCAACAGCTCCGTCAGTCCGTTTTCACCGCCATCACACAGGCCATCAAAGCCTTCGACGCGCGGCGTGGGATCGATCGGGTACGTCCACTGCCGTCCGGCGCGCCAGACGCCGTCGGTCTGCATGAACTCGATCAGGCGTCCATGGCCGCCATGATCGAACGACGTCGTGTCGCCGTCCTCGACGAGCGGCTGCTCCAGCCCAGCGACTACATGTCCGTTCGGCAAACGCGTCAGCGACTCGAATCCCAGGTTGGAGCGAACGCCACGGGTCTGGTCCTGGCGAATCTGAAACGGGCTGGGATACTCGATGATGTCGGTGACAAGACCATCCCGCGTAACGTGCAACATCGCGGGCTGCCAGATTTCACCCTTCGCGATGTGTCCCTCTTCGCTCATCAGGAACGTGCCATCGGGCAAGGCCGCAATCGCCTCGAGGTCGGCCTGCGTCGCCACGCGCTCAGGAACGCCTGGGCCCGCGCGCAGAGGCATGAGCCGAGTCGGTGTGATCGACAGGCGGCCGCCGCTGAATTCGACCGTGAGCCATGCGACGCGTGAGCCATCGCGATCGTCGAGGACGCTGATCCACTGACCGGATGACGCGTCGAGTGCCAGGCCCGAGAGCTCACCGAACTTTCTGCTGTCAGGCAGCGAGGGATAGACAGTTCCGGCGGGCCGCGTGAACTCTCCCAGCCAGGTGAGCGTCGGAGGGCCGGGCGTCCGCGGGCTGACAGGGGGCGACGACGTGTCGGGGGTGCAGGCCCCCATCAGGGCCGCCACAACGACGAGCACGAGCACCGACCTGGGCGAAATGAATTTGGTCATTCGCGCGTCAGATCTCTATCCACCCAAGACGCTGGCTGCGATGATCATGCGCTGCGCCTCGGACGTGCCCTGATAGATCTCCGTTGCACGTACATCGCGGAAGAGGCGCTCCACGAGCGATCCCCGACGGTAGCCCGCCGAGGAGAGAATCTGCATCGCCTTGTCAGCCGCTTTGTGGGCCGCCTCCGAGGCCGCGAGCTTCGCCATCGATGCCTCCACTGTCAGACGCTCTCCACGGTCTTTGACGGCAGCGGCCTTCCATGTGAGCATGCGCGCGGCCTCGAGTTCGGTGGCCGCGTCGGCCAACATCCACTGAATGGCCTCGTAGTTCCCAATCGGCTGGCCGAAGGTCTCGCGCTCTTTCGCGAACCGGACCGCCTCGGCGATCGCCGCGCCACCAATGCCGAGCGCCTGCGCCGCGATGCCGATCCGGCCGCCCTGCAGGGCCCACATCGCCAGGCGGAAACCCTGATCGACCGGGCCGAGCACCTGATCGTTGTCGACCTGGATGTCGAAATCGAGATCCATGCAGCCCAGGCCCCGCACGCCAAGCGAATCGGCTCGCGCCGTGCGCCTGATGCCCGGTGTATTCATCGGCACGAGGAACGCCGTGATGCCCTGCCCGCGAAGGCTGGGGTTTGTGGATGCGAATACGATCGCGAGCGAGGCGGCATCGGCATTCGCGACCCAGATCTTGCGGCCGCTGATGCGATAACCGCCGTCAGCGTTGACGGCCGACGTTTTCTGATTCGCGGCGTCGGTACCGGCGTCGGGCTCCGACAGGGCAAAGGCGCCGATCGCGTCGCCGCTCGTGAGCCGGCGCAGCCACTGCTCTTTCTGCCGGTCGCTCCCGGCGTGCGCCACCAGCTCGGTGACGAGAGAGTTGTGCACGACGATCGAGGCCGCAACCGTGGCGCTTGCTCGCGCAATCGCTTCGATCGCGAGCACATAACGCAGGTAGTCGAGCTCGGCACCGCCCCAGGCCCTGGGCAGCGTCGCGCCCAGCAGGCCGAGCGCCGCCGCGCCCCGCAGCTCGTCAAACGGAAACTCACCGGATTCGTCTATCGCGGCCGCGCCGGGCGCGATGACGTCGCGGGCGAAGGCGTCGATGGAGGACTGGAACGCTTGCTGTTCGGGCGTGAGATCTAGAACCATGAGATTTCACGAAGTCACGAAGGTCACGAAGGTTAGTTTTGAAAAAGCTACATCGCGGCCTTCGTGTCTTCGTGAAGAACACTCTACAACGCCGCGGCCCACAGTCGTTCGAAGATCGGCCTCAACCGGTTCGCCGTATCGCCCAGTTCTTCGGGGAGCACACGCACGTTGCCGACGACCGACATGAAGTTGGTGTCGCCGCTCCAGCGGGGCACGACGTGGATGTGCATGTGATCGGCAATGCCCGCACCTGCCGGTTGACCGAGATTGATCCCGACGTTGATGCCCTGTGCGTGATACGCCTCCATCAACGCGACTTCCGCGTCGCGAGTGAACCGTATCATCTCGGATAGCTCCTCGGCGGTCGCCGTCGCCAGCGTGGCCACGTGCCGGTTCGGCACGACGAGCAGGTGGCCGTTGTTGTAAGGATAGCGATTGAGGATGACGTAGGATGCGCGCCCCCGGACGAGGACGAGCGCGGCGCTCTCGTGAGAATCCTGGCAGTCGTTGGAGGGCGGGACCGACGCGCGGCAGAAGATGCACTCACCGCCGCTCGCGCCGGATGCGCCGCTCACGTAGGCCAGTCTCCAGGGCGACCAGAGGCGCTCCACAATTCAGAGGT
>JBGOTP010000172.1:0-10438 GCA_041476545.1 Vicinamibacteria bacterium | reverse complement strand
CACGTGTTCCTCGATGACCACGACCACCTTGAAGTTCGTGGCCTGCCGCGCGCCCGTCGAGGCGCCGGTCTGAATGGGGCTGTTCCCGATCTCGGTGACATGGCCCTTGAATGTCCTGTCGGGAAGGGCGTCAATCGTCACCTTCGCAACCTGACCGAGCGTCACATTGGGAATGTTCGTTTCATCCACTTCCACTTCCGCCTGGATGACCGACATGTCCGCCAACGTCAACAACACCGTGCCGGCGTTGTTCATGGTGCCGATGACCGCCGTCTCGCCCTCCTGAATATTGCGGCGCGTCACGATGCCGTCGATGGGTGACTCGATGCGGACTTTGCTCAAATCGTACTTGGCGTTTTCGACGCTGGCGTGCTCCTGTCCGAGGCGCGCTTCCTGAGCGGCAACCGTCTTTTCGCGCTCGCGGAGCGACGATTGCGCTGTCTTGAGGTCGTTTTCCGTCTTCTCGAGGGTCTCGCGAGTCGTGATGCCCCTGGTCCAGAGATCGCGTTGGCGATCGAGGTTCTTTTGCGCCTGGTCGAGCTGCAGGCGCGAGGTCTCAACGGACTGGCGCATCTGTTCGAGCGAGCTCTCCGCCGCCTGAAGCGACGCGCTGCTGTTGTCCACGCGCGTGCGCAGCGACCGGGGGTCGATCTGCAGCAGGAACTGGCCCTTCTTGATCGGGTCGCCTTCGTTGACGGCGAGGTCGACGACGCGGCCCGAGGTTTCGGCGGCGATGTTGACGAGCCGCTTGGGTTGAATCTTGCCGGAGGCCGACACGACCGCCTCGAGGTCGCGCGCCTTGATGGCCTCGACCGTGACGACGAGCGACGGCTCTTTCGTGTAGAAGAAATTCGCGGCGACGAGGGCGCCGCCGACAAGGACCACGGCGATCGCAATGAGGATGTTCCTCCGGTTCATCTAGTCTAGGCTCCTGAGAAAGCTGTGCCGATGGCGGCGATGATGAGGGCAATGACCGCGTACACCGCCAGCAGCGTCGAGACGATCGGCGAGGTCCGCTTTCGATAAAGGACGCCGACGCCGATGGCGAGGTTCACAATCCACCACAGACGGAACAGATCCACCGCCCCCACGAGACGTGCCACAAACGACGTCTCGCCGAGAAACGGAAGAAACACCGCCAGGCTCGTGGGACTGGACATGGACTGTTTCAAGTAGAACATCGGATACACGAAGAGCGTCTGCAGTGCGAGCAGAAATCCAGAGTAGATCACGACGGCATAGACCTGCTTGAACTTCGCGTCGCCCCCGAGGATCGCGGTGTAGACCGCGAGGATGAGCCCGGCGAGTATCGCGGCCGTGAGGGGAAGCACGACCGCAGTGCCGACGACAGTCGTATAGGGCCGCTGGTTCATGATCTGTGTTTCCATGCGGTCGTATATCTGGTCGGTCACCTGCATGCCGAACGATTCCATGTAGCGCACGGTCTGTTCCAGGGCCAGTTCCTTGCCCCGCTGCGTCGAGGAGAACGTCGTCGACACGCTGATCACGATGGCCAGGACCAGTCCGAGGGCGCCCAGGATGCGTGGCCGCGCGACGACGTCCGCATAGGTGTTCTTCGGCGACACAATCACGCCGACCGCGCGCGCAAGCAGGCCTTTGGATGGAATGGCGGGGGGCGCGTCAGCCGCGATCTCAGTCATACATCCTCATTGATATACGGCGTTTTCTGGACGAAGGTTCGTTGGTTTCGCCTGCAAAGTGAAAGGTTGCGGGAGGCGCTAAGCTAGCACGAATCCGTCTTTCGCGAACTTCCGATAAGGAGAGGGCACATGCGGAACACCATCGTCGCCATCGCGTTGGTCCTGGGGGGTGCGTCATGGGCCGACGCGCAGATCTACGAAGCAGTTGGCACTCGTGCGCAGGGTATGGGCGGCGCCTTTGTGGCGGTGGCCGACGATGCGACGGCGAGTTGGTGGAATCCGGCAGGCCTTGCCACCGGCAAGCTCTTCAGCCTGGTGATCGAGCACGGAACGATGGAGGACCCCGCCAAGCCGCCGGCCGGTGGAACAGCCAGACGCGATACTTCCACCGGATTCAGCGTGGCATTTCCCGCCCTCGCATTGAGCTATTACCGCCTGCGTATCAGTGAAATAGCGCCCGTTTTCCCTACTGCGGGAGGCCCGCCGGACCGACAAGATCTTCGGTCGCTTGCGGTCGGCCAGTACGGCATGACCGTCGGGGAATCGTTTGGAAGTCACCTTGTCATTGGATCAACGTTGAAGCTGCTGAGAGCGGGAACAGCCGAGTCGTCGGTGGCCGGAGGCGTGAATCTGCTTGATCATGCTGCCGACCTTGCGGTCACGGGCGACACGAAGACCGATCTCGACCTCGGGGCGATGGCCGCGCTCGGCGTCGCCCGCTTCGGTGTGAACGTCAAGCACCTGCGGGCCCCATCGTTTGGAGCAGGTGCGGCGCGGTTCGAGATGGCTCGTCAGGCGCGCGCCGGTGTGGCGGTCCTGACGGAGATTCGGGGTCCGTTGCTGGAGGCTGCGACCGCTTCGGTGGACGTTGACCTGACCAGGACGCCCACCGTCAATGGCGATCGCCGGCACGTGGCAGCTGGAGTTGAAACCTGGTTCGCAAAGCGGCGTCTCGGTCTTCGGTCCGGTGTGAGCGTGAATACGATCGGTTCGAAGGTCGCCACGGGAAGTATTGGGGCCAGTGTGGCCGGGCCCTCCCGCCTAACTCTGGAGGCCGCCCTGCTGTTTGGACCGGACCAGGCGCGAAATGGACTGAATGTGGCCATGAGTATGACGTTTTAGGTCAGTATTGACACTTTTTGTCAACTCGGATAATTCTTAGAGTTCATGTCCGTCCGCATTGGTGAGCTCCTCCTCAAGGAGAAGCGAATAACCTCGGAACAGCTTCAGCAGGCCCTGGACCATCAGAAGGCCAACGGGGGAAAGCTGGGCTTCAACTTCGTCAAGTTGGGGATCGTCAAGGACGAGGACATTACCGCGCTTCTCAGCAAGCAGTATGGGGTTCCCTCCATCAACCTCTCGCAGTTCGAGATCGACGTCGCGATCGTCCGGCTGATTCCCGCCGACACGGCACAGAAGTACCAAGTTGTCCCGCTCAGCCGGGCCGGCGCGACGCTCACGATCGCGATGACGGACCCGACCAACGTCTTTGCGATGGACGACATCAAGTTCATGACCGGCTACAACGTCGAGCCGGTGGTCGCCTCCGAGACGGCGGTTATTGAAGCCATTCAGAAGTACTACCCGCAGGGCGCCAAGGGCGGCCCCAGCCCCCAGGTCGCCGTCACGAGCGGGCCAAGCGCCCTTGAGATGGCCAGCAAGGGTCTCGAAGAGCTGCAGGCGTCGCTCGAGAGCGGCGCCGACGTCGAAGTCCTCGACGAGTTGCAGGAAATCAGTGCCGAGGCGCTGGCCAGGCAGGGCGAAGAAGCGCCGGTCGTCCGCCTCGTCAACGTGGTCCTGATGTCGGCGATTCAGAAAGGCGCGAGCGACATCCACATCGAGCCGTACGAGAAGGAGCTGCGGGTCCGCTATCGCATCGACGGGATTCTCTACAACATCATGAGCCCGCCGATGAAGTTCCGCGACGCGATCTCCTCGCGCCTCAAGATCATGGCGAAGCTGGACATCGCCGAGAAGCGGCTTCCGCAGGACGGGCGCATCAAGATCCGGTTCAACGAGAACGGCAGCCCCAAGGAGATCGACTTTCGCGTGTCGGTGCTTCCGACGCTCTTCGGCGAAAAGATCGTCATGCGCCTGCTCGACAAGGACAAGCTCATGCTCGACATGACGAAGCTCGGCTTCGAACCCGAGTCGCTCGCCAAGTTCGAGGCGGCGATCCTCCGGCCGTGGGGCATGGTGCTCGTCACCGGGCCGACCGGGAGCGGGAAGACGAACACGCTCTACTCCTCCATCGCGAAGATCAATACGCCGGAAACGAACATCATGACCGCGGAAGACCCGGTCGAGTTCAATCTGGCCGGCATCAACCAGGTGCAGGTAAGGGAGAGCATCGGCCTGAATTTCGCGGCGGCGCTTCGGTCGTTTCTCCGCCAGGATCCGAACATCATCCTGGTGGGCGAGATTCGCGATTTCGAGACGGCGGAAATTGCCGTCAAGGCGGCGCTCACCGGACACCTCGTGCTCTCGACCCTCCATACCAACGATGCGCCGAGCACGATCAACCGTCTCATGAACATGGGCATTGAGCCGTTTCTCGTGGCGAGCTCGGTTCATCTGATTTGCGCGCAGCGGCTCGTCCGGCGCATCTGCGCGAACTGCAAGGAGCCCAGTCCGCATCCTCCAGCCGCGCTCGTCAAGGCGGGCTTCACCCCGGACGATGCGAAGCACGTGACGCCCATGAAGGGCCGGGGCTGCGATCGGTGCAATCTCACCGGGTACAAGGGACGCGTGGGGCTCTACGAAGTGATGGGGATCGGCGACGAGATACGTGAGCTGGTCCTGGTGGGAGCATCGGGCCTCGAACTCCGACGCAAGGCGATCGACGAGGGGATGATCACGCTGCGGATGAGCGGCCTGCGCAAGGTGAAAGACGGCCTGACGACGATCGAGGAAGTCGTCAGGGAGACCGTGCACTGAGAGCTGAAAGCTGAAAACTGAGAGCACCAGAAACGCCTATATGCCAACACTGCCCGAACTGCTCAAGACGCTCGTCGAGATGGACGGCTCGGATCTGCACATTGCCACCAGTACACCGCCGCAGATTCGCGTACACGGACGACTCGCGCGTCTGCAGTCACCGGAGCTGACGCCCACGGAAACCAAGCAGCTCGTCTACAGCCTGCTGACCGATGTCCAGAAGAAGCGGTTCGAGGAAACGATGGAGCTGGACTTCTCGTTCGGCATCAAAGCCATCGGGTCGCGCTTCCGCTGCAACGTCTTCAATCAGCGCGGGGCCGTCGGCGCGGTGTACCGGCTCATTCCGGAAAAGATTCGAACGTTCGGCGAACTGGGACTGCCCCCGGTACTTGCGACGCTGGCCGATCGGCCCCGCGGACTCGTGCTCGTGACGGGCCCGACCGGCAGCGGCAAATCCACGACGCTCGCCGCCATGCTCGACAAGATCAACGCGGAGCGCCACGAACACATTCTCACGATCGAGGATCCGATCGAGTACATCCATCAGCACAAGAACTGCCTGGTCAACCAGCGCGAGGTGCACAGCGACACGAACAGCTTCGCCAATGCCCTGCGCGCGGCGCTGCGCGAGGACCCCGACATCGTCCTCATCGGCGAGTTGCGGGATCTCGAGACCGTCGAGGCGGCGCTGAAGATCGCCGAGACCGGGCACCTGACGTTCGCCAGTCTGCACACGAACTCGGCGGCCCAGACGATCAATCGCATCATCGACATTTTTCCCGCGAATCAGCAGGCGCAGATCCGGACGCAGCTCTCGCTCGTGCTCGAGGGCATCGTCTGTCAGGCCCTGCTGCCGCGCGCCGACGCGAAGGGACGCGTGGTGTCGCTCGAAATTCTGGTACCGACGCCCGCGATCAGAAACCTGATACGGGACGACAAGATTCATCAGATCTACGGGTCGATGCAGGCCGGGCAGGAAAAGCTGGGGATGCAGACGGCGAATCAGTCGCTCGCCAGCCTGCATCTGAAAGGGCTCATCACGATCGAGGCGGCCATGGCGGCGTCGTCCATGAAGGACGAGTTGCAGGACATGATCACTCGCGGCGTTGGTGTGGTGGCCGGCGCCGGACTCGGACGGACGCCCGGCACCGTGCCCGCCGGGCGGCCGGTGGCTAGAACTTAGAACTTAGAACTTAGAAGTTAGAAGTTAGAGGGAAGAGGACATGCCGACATTTGCATACTCGGGCCGCACACGAGCCGGACAGACGGTCAGTGGAGAGCGGCTGGCCGACTCCATGGACGCGGCCGTCACCGCGCTCCGGCGCGACCAGATCCTGGTCACACGAATCACGCCGTCAAAAGAGAAGGCCGAGGCGGCGAAGAAGGAGAAAGCCGGAAAACTCGGCAAGAAGGCGTCGGCGAAAAGTCTCGCCGTGTTCACGCGCCAGTTTTCCGTGATGATCGACGCCGGACTGCCCCTCGTGCAGTGCCTCGATATTCTCGGCAGCCAGGAGGACGACAAGAACTTTGCGGCGGTCATCGCCTCGACGCGCAGCGCCGTGGAAGGAGGCGCGTCGCTGGCGGATGCGATGCGGAAGCACCCGAAGACCTTCGATCCCCTGTTCACGAACATGATTGCCGCCGGCGAGGCGGGCGGGATTCTAGACACGATTCTCAAGCGGCTGGCGACCTACATCGAGAAGGCGGTCAAGCTGTCCGGCCAGGTCAAGTCGGCGATGATCTATCCGATCGCGGTCGTGGTCATCGCCGGCGGCGTGGTCGGGGTCATCCTGTGGAAGGTGATTCCGACGTTTGCGTCGCTCTTCAGCGGCCTTGGCGCCGAGCTGCCGCTGCCGACCCGCGTCGTCATCGGATTGAGCGACAACCTCGTCCGATTCTTTCCGTTTCTCCTAGTGGGGGTGGGCGTTCTCGTGTACCTCTTCCGAAGCTACTACAGCACCGGGAAGGGGCGGCGCGTTGTCGACGGCACGATGTTGAAGCTGCCGGTCCTCGGCAACATCCTTCGCAAGATCGCGGTCGCGCGTTTCTGCCGCACGCTGGCGACGCTCGTCAGTTCCGGCGTGCCCATTCTCGATGGCCTCGAAATCACGGCCAAGACCTCCGGCAACTCGATTGTCGAGGATGCCGTCATGGCGACGCGGACGAGCATTGAACGCGGTGAGACAATCGCGGCCCCTCTCCGCGAGACGGCCGTCTTCCCGTCGATGGTCGTGCAGATGATCAGCGTGGGCGAGGCGACCGGCGCTCTCGACACGATGCTCGCGAAGATCGCGGACTTTTACGAGGAGGAAGTGGATACCGCGGTGGCGGGGCTGCTGACGCTCCTCGAGCCGATCATGATTGCCTTCCTGGGCATCGTCGTCGGCGGCATCGTGATCGCGATGTACATGCCGATCTTCGACCTGATCAGCAAGCTGACCTGAGAAGCGCCCTTGGACACCGACCTTCGCCGGAAACTCGCGTGGCTCATCGGCATTCGCGCCGTCGTCAGCACGGCGCTGCTCGGCGGCGCGACCGTGGTGCAGATCACGGCGCCGGGATCTCTTCCGGTCGACCCCTTCTTCTTTCTCATTGCGCTGACCTTCGCGCTGACCATCGCGTACGCGGCGACCCTGCGGTTCGCCGAGCGCCACCGCTGGCTGATCGACGCGCAGCTGGCGGTCGATGCGCTGGTCGTGTCGGCGTTCATCTACTTCACGGGCGGCGTCAACAGCGTCTTTCCGTCACTCTATCTGCTGCCGATTATCGGGGCGAGCACGGTGCAGTTCCGGCGCGGCGGACTGCTCGTGGCGACCCTGAGCACCGTCATCTATGTGGGCCTCGTCCTGGCCCAGTACCTGACCGCGGCGGGTCTCATCAGCGATCCGCGGCTCGAGAGCGTCGCGCTCCCGCCGCCATCGGTGGCCCAGTACCGGGTCGCGCTCAATTTGTTCGGCTTCTTCGCGGTCGCCTTCCTGAGCGGGTCTCTGGCCGACAGTGTCCGGCTGGCCGGCGCCCGGCTCGCGCAGGCGTCCACGCAGATCGCGGATCTGCAGGCCCTCAATCAGCATGTCATCGACAGCCTCCCGAGTGGCCTGGCGACCACCGACAGGGCTCAGCGCATTCTCACGTTCAACCACGCCGCCGAGACGATCACCGGGCTGTCGTTCGATGAGGTCATCGGCCGCGCCATTACCGATGTACTGCGGTTGCCGCCTCCGCTCGTGACCGCGCTCAACGCGGGATTGAGCGGGGCCGGCGCCCGCCGCCTGGAGTTCAAATTCCAGACGAAGAGCCGCGGGGCCATCGACGTGGGATTGAGCGCCACGCACCTCCAGGCGCCCGGCGGACGCGTGGGCGTGCTCATCACATTTCAGGACGTGACCGAGGTGAAGAAACGGGAGCACGACGCGCAGATCCAGCAGCGTCTGGCGGCCGTGGGTGAAATGGCGGCCGGGATCGCGCACGAAATTCGCAATCCGCTCGCCTCGATGTCCGGCTCCATTCAGATTCTTCGCCAGGAACTCCCCCTGAGCAGCGAGCAGGAACAACTGATGGACATCGTGCTGCGTGAATCGGAGCGTCTCAACACGACGATCCGCTCGTTTCTCGCGTACGCCAGGCCCCAGCGGTTCGGCATCGCGCGGCTCGATCTCCGGCGCGCCCTCAACGACACCGCCCTGCTGCTCAGGAACAGCGTGGACGTGGGAGAGGGGCATGCGATCGCCGTCGATCTGCCGGCGGAAGAACTCTGGTACGAAGCCGACGAGGGGCAGATGAAGCAGATTGTCTGGAACCTCGCCACGAATGGTCTTCGCGCGATGCCGGAGGGCGGCCGTCTTCAACTCAGGGCTTGCGTCGATCCCTCATCGGGCGACGTCGTGATTGCCGTTCAGGACGACGGGATCGGCATCCCGACCGACGCGATTGACAGCCTGTTCCAGCCGTTCCATGGCACGTTCGCGAACGGGACGGGCCTGGGTCTCGCGATCGTGCATCGCATCGTGACGGACTATCACGGAAAGATTCAGGTGAGCTCGCAGCCCGGCGCCGGCACCACGGTCTCCGTGCGGCTCCCGGCCCGGTCGGAAGTGCCCGTATGAACCAGACCGATATCGAGGCCGTCCCGCCCACCGTCGATCGCCGGCCTCCGAGGATCCTCGTCGTCGACGATGAGCGGTCGATGCGCGAGTTGCTGGCGATTGTGCTTCGGCGTGAGGGCTACGACGTCCTCCTCGCCGAAAATGGGCGTGCGGCGGTCGAGACACTCGAACGGGAACCGGTCGATCTGCTGATCTCCGACATCAAGATGCCCGACATGAGCGGCGTCGACGTGCTTCGGGCCGCCAAACGCGTGGATCAGGACATTCCGGGGATCATGATCACCGCGTTTGCGTCGACCGACACCGCCGTCGAGGCGATGCGGCTCGGGGCCTGCGACTACCTGAGCAAGCCGTTTGATGTCGATCTCCTGAAGATGAAAGTCCGGGAGAAGATCGAGAACCGCCAGCTCCGGCAGGAGAACGTGCTGCTCAAGCGCACGCTCGGCCTGTCGCATCAGTTCGCCAACATCATCGGCCGCAGCGAGGCGATGCTCGCCGTCTTCAAGATGACCGAGACGGTCGCCCGCACCAACAGCACGATTCTGCTCACCGGAGAGTCGGGCACCGGCAAAGGACTTGTGGCGCAAGCCATCCATTTCCATTCGCTCCGTCGCGAGAAGCCGATGGTCTCGCTCAACTGCGGGGCGATGCCGGAAAATCTCCTCGAGTCCGAGCTCTTTGGACACATGCGTGGCGCCTTCACGGGTGCGGAGGCCAACAAGAAAGGCCTGCTGGAGGTCGCGGAGAAGGGCACGATTTTTCTCGACGAAATCGGCGAGATGAGCGCGGTCATGCAGGTCAAGCTGCTGCGCGTGCTGCAGGAGCGCCGATTCCGCCGCGTCGGCGGGCTGGAGGAACTCCAGGCCGACATCCGCGTGATCGCGGCCACGAACCAGGATTTGACGAAGGCAGTCGCCGAGGGCCGCTTCCGTGAGGACCTGTTCTATCGGATCAACGTCATCCCGATCATGCTGCCACCCCTTCGGGAACGACGCGAGGATATTCCCCTGCTCGCCGAACACTTCCTGGCGAAGTACGCCGAACAGATGGGCAAGGACGTGACCAGCATCTCCCATGACGCGATGGAGCTGCTGATGCGCCACGACTGGCCGGGCAACATCCGGGAACTCGAGAATGTCCTCGAACGAGCCGTCGCGCTCGAGGCCACGCCAACCGTTCTCTCCGAGAGTCTGCCCCCCGTGATTCGTGGCGGTGGCCCGCGGAGTGTCCCGGCACCGACTGAGGCGATCCCGTCCATCGGTTTCGACCTCGAGGCCCACGTGAAAGAGATCGAACGCGGATACATTGCCCAGGCCCTCGAGCGTGCCGGAGGCGTCCAGGTGAAGGCGGCCGACCTGCTGGGGATGAGCTTCCGGTCCTTTCGCTACTACGTGAAGAAATACAATTTGCGTTGACATTTCGTGTCTACTGAGGCCGCCACTAATTGTCACTTTCCGCAGATCTGCCGCGATTTTCGGTCGGGATCAGAGATGTAAGTTAAAGTATATAAATGGCTTAATGGTGAATTTGAGACCCGTGCTGGCTTGGCACATCGGTTGCTCAGGGAGACGGCACGAACCAAGAGACGACGAACCCGGTCGTAATGGACCAAGCCTTCAGAAGGAGTCAGAGAGACATGATGAAGAAGATGCGCAACAGCAAGGGTTTCACGCTCATCGAGCTGCTGATCGTTGTGGCGATCATTGGCATCATCGCGGCAATCGCCATCCCGGGTCT
>JBGOTP010000171.1:0-10495 GCA_041476545.1 Vicinamibacteria bacterium | reverse complement strand
TCGACAGCCGGAACGCGAGCACGGACCAGTCGCCGTCCGTGACCTTCTGCTCGGCGCCGGTCGTGACCGAGACTTTCCAGATGTGCTGCTGCGTGAAATCGGTTTGCCCGAACACGGTGACGTTGTTGTTCGTGACGCCCCGCTGTGCATCAGCGCGCGTGTCGGACGCCACGAAGTAGATGGCCGATCCATCCGGCGTCCACGTGGGCATCGTGATCGGAGACGGAGACGCCTGCACAGGCGTGGCGTGATGCGTCAGCTGACGCGGTGCGCCGCCGTCGGCCGGCACGAGATAGATCTGGCCACCCGACATGTAAAGGAGCGTCTTGCTGTCGGGCGACCACCGCGCCGAACTCTCGGCCTGGCCGTTCGTCAACTGGACCGGCGGTCCCCCGGCGACCGGCTGTTTCCACACGTGCGTGACCGGCCGATTCGCCCTCCAGTCCGCCCGCCCGAGGTTGTAGGACACGGATCGACCATCGGGCGACAACTGTGCGTCCGTGATCCGCGGAACGGCGACCACGTCGAGGAGGGTCATCGGACGCGGACCCCTGGTGTCCTGAGCCTGCGCCTTCAGACCGGACGCGACCGCGACTGAACCGCCCGGCCCCGGCCAACGCGCGTAGATGCCCCCCGCGATGAGCGCTGGCAGGACGACCGGCAACAGCAGGCGACGAATGGTCATACGTGAAGACGCGAAAAGAATATCATCTGATTCGATGAGCGACCGGAAGTACCGGCAACGCGGGTATCAGGACGATTCGGGTGACCGGCCGCGTCAGCCGAAGGGGCCGCAGGGCGAAAAGCGGCCCCAGGAGCCGCTTGCGCCCGGCCGTCAACTCCAGGACGCCGCCGGACCGAAAACGCCGAACCTCATGGGCGCGCACGAAGTGTTTCGGTGCGCCCGGTGCGGCAATCGACTGCCGGAGCAGGTGGACGCAGACAGCCGGTGCGCTCGCTGCGGCGTCGACATTCACAGTTGCATCAACTGCGTGTCGTTCGATACCGGTGCTCGATTCGAGTGCACGCAGTCGACGCTCAGCGCGCGCGTGTCGCCCAAGGACGAGAGGAACCTCTGCGCGCTGTTCGCTCCGCGCACGACTGTCGAGCGCCAGACCGGAACACCGCAGGGACCACCGAGCGCGCGGCAGGCGTTCGACGATCTGTTCAAATAACTGTGCTCTGCCACGGCAGGGCTGCCGGCGTCATTGCTCGAATAACACGCCGGGCGCGAGCTTCCATTCCGGATCGATCGTGCCCTTGACGGCCCGCATTTCTTCAATCCCTTCCTCTCCGTACATGTCGCGAAGCAGCTGTTGCTTGACGTCGTTGCGTCCCACGCCGTGCTCCGCGAGCGGCGCGCCACCCAGTCGAAGCGCCTCGCGGCCAAAGGCGAGGATGGCCGCTTTTCCGGATTGCACGTCGGCAAACGATCGCGGAATCACGTTCGGATGCACGTTGCCGTCGGAGACATGCCCCCACACGGCCGCGTCCAGGCCGCGGCGCCGGAATTCCGCGTCGTGGAAATCGAGGAACGCTTCCATCTTCTCGAACGGAACGATCATGTCGGCGGCGGTCTTCTCGATCCGCGAGTCGTGCTGCTTGGCCCGGCCGACACGCTGATTGATGGCGGCCGGCAGGCCCTCGCGGATGGCCAGCAATTGCGAGGCGCGCGCGCGATCGCCAGGCACCGCGATTTCCACGTCGTCGAAGACGCCCGCATCGATCAGCATCCGGCAGAAACGTACGAGAGGTGAATCGGGTGCCGTCTGGGTCTCTGCTCCTCCGATCTGGTGAAACGCGACCTCTGGCGTCATGTCGGGCGGAAGCTCCAGCGTGACGAGCAGCGCCATGACCGCGCTTCCAGGGATGCTCACACCGTTCGCGCGGTCGAGTCCGTCCTCGCGAATCACTTCCAGCGAGCGCGCGTCCATGTGCTCGATACCCGACACGTCAATGCCGCGCGGGTTTCGCGTGTGCCATGTCTCCCTCGACGTCTCGCGGAGCCGGTGAACGAATTCAAACGCCTGTCGCCGGTGCCTGAATGGAATGAGGGCGAGACAGACCGCCGGCCGGACCGGCAGCACGCGCAGCGTCACGGCGGTGATCACGCCAAGCGTGCCTTCCGATCCGATGAACAGATCGATGAGATCCATCTCGGGCGCGGCGAAGTACCCGGCGGAAAGTTTCGGGACGTCGCGCATGACATACGTCGGAACCGGTACCCGGACCGTGCCGACGCCAAGCTGCAGCGCGAAGTACCCGTCGGAGTGCGCCAGCGTCGCCCCGCGTTCGACGTCCAGCACGTCCCCGGAGGGCAGGACGACCGTAAGCGCCTGCACCCAGTCGCGCGTCGTCCCGTACTTGAACGTTGCGGCACCCGCGGCATTGGTGGCCACTGTCCCACCGACGAAGGCGCCACCGAAGGTCGGGGCCGGTGGATAGTAGAGGCCCTGTCTGGTCAGGGCTTCGTCGAGTGCGGTCATGGTCACACCCGCCTGAACGCGGACCGTTCCGCTGCCAAGCGCGTCGATGGCTTCGATACGATTCAGACGCGCCGTGGTGAGCAGCGTTTCGCCCATCGGCGTGGCGCCGCCGGTCAGTGAGGACTGCGCGCCAACGGGCAGCACATGCTTCGCCGCGCGAATGGCATCCGCCACTTCCATCTCGGTCGCCGGCGCGACGAGCTCCGTTAGGTGTCCTCCGGGGAAGTGCGCGGCGTCCTCGAGGTGCGATGCCAGAATATCGGGGTCGCGCACGACCGTGGGAGGAGTGCCGTCTCCCCAGGGCTGGCGCGCGCGTATCAGAAACCGGGACATTGACTGCTCTCGTCACGTCCATGCGCCCGCACACGTCTGATGCCGCGCGAGAGAGTGGAGCGCATCAAACAGGAATTATATGAGGTTCCCGCCTCCGCTATACTCCTCCCGTGAGACGGACCTACGTCCAAGTTCTTCTTGTCGAGGCGGCCATTGTCGCGGCCCTCTGGCTTGTCGGCCGCATATTTTCCTGAGCCCCAAGTCTCAGCCCTTAGCCCTTAGCCCTTAGCCCTGATCTCCCATGCACCTCCTCGACTGGGCCGTCGTCGTCGCTTACATCCTGTGGATCGTGATCGACGGACTGCGCCGATCGAAAGGCACGGACAAGGTCGAGGGCTATTTCCTCGGGAACCGATCGCTTCCGTGGTGGGCGGTCGGGCTGTCCGTGATGGCCACACAGATGAGCGCCGTGACCATCGTCGGAACGACGGGTCAGGCGTACTTGACCGGGCTACGGTTCGTGCAGTTCTACCTTGGCCTGCCGCTCGCGATGATCATTCTCTCCGTGACAGTGGTCCCGTTTTTTACCCGCGCCAGGGTGTATACGGCGTACGAGTATCTCGAGCAGCGCTTCGATGTGCGCACGCGGTCGCTGGCCAGCTTGCTCTTCATGATGGGACGGGCGTGTTCCCTCGGAGTCACGCTCGCGGCTCCGGCCGTGGTCATCTCCGCGATTCTCGGCTGGCGTCTGCCTGCGACGGTGCTGACGATCTGCGTGCCGATGATTGTCTACACCAGTATCGGCGGCGTGCAGGCCGTTGCATGGACCGACGTCAAGCAGATGTTCATCATCGTCGGCGGCATGACCGCAGCCGTCGTCATCCTCGTGATGGGCATTTCGCGCCACGTGAGCATGAGCGACGCGGTGCACCTGGCGGGCGCCACGGGACGACTGCGGGCGCTCGACTTCCGGTTCGACCTTCGGGAAACCTACACGGTCTGGTCCGGGATGATTGGCGGGTTGTTTCTGATGCTGTCGTACTTCGGGTGCGATCAGAGTCAGGTGCAGCGCTATCTGAGCGCAAAGTCGGTGGACGAGGCGCGCAGCTCGCTGTTCATGAGCGCCTACGTCAAGATTCCGCTGCAGCTTCTTGTGTTGAGTACGGGCGTGCTGGTGTTCGTGTTCTATCTGTTCCAGGCGCCCCCGATGCTGTTCAACCGCGCCTATGACGCGACTGTGGCCAGCAGTTCTCACGCGGCCACCTACAAGTCGCTCGAGGGCGAGTTCGGCGCGGCGATTGCCGCGCGCAGCGCCGCGGCGCGACGCAACGATCGGACGACGTTTCTCGAGACGGACGCGAGGGTCCAGGACATCCGCGCGCAAGCCGTGGCCGTCGTCAAAGAGGCAAGCGGCGACCAGAAGTACACCGACGTCAACTACGTGTTCCCAACGTTCATCACAACGCAGATGCCGGTCGGGCTCGTCGGCCTCATGATCGCGGCAATATTCGCGGCGGCGATGTCGGCGTCGTCGGGCGAGCTCAATGCCCTGGCCACCGCGACCGTCATTGACTTCTACCGGCGACATTTCGTGAAAGAGGCAAGCGACGCCCACTATCTGCGGGTGTCGAAACTGGCGACGATTGGCTGGGGCTTGTTCGCATGCGTCGTGGCGGTGTACGCCGCCAACCAGGGCTCGCTCATCGAAGTGGTAAATCGCTACGGGTCGTTCTTCTACGGATCGCTGCTTGGTGTGTTCATGCTCGCGATTCTGACCAAGCGTGCGACCGCCGCCGGAGCGTTCTGGGGTCTGTTGGCCGGCATGGCCGTTGTGCTGCTCGTCGCGAACACGACACCGATCGCGTTCCTCTGGCACAACCTCATCGGCGCGGTGGTCGTCGTCATTGTGGGGATGACGATCAGTTTCGCCGCCCGCGGCGACATCGCTCGTAGCGCACGGCTTCCGCCTTCGCGCTGACGCGTCCGCCTCCGCGCCGTAGCTTTGGTGGAGGAAGCCTTCGGAAGACCGTTCGGTGGCGGTCGCTTCGGACGTAGAATCAGGCTTTCTGGAGGTAGCCGATGGTCACGCATGTCAACCGGTACGCTCTGCTGGCGGCCGCTCTTGTCGTCTTGTCGGTCGGGCTCTCAACGAAGGCAGGTCCCGTGCGTGCTCCTGAGACGCTCGGATTCTCGACCGAGCGTCTGGCCCGCATTGACGCCTTCATGAAGAAGGCGGTTGACGACGGGCGGCTTGCCGGCGTGGTGACGCTCATCACGAGACGTGGCCAGGAGGTGCACTTCAAGGCGTACGGCATGCAGGACCGCGAGGCGGCGATCCCAATGAGAACCGACACCATCTTCCGGATCGCGTCCATGACGAAAACGCCGACCGCCATCGCGATGATGATGTTGCTCGAGGAAGGCACGGTGCTGCTCGGCGATCCGGTGTCGAAGTACATTCCGGCCTTCAAGAAGACGACGGTGGCGGTGCCGCCTCCCGCGGGGGCTCCCGCCGGCGCGCCGATCACGGTGGTTCCCGCGAAGCGCGAGATTACGATCCACGACGTCCTGTCGAAGACCGCCGGCATGGGATATCCGCCGCGCTATCTGCAGCCCACCTACGCGCCGCTGAACCTCCATACCTTCTATTTCGCCGACAAGGCTGAGCCGATGGCCAGCGTCATCGAACAGCTGGCCAAGCTGCCGTTCACATCGCAGCCTGGAGAGAAGTACGAGAACGGATTCGCCACCGACGTCGCCGGCGTGGTGATCGAGAAGGCCTCGGGCATGAGCCTCGATCGGTTCTTCCAGACCCGCATCTTCGCCCCGCTGAAGATGACCGACACCTCCTTCTATCTGCCGAAAGAGAAAGCCTCTCGGCTGGCGACGGTGTACGCCGCGCAGAGGGACGGAACGATCAAGCGCGGCGAGGGCAACGGCCCGGATGCGCAGGGAGAGTACCTAGACGGCCCCCGCGTGGCGTTCTCCGGCGGCGGCGGCTTGCTGTCGACGGCGGCGGACTACACCCGGATGGTGCAGTTGCTGCTGAACGGCGGCGAGCTCGATGGCGTCCGCCTCTTGAGCCCGAAGGCGATCCAGTTGATGCTCTCGAATCAAGTCGGCGATTCCTACGACAATCCAGGATTCGGGCAGCTTGGGTTCGGTTATGGCTTCGAGCTCACGCTTGACCCGTCGAAGGCGCACCACCTTGGATCTCCTGGCGACTTCGGGTATCGCAGCGCCTACTTCACGCGCTATTGGGGCGATCCGGCCGAGGATCTGTCCGCGATTTTTCTCGCGCAGCTCGCCAACTACGGAGGTTCCTCCGACCTCCACTACAAGTACCGGTCGCTCGTCTACGGCGCGCTCGTCGGACCGGCGGAGGCGCCGTCTGCCAAGACGCGCGGCAGCCGTTGAAGCAGTCGCCGGGCGGGCTGGGCGATCACTTCTGGCCGTTCTTTTTCGCAGCGGCCTCTGCCTCGTCGAGTCGGGCGCCATGGAGAATGCTCCCGAGCGCGTAGTTCCCCTCGTGGCAGGCGTACTCATAGAGCGGTTCACTGCTCGCCACCCAGGGGTACTCTCCGATCCACGACCGATCCCACGTACTGGGATCGTCGACGGTGAAACGGTAGAGCAGCGTCTTCTCGTCGACACGCGTGAAGCGTTCGACAATATGCAGGTTGTCGCTCGCGCCGCGGAACTGTGTCTTGCTGTTGAAATTCGTCGTGTCGACCACGAGCGTCTCACCCTCCCAGTGACCGACAGAGTCTCCCATCCAGTTTCGGATACTCTCGGGAAGATGCTTCGCGCCCATGCGTATGATTCGGACGTCGTGAACCATCTCGTTGAGGATCATGATGGAATCCGGCGTCTGCACGATCTGCTTGAGGTTGTTATAGAAGTAGTTGGGCAGCGTGGGCGGCCCCGACGTTGAGCCAAACCCCAGCAGACAGCGCTCCGACAGCGGGCGAAGTTCCGGACCGTCGAACGCGCCCGGAGGGCCTGCGGCTGCACCTTCGGACGCGTCCGGTGCGGCCGTCACGGCGAGCAACGCGTTGTTTCTCCTCCGTGCTTCCGGCTTCATGGGAGGAACCTTCCCGTCCGGCGGATCGACAATCAGCGAGCTTCTCTTCTGTCCGTCGACCGTGATCGCGCGCGTTCCGCCCGCGAGCCAGAACGTGTTGTAGCCGCCAACCGCGCCACCACCGGCCCGCTCCAGGATTTCAATGTACGACTTCGGTACGGATCGATCGCCACCGACAGGCGGAGCCGTGCGGTCCGCGCGGCTTGGCTCCAGGTTCTTTCCGTTTCGCTGCTGCTCGTATTCCTCGAGAGCCGCAGCCTGCTGATTGGTCAGCGTGAGGCTCGGCACGCCGGCGGGGCGTTCCAGAGGCGTAATCGTCGCCACGTCGTAGACGCCCTGCAGATCCGGATGGCCGTCCGCCATTCTGGCTGGCGTCCATTTCTTCGCAGCGCCAGCTGCAGGCGCCGCAGGTCTCGCAGGTGCAGACGCCGCCGGTCTGGCGGGCGCAGCGGACTGCGCGGCCAGCGGCAACCACGCGGTGACTGTTACGAGGGTAACTGACCCGATGAAGGCGAACAATGAACGGCGCATAGCGACCTCCGCTTTCTACTTCTATTGTAGCGGCCGACACGGCAGGGCTGAAGCCCCGCACTGAGAAACGACAAGACGTTCAGTTGACGATCGCCTGGTAGACCAGGCTGCGCGACAAACCGTGCACGGCTCGGGCGGTGGCGAGGGTCTGATGCTGCAGCATCCCCACAAACGCGAAGTCCTCCACCGGGTCGATCCAGAACCAGGTGCCCGCGATCCCGTACCAGTTGATCGAACCATTGGAGTACGGCTCGCCGGCGGCCGCGGCATCCATCACCACCTGGAAGTCCATCCCCCACCCCGTGCCCGCGCCCATCGTCTTCAGCGGATCCGGGTTGACGTGATTCGTACGCATCATCGCCACGGTGCGCGGCGCAAGCAGACGCACGCCATTGAACTGGCCGCCCCCGAGCATCATCTCGCAGAAGCGTGCGTAGTCCATCGCTGTCGAGAACAAGCCGCCGCCGCCCGACGGTCCGAGCGGCACAGCCGCGGGATCCGGCCGATTCTCGTCCACGACGAGCGTGCCGTTCGGACCGCCGTTGTGTACCAGCGCAAGGCGCGACAACTTTTCTTTCGGCACGTAGAACGCCGTGTCCTTCATGCCAAGCGGCTCGAAGACACGCGTGCGCAGGAAGTCTCCGAAGGTCTGGCCTGAGAGCTTCTCGACCAGGTAGCCCTGCACGTCGACGGCGATGCTGTACGACCAACGGGTGCCAGGCTGGGCGAGGAGCGGCACCTTCGCCAGCCCGTTGATCATCGTTTGCAACGGCGCACCGGCATTCAGCACGTTCCCATCGATAATCATCTTGTCGACCGGATTCGCCGGGCTGAGAATGTAACCGAGCCCCGCGGTGTGCGTCATCAGCTCGCGCATCGTCATCGAACGACGCGCGGCCTCGAGTTTCGGTGTGCCGTCCGCGTTCTGGCCGGTGTAGACCTGCAGCCGCGCAAATTCAGGAATATGCCGCGACACGGGATCTTCGAGGCGCCATTTCCCTTCCTCGTAGAGCATCATCATGGCCACGCCGGTGAGCGGCTTGGTCATCGAGTAGATGCGAAAGATCGAATCCTTCTGCACCGGGTCGGGCTTCCGCACATCCTTCAGACCCACCGCGTTGGAGTAGACCACCTTGCCATGGCGCTCGAGGAGCGTGACGATACCCGCGATCTGCTTGTCGTCGACGACGCGCTTCATGCCGGCCTCGAGCCGCTTCAACCGCTCGGAGGAAACACCGACGGATTCTGGAGTCGCGGTTGCCAGATCGCGCACGCGGGTGTCGGTTGGAGCGATCCGGCCGGACTGGGCGCGCACGCCGATAGCGAGCGACGCCGCCACGACCAGCGCCACGACTCCGAGCCCCTGCGGCCCGAAGCGGCGTGCCACAATTGCCCGTTTCGATCTCGACCGCGTCATTGCCTCACCCTCCAGTCGCCTCAAATAGCCACCAGCCGCGTATAACAGCACTGAATCTTGGCACAAACGGCGGGCTTCCACACGTCGGCCAGAAAGGCGCCGGCTGGAACCGCGGGCGTCCTCCCGGAATTCGCGCAACAATGTAGACACGACATGGATCTGCAAGCCATTGCCCTGCGCGTCATGCGCGAGAACGGATTCGAGCCGGACTCCTCGCCCGGCGTCGCGCAGCAGTTGTCCGATCTCGCGCGGCACCCTCTGCAGATCGCGCCGAATGCGGATGTGCGGGACCTGCGTCGTCTCCTCTGGTCGTCCATCGACAACGACACCTCCCGCGATCTGGATCAACTCGAAGTCGCAGAGCGGTTGCTGGACGGAACCACCAGGATGATGGTGGCCATCGCCGACGTCGACGCGTTCGTGCCCAAGGATTCGGCCATCGATCGACTTGCCGCCCGCCAAACGACGACGGTGTATACAGGCGTCAGGAATTTTACGATGTTGCCCGAACCGCTGTCGACCGCGGCGACGTCACTCCTGGAGGCGGCCGACAAACTCGCCATCGTCGTCGAGTTCGTCGTCGAGACCAACGGCCAGCTACGATCGAGTGATGTGTATCGCGCGGTCGTCAGAAACCGCGCTCAGTTGACGTACGACGCGGTCGGGGCATGGCTCGAGGATCGTGGTCCTGCTCCCCAGAAGGTCGCGGCGACGGCCGAACTCGACGCCCAGCTTCGGCTGCAGGAGTCGGCGGCGCAGGCACTGCGGAATGAGCGGTATCGGCACGGTGCGCTCAACATCGAGACCATCGAGACCCGGCCGGTCATGCTGAGCGACGCGGTGGTGGGAGTTGAACGGCAGAGCAAGAACCGCGCGACCGAGCTCATAGAAGATTGCATGATTGCCTCCAACGGGGTCGTCGCCCGGCTGTTGGAAGCGCAACGCGTCTCTTCGATCCGGCGCGTGGTGAGGACGCCGAAACGATGGGATCGGATCGTCGAGCTCGCCGCCACACTCGGCGGACGCCTCCCTGCCGCACCGGATTCAAGGGCGCTCAACGACTTCCTGATCGAGCGCAAAGCGGCGGACGCGGATCATTTTGCCGATCTGTCGCTGGCCGTCATCAAACTGCTGGGGCCGGGCGAGTACGTGGTCGAACGCCCAGGCGATCCGGTACAGGGGCACTTCGGTCTGGCGGTCGAGGACTACACACATTCAACGGCACCCAATCGCCGTTTCGCCGATCTCGTGACGCAGCGCCTCGTCAAGGCTCTGCTGGCACATCAGCCGGCGCCCTATAGTGACGACGAACTGACCGCGGTGGCGCTCGATTGCACGGCGAAGGAGAACGCCGCGCGCAAGGTCGAGCGCGCCATGTCGAAACGGATCGCGGCGGTGGCGATGAGCAGCCGCATCGGCGAGCGCTTCGACGCCATCGTCACCGGTGTCACACCGCACGGCACGTTCGTCCGCGTGGTGGAACCGCACGTTGAGGGGTTGCTCGCTCAGGGCCAGCACGGCGTCGACGTGGGCGACAGACTTCGCGTGCGGCTCACACGCACGGACGTCGCTCAGGGATTCATCGACTTCGCCCGCGCGTAGCCCCGCGCGGAGGCGTCATGCGAATCCTCCCATCGCACGGTCCAGGCTACATCTTGAGGACAATCGCCATCAGCACGGCGACGTCGTTCCTCTGAACGGCAG
>JBGOTP010000170.1:0-10541 GCA_041476545.1 Vicinamibacteria bacterium | reverse complement strand
GAACATCAGGCGATGAATCTTGCGCTTCTTTCCGCCGAGCTCCTGTGCGATGTGCCAGCCGATCGCTTCCCCTTCGCGATCGGGGTCGGTTGCGACGTAGATGTCGGTGGCGGTCTTCGCCGCGTCCTTGAGCTCCTTGATCACTTTCTTTCGCGAGAGGATCCCCTCGTACTGCTCCGCGAAGTCGTTGTCGACATCCACACCCAGTTTGCTCTTCGGCAAATCGCGGATGTGCCCCAGCGAGGCAATGACCTTGAAGTCGCGTCCGAGATATTTGTTGATGGTCTTCGCCTTGGCGGGCGATTCGACCACGACGAGTGACTTTGCCATCGAATCCTGACCTGCTCCCTCATCCCCGGCGCCCGCGCCGAAACCCTGCGAGATCGCCAGTCTCCGTTTAGACCCTAGCACGATCTGTCAAACTCGAACGAATCGTCCCCCACCCACCCGACGCACCAAACCGTTCAACTCGAGCTCGAACAAGCGCGGAAGCACACGCGAAGGTCGAAGTCCTGTGCGTTCGACGATCGCGTCCAAATCGGACGATTCGCCCGCAGTCAGGCACATCAGAATCGGGTCGGCCGACGGAGGAGCCATGCCCTTGGACGCCCCGGCATTGCCAGGGTTCCGCACGGCAAACCCCAGCTCCTCCAGGATATCGTCCGCTGTCTCCACAATCTTTGCCCCATCGCGAAGCAAGGCATGTCCGCCCCGGTTGCGGCCGTTCAAGACGTTCCCGGGGACGGCCAGCACGTCGCGTCCCTGATCGAGGGCGCATCGCGCCGTGATGAGCGACCCGCTCTTTTCGCCGGCTTCGATCACGACCACCGCGCGCGCCAGACCACTGATGAGACGATTGCGGCGCGGAAAGAATCGAGCCTGGGGCGATGTCCCCGGCACCAGTTCGCTGACAATCGCGCCGGAACCAGTAATCTCGCGCGCAAGCGCCTGATGCTCCCGCGGATAGATGACGTCGGCACCCGATCCAAGCACGCCGATCGTCACGCCGGAAACGCTCAACGCACCACGATGGGCGGCGGAATCGACTCCACGCGCCAACCCACTCACAACGGCGACTCCTCGGGCCGCAAGATCGGCGGCGAGGCGTTCCGCCACTGACAGTGCGTACGAAGAACCCGCTCGTGACCCAACGATGGCGACGGCCGGATGTTCGAGGGCAGCGCGCGGTCCGTTGAACCAGAGCACCGGCGGCGGATCAATGATCGCGGCGAGCGCCGTCGGATACGCCGACTCGCTCCAATCAACCATGTCGATGTGCTGCCGGGCCGCTCGGTCCACCGCCGCAGCCGCGCGCAGGCGAATGGCTGAGGCGGGCATCGCGGCGTGGCGCGGACGTTCGACAACGAGCCGGTCCAGAAGGTCCGAGGGAGGCTCGCCGTCGCGAAGAGCGGCGGCGATATCCCGCCACCACGGGAGAGGCAGGAGTGAGAGTGCAACGAAATCGAGGCGCGACATGGCCGTTTCCTTCTCGTGGCCAGCCGCTCCTGCTTACGCGGAAAGAGGCCGCCACCGCGACTGTTCGCGGGCCCCGACCTCCTGCATCCATTGTAAGCGAACGGCAAATCCGTTGGAGCAAATGCCTTGCAAGGAGTGAAGACCAGTGGCTATAGTTGAATATTCTCCACATGATTCAGCGAATCGCGTTCCTCCTCGCCCTTGCCGCCATCCTATCGGGCGCGCCCGCGTACGCGGACACTCGGGGCGACGCCCAGGCACAGGTCAAGTTCGGAATCGATGTGGCGCAACGTGGTCTTTGGCGTGAGGCCATCTACCGGTGGGAACGGGCAGCCGAACTCGATCCCACGTACGCGCCTGCCTTCAACAACCTCGCGGTCGGGTACGAGCACGAAGGCCAGATGGAGAAGGCACGTCAGGCCTACGAGCGCGCGACGACGCTCGCGCCGAAGGATCTGCAGATTCGTCAGAACTATGAACTGTTCAAGGAAATCCATGACCGAACGGGCGCGGCCAAAGAAAGGCCTTAATCTCGTCGTTGGGTCGCTCGTGGCCATTTGCGCCGCCGGGACACTGGCGTGCAGCCCGAGCTATTTCGAGATTCCCATCGAAACCCCGATCCAGCCGAAACTCGACGTCTCGCCATTTCAGCGCGTGCTGGTTGCCGGCTTCGTGACCGGCGGCACCGAAGAGGTCGACGCCAATCAGGAGACCGTTCGCCTCCTGCGCAGCCAGCTCCGCAGCAAGTCGTCGCTGAGAGTGATTGACGCCGACGTCATGCCCTTGGCAGAAATCACACGGAATCAGAACAAAAGCGCAGCCGACACCGACCTAGCATCGCCCGTGCGCGTGAACACGAATGCAGGCGCTGGCGCGCCGAGTCAGGGCGCGTCCGATTCCGCCCGCGCAGGCCAGGCCCTCCCCATGCCGATCAAGGATGAGAAGGACATGGAGCCGTACGGGCGCCTGTTTGCGAACACGGCCTACTGGAAGCAGATCGGCGAGGAATACCAGAATCCGCTCATCGTCACTGGCAGCGTATTGTTCATGGAACGTTCGACGCAGAACATGGTCACCAGGCAGAACGAACGGCTCGACGCGTTTGGACAACGGCGCGTCGATGAAGAGCGCGTCTTCTTGGATCGCAAGGGCTATGTCCTCGTCAACAAGTTCGTGTTCATCGACGGCCGGACCGGTGCGACGATGTACACGGACAATCACAAGGAAGACGTGCTGTACAGCGCGCAGCAGAACATGCCCGCCCTGTCGTCGTACTTTGAACTCATGGATCGCCTGGTTCCGAACTTTCTGACAGCGCTCAGCACCCAAAAGGTCCGCGGAACCAGGGTTCTGCTGAAATAGGCGGCGAAAGCGCGCTCCAAAGGCTAACGCTTTACAAGCCAAACACTTCGGTTATAGACTAGCCGTTTTGGGCAGGTGGAAAAAATGTACGCGATCATTCAGGCACGCGGGCGTCAGATGAAGGTCACGCCCGGCGGCTTTGCGACGCTCGACGGCACGGCCGGGGAACCCGGCGCGGAACTGACACTCGACCAGGTGCTGCTCGTTGAAAAAGACGGCGGCGAAGTGCTGGCGGGCGCTCCGCTGGTCGCCAACGCCCGCATCGTCGCCATCGTCGAGGGCGAGACCCGTGGCCCGAAGGTTCGCGTCTTCAAGAAGAAACGCCGGAAGGGGATGCGGCGCACGAAGGGTCACCGCGCGACGTACACGCGAGTGCGCATTACGGACATTCTTCTCTAGAGGACCCCGGCTGGATCTTGGGGCCCAGCCTCCAGCCTCCAGCCCCTGAGGATTCAGCGATGGCTCACAAAAAAGGTCAGGGCAGTTCCCGAAACGGGCGGGATTCGAATTCACAACGGCTCGGCGTGAAAGCCCACGATGGCAACGTGGTTACCGGGGGCACGATCATCGTGCGACAGCGCGGACGCCGTTTCAACCCCGGTATCAACGCGGGGCGTGGCAAAGACGACACCATCTTCGCGAAGATTGCCGGGCGAGTCCGATTCGAGGATCATGGCACTCGCGGTCGCGTCATCAGTATCCTGCCGGTCGAGTAAACGCAGATTTGGTAATTGGATAATCTGGTAGTCGGGTAATTCCAGATTTCCTATGTTCGTTGACGAAGTCGACATCCACGTCGCAGCGGGCAGCGGCGGCCGCGGATGCCTGGCCTTCCGCCGCGAGAAGCGGGTGCCTCGAGGGGGACCGAGCGGAGGCGACGGCGGACACGGCGGATCCATCTGGGCCGTCGCCAGCGAACACACCAACACGCTGATCCACTACCGCTTCCATCCCCTCTTCACGGCCGAACGCGGCGAGCACGGGCAAGGTTCCAACTGTACGGGCCACGGCGGTTCGACACTCGAGTTGCCGGTGCCGATCGGCACACTCGTGTACGAAAAGACAGACGACCCGGCGGAACCCTATCGACTGCTTGGCGACCTGGCCGAGGTGAACCAGCGGGTCCTTGTGGCGAAGGGCGGCCGCGGAGGTCTCGGCAACGCGCGTTTCGCCACCTCGACAAATCGCGCGCCACGGAAGGTGCAACCGGGGGAACCGGGGGAAGAAAAGGATCTTCGCCTCGAGCTCAGGCTCCTGGCGGACGTCGGACTGGTCGGCTTCCCGAATGCCGGCAAGTCGACGCTCATCGCGCGCATCTCCGCGGCGCGGCCGAAAATCGCCGACTATCCCTTCACCACCCTCACGCCAAACCTCGGCGTCGTGGGCCTGAGCGACGATCGCAGTTTTGTCGTCGCCGACGTTCCGGGGCTCATCGAGGGAGCGCACCGCGGCCTCGGCCTCGGCCATCAGTTCCTCAGACATCTCGAACGAACGAAGATCCTGGTGCACCTGGTGGACGTGTCGGGTGCGACCGGACGCGATCCGGTCGAGGACCTCGAGGTCCTGCGGCGTGAACTGGCACTCTTCCGGCCGGAGCTGGCAGCCAAACCGCAGATCGTCGCGGCCAATAAGATCGATGCGGCCACCGATGACGGTCTCCCGAGCGCGCTCGCGGCCAGAGCGCGCGCCCTCGGTCTGCCGTTCTTCAGGATCTCCGGGGTGACCGGCGCGGGAGTGCCCGAGCTGCTCGAAGCGGCGTGGAAGCGGCTGGCGGCAAAGAAGGCGCCGCTGCCCATCACCCGAAAGCCCCTTCCCGAGACCGTCGAACCATGAGCAGACGGATCGGCATCCTTGGCGGTACCTTCGATCCAATCCACCTGGGGCACGTCGATCTGGGTCTCGCCGCCGAACGTGCATTGCACCTGACTCGCCTCTTCATCATCCCCGCGAATCTGTCGCCCCACCGGTCGCCAGCGGTCGCCTCTGCCTTTCACCGCTTCGCGATGGTCGCCTTGGCGGTGTCCCGGCACCCTCGGTGGCAGGCGTCCGATCTCGAACTCCGCAGGGAGCCGCCGTCATTCACTTCGACAACGCTTCAGCACTTTCACGATCGTGGATGTCTGGCGTCGGAGCTCTTCTTCGTGATCGGTGCCGACGCCTTTGTCGAGATCGAGAGTTGGAACGACTATCCGAGCATCCTCGAGGCCGCCAACTTCGCCGTGGTTTCACGTCGCGGCTGTCCCGTCGAGGAACTCCCGCAGCGCCTTCCGAAACTTGCGTCCCGCATGGTCCAGCCCACGATCACCCCCAGCGCCGGGGACAGCCCGTTGATCTTCCTGATCGATGCGCAGACAGCCGACGTGTCATCTACTGCGATACGCCAGTGCCGCGCCGATGGTCGTCCAATCGCGGAACTGGTCGATCGCGGGGTCCTGCAACATATTGAACAGCACGGACTTTACACGCCGAACGTTTCCGACCGCCGCCACGGCGACGAGCGTTCCCAACACGCGGCAGGCAGGTTGCATGGTGAAGGCTGAGAAGACCACGCGGGAGAGGCGCGTCAGGACGACGCGTCCCACCAAACAGATCGAGCGCGCAATCCGCGCGGCAGAGGACAAAAAGGCCGAGTCGCTGATTGTTCTCGATCTGCGGAAGGCCGCGGGATTCACCGACTTCTTCGTGATCTGTTCCGGTGGTAACACGCGTCAGGTTCGGGCTATTGCCGACGGAGTGACGGAGGCGCTTGCTGCTGACGGCGTCAAGCCGGCACATGCCGAAGGCTACGATCGTTCTGAATGGATCCTGTTGGACTACTTCGATTTCGTCGTGCACGTCTTTTCACCCGAGACGCGCGCCTTCTACGGCCTGGAACGCTTGTGGGGCAACGCGGAGCGTGTGGCGCTCCCGGTCCCGGAATCGCGCGAGACGCGCTAACGTCGACCCTCGGGCGTCGAGTGTGAGAGCCGCGTTCGACGCGCTCCTCTCGGTGCTCTTTGCCGCTCCCTGCGCGTCCTGCGGCCGGCTCCTCGAACATCCAACCCGCGGGCCCGTGTGTCTGGGTTGCTGGCAGTCGATTCTTCCTCTTACGCCACCTTTGTGTGATGCCTGCGGAGATCCGCTCGCGGCCTGGCGAACCCTTGACCGGCCGCTCGTCCGATGCGCCCGATGCCGTCGCGCGGCGCGGCACGTGGATCGGGCGCGCGCCATCGGCGCCTACGACGGCGCGCTGCGATCCATCGTCCACGCGCTGAAGTACGAAGGCCGACGGTCGCTGGCCTTGCCGCTCGCCGCGCTGATGCGGCATCGGGGTGCCGATCTGATCGTGGGCGTGGACGTCGTGGTTCCCGTCCCGCTACATCCGTCACGGCGACGCGAGCGCGGGTTCAACCAGGCCGCCGATCTGGCGAAGCATCTGGGCATGCCCGTCAGCGCCGCTCTTCGCCGCGTACGTCCGACGGTGGCGCAAGCACGATTGCCGGCCGCCAGGCGGCACGGCAACGTCCGTGGGGCGTTCGCCGCTACCGAGGCCGCACGAGCCCTCCGCGGCGGAACGATTCTGCTCGTCGACGATGTCAGCACGACCGGAGCCACGCTCGATGCGTGCGCGCGCACGCTCAAAGAGGTGGGTATCCGCGAAGTGCGGGCGCTCACGGCAGCGCGTGTCGTGACTGGCGCAGGAAGAGCGGGGCCACAGCCGTGAACACATCAGCGGCGATGGTGTCTTTGTGGCGCTCGCCATCGAGCCGCACCCAGTGCTCTTCGGCCGCCATGCGGCGGTAACTGTCGCGCACCCTCGCCTGCAAACTCAAATCGCGCTCGTACCGATCGCGATCGACCGCCTTGCGTTTCACGGCGGTCTCCGGCGCGATGTCGAGCATGATCGTCAGCGCCGCCACCGGTAGAAACCTCTGCATCTCGGTGAGCCAGGCCGGATCGAGATCCTGTGCTTCACCGTAGGCAATACTCGACGCCGTATAGCGGTCGCAGACCAGGATGAGCCCGCCCTCGAGCCAGCGCAAGAGATCAGGTTTGCGCTCGTAGCGGTTCGCGATATAGAGCAACTGCATCACGTCGGCCCCGTACTGGCGCTCGCCCTGCAACGCGCGCGCGAGTTCCTCGCCGATCGATGTGCCGTAGTCAGGAAACGACACGAGTCGCGCCTTGCGTCCCTCTTCGCGGAGGCGATCGCGGAGCAACTCCGCCTGTGTCTGTTTCCCGCTCTGGTCGAGGCCTTCGAACGCAATGAGCAATCCGGACATCACGACTCCATCGCCAACAGATCGTCGACCGTCTGCCGTCGCCGGATGACTCGCCAGCCGCCGTCTTCGATGAGCACCTCGGGCGGCAGTGGCCGGCGATTGTAGTTCGAGGCCATCACCGAGCCATACGCACCCGCATCGCGAACGGCCACGAGATCGCCCACCTCGAGCCTCGGGAGCACGCGATCGCGTCCCACGACGTCGCTACTCTCGCACACCGGACCGACGACTTCGTACGTCTGGCCGGACGCCGCGCGCGGACGGAGAGGTTCGATGCGGTGGAACGCCCCGTACAACGCCGGCCGCAGCAGTTCGGTCATGCCGGCATCAATCACAGCGAACGTGCTCGTTGCGTCGCGCGGCTTGAGATCAATGACCCGCGCGATGAGCGCGCCGGCCGGAGCGACGATCCAGCGTCCCAGCTCGACGACAAGGGGAAGCGCCGTGCCGCGCAGTTCGCCGAGGATCGTCGACACGTACTCCTGGGCCGACGGGACTGCAGTCCCGTCGTACGAGATGCCCAATCCCCCGCCGACGTCCACAAACTCCAGCACGTGGCCCTGCTGTTTCAGTTCTTCCGCCGTTCGAGCCAGCAGCGACGCCGCCCGCTGAATGGGATCGAGGCTCGTGATCTGAGAACCGACATGCGCGTGCACGGCGACGAGCCGAAGCGCCGGCCGATGTTTGAGCGAGCCAAACAGCTCAGTCGCTTCGTCCATGGCGACGCCAAACTTGTTGACCTTGAGCCCCGTTGAAATGTGCGGGTGACTCTTGGCATCGATATCGGGATTGAGCCGGATCGCCACGCGGGCGACCATCCCCGTCCGCCTGGCAATCGCCTCGATTCGGGCAAGCTCGCCCGACGACTCCACATTGATCGCTTTCAGACCGGCGCCCACGGCGATCTCGAGTTCGGACAGGGACTTGCCGACGCCCGTGAACACGATATCGGCCGGCCCAAAGCCCGCTCGGCGGGCGACGTCGATCTCCCAAACCGAGTTTGCGTCCGCCGCGCTGCCGAGGCTGCGCAGCAACCGCGCAAGAGCCAGGGTCGAGTTGGCCTTGAGCGCGTAGTGGATCGCATGCGGGTAGTCACCGAACGCCCGATCCAGTTCGAGGTAACGCACGCGTATCGTTGCGGCGCTGTACACGTAAACCGGCGTGCCCACCGTGTCGGCGATGTCCGTCAACGACGCCTCGTCGCACATGAGCTCGGTGTGGGAAAACGAGAAGCCTGTCACCTGAGGGATCGACTCGGAACTATATCACCTGCTATCATCGGGCGGTTCCCGCCCAACACCTGATGCCTGCCGACACGCCGGCGGTCCCGCCGGACGCCCTCGAGACCCTCATTCACCGGTGCCTGCAGGGCGACCAGACCGCCTGGGAACTGATCGTCCGGCAGCACTGGCGCAAGGTCTTCAACGTGGCGTACAAGTTCGTCGGCAAGCACGACGAGGCGGAAGATCTCACACAGGACGTGTTTCTGAAGATCTTCAAGTCGCTCAACACGTTCGACCGGCGGGCGAATTTTCAGACCTGGCTGATTAGCGTGAGTCGCAACCTCTGTATTGACCACTATCGCAGCGTTCGCAAGGAACGGGAGACCATCGATCGTGACGTTGACGCCAACGCGCTCACTCCGGCCTCGGCCGATCCGGGACCATTCGCGGCGCTTGAACAACGCGATCGCGTGGTCCTGCTGCGCCAGGCGCTCGGTGCGCTGCCGAACACACTGCGCACGGCCGTCGTCATGCGCGACATTCAGGAGCTGTCGTATCAGGAGATTGCCGACCGTCTGCAGCTTCCGGAGGGGACGGTCAAGTCGCGGATCAATCGGGGCCGGACGGAACTCGCCCGGCAAGTCAGAAAACTGCGGAGCGACGACTTCACGCCGAGCGGGTCGCCAGAGGGCGGCGGTCGCTCGCGCACGGGAGCGAACTGATGAACGTGACAACTGAACGGCTCGGACACGTCTCCATTCTGCGAGTGGGAGAAACCCGGCTCATGTATCCCATCCTCGCCGATTTCACGTCGGTGGTCACCGGCCTGGTGGCGGCGGGGCAGCATGAGATTCTGGTGGACCTGTCGCCGGTGACGTATGTCGACAGCGCGGCCATCGGATGCCTGATGGATCTATACCGCCAGGTGAGCGGCGCGGGCGGACACCTGAAACTCTCTGGAGTCCAGAAGCGTGTCGAGACGATGCTGACCATGACCGGCGCACAGAACTTCATCGAGCTTCATCCGGACGTACCAACGGCCGTCAAGAGTTTCGGGGTGTAGCATGCGAACAATCAGGACTACAACCGGATTCGACATCACGCTCGACGGCGACCTGCTCGCGGTCATGGAAGCGCTCCATCACGAAGTCACCGCGAAGCGCGCGCTCGAACGCTCCTTCGAAGACCTGGTGAGAGAGATCCAGCATCTGATCGAACAAATGGATGACGCGGAGCGCCGGACGTATCTGGCCGAAAGCCTGTTTCTCAACACGGTGAAATACGAGAACGACAAGCTGGAGGCGTACATGAAGAAGATTTCGAAAAAGTAAGGCGGGATCCGCGGGTTGACAGGGATCGCTGGCGACGCGCGTGCCAGCGATCGACTGTCAACCGCCGAGCGTATGGACGGTCGATCTTACGTGCCCTTGGTGAACACCTGCTTGTTGGGCGCTCCGCCACCCGGCATGCCCTCTGCCGTCGTGACCACGGTCATTTCCATGCCGTTTGCGCTGAGGCTGCGCACGGCTTTCGTGGTGATCGTCGTGCCCTGAATGTCGCGAGTCGTCGTGATGACGAGCGTCGCGCCATCCCACATCGCCTTGACCTTCTGCGATCCGCCCCGGCCCTCAATCGTGGCTTCCGAGCCGTCGAGCTTGTAGGCCTGCATGCCGATTGTGATGTCGGTTGCTGTCTGCGTAATGGTCACCGGACCGCCACCGCCCCGTCCGCCGCCACCGCCACCACGGCCACCACCACCACCACCGCGAGCCGGCGGTGGATCGCTCTTGGCCGCGTCGAGCGTCCACGTACCGGAGAAGTTCGGCTTGCTCTGCGCAAACGCCGAGTACGGCATCACGAGGGCCGCTACGAGGGCTACCAATAACATGCGTTTCATCTTGCCTCCTTGATAGGGAACCGTTCGGAACAGGCTACCAGAAATGCAGCCGGAATCCGCGCCCGACTGGGTCTGTCACAGATCTTTCATAGGGGTCGACCGATGATCGGTCGCTTACGGGAAGTATTACGAGAGATGTCGACAGCTCATGCGCGGCCGTCAAGCCAGCCGTGCAGCGGCCTTCGCCGGGAGGGCGGCCAGCGGCGCCGCATCCTCGCCGTTCGCTTCGACGAGCTGCCACGCATGCGTTTCTTCAAGGATCTTCGCCGCGAACTCCGTATGAAGCGCGTGGCCCGCCCGGTGCGCGACGAGGTGACCAAT
>JBGOTP010000169.1:0-10571 GCA_041476545.1 Vicinamibacteria bacterium | reverse complement strand
CGGGCGTGACGTCGTGAATCCAGATTCAATGAGCGTCGCGTTCCTGTGACACCGCCTGCACGACCGGCGCGATGCTGACGAACGCCGCTACCACGGCGGGATCGAAATGGGTGCCCGTGCCGGCGACGATGAGCTTCACGCCGTCGTCGTGTGACAGCGACGGACGATACAGCGTCCTCGTGGTGGTGGCGTCGTACACGTCCACGACCGCCATCACCCGGCCGGGGATCGGAATGTCGGTGCCGCGCAGTCCCTGCGGATATCCCGTCCCGTCCCAGCGCTCGTGATGCGTGTAGGCGATGTCCTTGGCCATCGCCAGCGTCACATCGTCTTCGATTCCGGCTTCCTGCTCCGCCTTGAGAATGACGTCCCGTCCAAGCACAGGATGCGTGCGCATCGTGGCAAGTTCGTCCGGAGTCAGCGCGCCAGGTTTGTTGAGGATGTGATCGGGAATGCCGACCTTGCCGATGTCGTGGAGCGGCGCCAGGCTCGCCATCAGATCGATCCGGTCCGGAGTGAGATAGTCGCCGTATGCCGGATTCGTCGAGAGCTGTCCCGCCAGCAGTCTGGTGTAGCGTTGAGTCCGGCGGGAATGCCGGCCGGTTTCGGCGTCTCGTGTCTCGGTGAGCGACAGGAGCGTCTGTAGCATCAGGCGTTGTACGTTGGTTTTCTCGTGGCCCGCGCGATCGGCTCTCTGGCGCTCGACGCTGAACTTCACGACGGTCATCAGCGCGAGCGCGGCCGTCACCGCGACCGTGGGCGAGAGCGGCGACAGGTACACGCCGCCCGCGGAGAGGCGCCAGACAGCCGCGGACCAGAAGGCCGCCGCACCGGCGGTACCTGCGAGCGCTCCGGCAAGGAGCCCGGCGTTCGCGACCAACACGGCGACTGCGAGCCCCAGGACGATGGCTCCCAGGCCTTCGAGCGTCGTGCTGAACCGTGACCGGCTGATGAAGTCCTGCTGCAGCAGGTTGTCCGCGACGGTGGCCTGCACTTCGACGCCGGCAAACCGCGTGTCGAGCGGCGTCGCCACCACTTCCCGCGTGCCGAGGGCGGTCGTGCCGACGAAGACAATCTTGTCGCGCAGGGTCGCCGGCGACAGCTGGCCGCTCAACACATCCGCCGCGGACACGTAGGGGAACGTGTTCTTCCTGCCGCGGTAGCGCAACAACGCATTGCTTTTGCCGTCGAGCCGGACGACCTGGCTGTCGATCGTCAAGGCGGAGGCATTCACGTTCGAAATGTGCAGGGCCATACTGTGCGCTTGGGTCGCGGCCGCGACGGCCGCGAGCGCGAGTCCCGGATACACCCGGCCGTCGAACTCAACGAGCAGGGGCACCCGCCTGAGCATGCCATCGGAGTCGGGTACGGCATTCAGGAAGCCAGAGGCGGCTGCCGCGTGCGCCAGCATCGGCAGGCTGCAGACCGCGTCCGTGGCGCGAAAGAACGGCGATTCGTTGGTGTGCTGTCCGGATTGAACGATGGCCAGTCCGACCGGGTGCAGCACGCACGGACGCGGCTCGCCCCCGGCCGCGTCGAATGTCAGCGCGTACCCGAGAACGACGTGACTCCGGCGAAGGGTGTCCGCCAGCAGGTCGTCCGGCGTGGCGCGCGGTCTCAGCCCCGCTCGTTCGATCGCGTCGTTGCGATCGGGCTCGGCGAAGATCATGTCCAGCGCAATGACCGACGGGCCGGATTCCTGCAGCCGCGTGATCAGCCGGCCGATCACATCCCGCCGCCATGGCCATTGACCGATCGTCGACAGGCTCCGCTCATCGACGTCGACAATCACCACGCGGCCGCCCTGAGGTTTCGTCCGAATCGACCGCAGCAGGGTGTCGTACACCGAGTCGTCGAGCCGCGTCAGGAACGCGGGCCGATACACCGCGAGCACGGCAGCAAGGAGTACGGGGAGGGCGCCGCTCACGAACACGAGACGACGACGGGTCGTGGTGTTCCGCGATGTCGATCTCATGGCGCGCGGTCTATCTGACGGAGATTTCAACGCGGCGATTGCGCGGCTCGGCGGTCTCGTCCGGTGTCCGAACGAGCAAATCGGCCTCGCCGTGTGACGTCACCTCGACCAGCGATGGCGCGAGTCCCGCCGCCACGAGCAGATTGCGGACGGCCGTCGATCGCTTCAGCCCCAGTTGGAAGTTCGCGGGTGGCGTGCCCACCGTGTCGGTGTGACCGACGATCGCGACGTCTGGGGCGGCGCGATCGCGGACCGCGTTCACGACGTCCCGCAACAGGGCGCGCGACTCGTCAGTGAGTTCGTCGGAGTCGAACCGGAAGAACAGCGTGAAATGTCCGAGCGGCGGCGGCAGCGCCGACAGCGCCCCGCCGAAGATCCGCGTCACGTCGGCCTCGTCCAGCGTAATGACGGCGCCGGGCCGGCGCCTGGCCGTGGCGACGGTCGCATCGCGATCGGCCGCCAGGTCGACGGATCCGGATCCGTTCGTGACACTCGCGTGTCCGGTGAGACCGGTGTCGGCGTCGGACAGCAACACGACCATCGACTGACCGGAACGCATGGGGCTGGACGTATGTTTCGGGACACAGGCCATGGCCCCGGCGGTGACGAGCCCGGAAAGGACAAGCGCGATCGGTTGCGGTCGTCGCACCACGTTCCTCCTCAGGGCTCCACGCGGATGGCCAGACTCGTGCCCCGCACGCCCACGATGGCCGCCGGCGTTTCAAGGCGAATCGCGTCGGGCGCGAGCTTCGCAATGCGGCCCGACACGTAGGCCGCTACCCCGCGGACAAATTTGAGTACGAGTGCGAGGCCGCCGTCGGCCGGGGAGTAGAGAAAGCGCTCGAGGCGCACTTCGCTGTTCGGACCAATGGACACGCGGGTGTCGTCCTTCAACGTCACGCCGATGCTGCCGTCGGCGCCAGTGCGAAGGCCGTCGGACTCGAAGACGACCTGTCCTGCCTGGGCGGGGAGCGGCGCACCGCCACGCAGAATGAAGGCCGAGCCGGCCGCCACCTTGACGCGTCCCGCGGCAGCCGGTTGCTCGGCCCCCACGGGTGTTGAACCCACGAGTGCCAGGGTGAGCATGCCAGCGCACAAGCGGGAAGAAGTCATCATGTGTCGACGGTCCCTGACCTTAGTTATCGGCTGAGATGGCGAACCCCGTGAACCCCGTGAACCCCGTGAACCCCGTGAACCTCGTGATACCGTTTCCCCGTGCCCGCGATTGCCACGACCGGTTTGACGAAACACTACGGGCCGATCCGGGCCCTCGAATCACTCGACATCGACGTTCACGAAGGCGAGATCTTCGGCTTTCTGGGGCCGAACGGCGCCGGCAAAAGCACGATGATCCGTCTGCTGCTCGGCTTTCTGCACCCAACCTCGGGCGAGGGTCGCGTGCTCGGCTTCGACAGCGTCCGCGAGAGCGTCGCCATCCGCCGCCGGATCGGGTATTTGCCCGGCGGGATCGCGCTCTACGACTCGCTCACGGGGGAGCGCCTGCTCGACTATCTCGCCGAGCTGAGCGGTCGGCCGCCCGTCCGTCGCGCGCAGTTGTGCGAACGACTGGAACTGTCTGACCGAACGCTTCGACGCCTTGTCCGGGACTACTCGCGGGGTATGCGGCAGAAAGTCGGGATCGTCCAGGCGCTGCAGCACGATCCGGAACTCGCGATCCTCGACGAGCCGACCGAAGGGCTCGACCCGCTGATGCAGCGCGCCTTCTACGACCTCCTCGACCAGCTCAAGGCCGAAGGCCGGACCATCTTCTTCTCCTCGCACGTGCTGTCCGAGGTGGAGCGCGTCTGCGACCGCGTCGCGATCATCCGGCAGGGGCGGCTGGTCGCGCTCGAGGCCATGGCGCAACTCCTGGCGCGGCGCAAGCGGAACGTCGAGATGCGCCTGCAGGGGGCCGCGCCACGGCTGGATGACGTGCCGGGTGTGTCCGGCGTCGAGATTGTCGACGGGCGCTTGACGTGTCACGTCGAGGGCGACGTCCGGCCGTTCCTCGCCGCGATCGTTGGCGCACCGATTGTCGACCTGACGATCGAGCCGGCACGACTCGAGGAGGCCTTCCTCGAGTTCTACGAGGGAGGCGAGCCCGCATGAACGGGCCACTGTTTCGGCACGCGTGGCGCTCGCAGCGGCTCAAGCTTGGCGTGGTCTCGACTGCGCTGCTCATCTGGGGCCTCCTGATGCCGATCATCTACGCCCAGTACGGGTCCCAGTTCCAGACGCTCATGGAGAGCGGGATCCTCCCGGAGCAGTTTGCGAAGTTTGGCAACGGCGACATCTTCAGCCTGCCTGGCTCGATCGCGCTCGGCATCATTCATCCGATCGCCATCAGCCTGACATCGGTGTTCGCGGTCGGCTTTTCCGCGGCCGCCATCGCGGGCGAGCGGCAGCGTGGAACGCTCGAGGTCGCCCTGGCGCGGCCAGTGTCCCGGCGTCATTTCTACCTGACGCTCCTCGCTGCGTCGTTCGGTTTTGTCGGCGTCACCATGGCGGCGCTGCTCGCCGGCGGTGTGATCGGATCGGCGTTTGAGGGCGTCATCGGCCAACTCGGGCTCAGGAACCTGCCGCTCCTCTGGCTGAACGGCGTTCTCCTGTTTGGTGCGATCGCGGCCATTGCGCTCGCCGCGTCGGTCTCCTTCGACCGGTTCGCGCCGGCGCTTGGCGTCACGCTTGGGGTCGTCGTGGTCATGTACTTCCTCGAGATCCTCGGATCCCTCTGGCCGGACGCGGAGTTCGTTCAGCCCTACTCGCTGTTTCACTACCTGAAGCCGAAGGTGGTGCTGACGGGCGCGGCCGCCCCGGTCGATTTCGTCGTTCTGGCCGGAGTCATCGCGATGTCGATGGTGTGGGCGCTCGTCGTATTCCCGCGGCGCGACCTCGCGGCACCGAGCTGAACGTGCTGCGATTGCCGCGGCTGGGCCGCTACTGCTGATTTCACTACAGGGTAGACAACGGAGGAGGCGGAGCGAACGGTTCAACACGGAGAAACGAAGAAACGGAGTTCGATCTGTACCAAGAAATCCTCCGTTGCTTCGTTCCTCCGTGTAAAGCCGTTATCTCCGTCATCTCCGCTCGCTACATCGCAGCGAACTCCGCTCTAACAGAGCAGTGGTATTCAGTGATTGAGCGCGTGTCGAGAGAAGGAGCGGGTTGTGAGGACGAGGATCCTGGTCGGCATCTTTTCGGTGCTCTGCGGGGCGTGTAGCACCATCAAGGGAAGTCTCGGGCGCGATCCCGAGGAGATCTTCAAGAGCTTCGCGCCTGAGCCCTTCGCGGCCGCATCCCTTGGCCAGGTGCATCACGCCGTCACTCGTGACGGAACGCCGGTGGCCGTCAAGGTGCAGTATCCCGGCATCGCCCAGGCGATCGACAACGATTTCAAGTTGTTTCGCGCCGCCTCGAAGCCCGCGCAGTTGTCGCGACATGTTCCGAAGGCCGCCATCGACGAAATACAGGAACAGATCGTCGCGGAAACCGACTACGAGCGGGAGGCCGGCAATATCGAGTTCTTCGAACGGCGCCTCGCGCCCTTGCCGTTCGTCACCGTTCCTCACGTCTACCGCGAGTACTCCTCGGACAAGGTGCTGACGATGTCACGGTTGCCGGGCCGGCATTTGGGGGCGTTCCTCGCGAGGCGTCCGTCGCAGAAACTGCGGGACCAGCTCGCCGCGCATCTCTTCGAGTTGTTCCACTTTCAGGTGTTGAAGGTCGAGGCGCTCCACGCCGATCCGCACTGGGGCAACTACCTCTTCACTGACGATGCCGGCATCGGACTCGTGGACTTTGGCTGCGTGAAGTACCTTCGGCCGGAGGCGGTCGCGTACTTGCGGACCGTCTGGCTCTATCCCGGCAGGACGGACTCCCCGGACTTCAAACGCCTGCTCGAGCAACAGCGCGCGCCAGGCACCAGGACGTTGCCAACGGCGACCCGCCGGGCGCTCATCGACTTCGCGGATCATTTCTACCGCAAGGTGTACCCATCGGAGCCGAAGAACCAGCAACAGCCCTTCGATTTCAGTGACGCCGCGTTTCTGCGGGACTACCTGCGGGAATCACAAAATCTGCTGCGTGCCAGGGGCGTGATGACGGAGTTCATCTTCATGGCACGCGCCGAAATGGGGCTCTACCAGACCCTGCACCGGTTGGGTGCTCGGGTCTTCACGAGTCAGATCGTCAGAAAGTACCTCCCGGCCTTCCAGGCCGCCGCGACGTCCCAATAGCGAGAGAGTCGTCACATCGCCACGGTTGTTTCTGAGGAAGGACCCGGGAGGGACCATGCGGAAGACCATGCTGAAAAGTGTCCTGCTTGTCGTGTCTCTGTTGCTCGGCACTCAACTGGTGATCGCGCAACAGCCGCTGCCGATCGCGCGCGTCCTCCTCTACAAGAACGGGATGGCCTACATCGTTCGGAGCGGTCAGCTCACCGCGCCGCTCAGTCTCACGTTTCATCCCGAAGACATGAACGACGTGCTGAAATCGTTCTCGGCCTGGAATCCGGACAGTGGCGCCTTGTACTCGGTTGGCTATACGGCCGGTGTTCCCTCGAGCCGGATGCTTGGGCGCTTTCCGTTCGACCTGGCCGCCAGGGATACCGGGCTCGGCGACTTCCTCACGCAGGTGAAGGGTGCCGCGATTCGGCTGTCCATGGGCACGACGACGCTGCAGGGGGTGCTCGCCGCGGTGCAGAGGACCGACCGCGTCGTCGCGCAGACCTCGACGAGCGATTACCGCCTCACGGTGCAGGTGCGGGACGGATCGCTGCAGACCGTCTGGTTGAGTGATGTCCGGTCGGTCGAATTCGTGGACCCGCGGCTGCGCGATCAACTGAAGGCGTACCTTGATGTGCTCGCCCAAGGGCGTCAGGACGTGACCCGCGAGGTCAGTATCTATCCGGTGCCGGCGGCCGGACCCATTCGAGTGGCCTATCTGCAGCAGTTTCCCCTGTGGAAGACGAGCTATCGCGTGGACCTCGGCGATCGAGAGAGCCGCATCCAAGGGTGGGCGCAGATCGACAATCCCACGGGTGAATCGTGGAACAACGTCGAGGTGTCGCTGCTCTCGGGATCGCCGGTCTCGTTCATCATGAATCTGTACGAGCCGCTGTACACCAACCGCGCAACGGTCGGCGTGCCAGGAGCGCAAGTCGCGGCGCCGCGGCAGTACGAGGCGGCCGTCAGGACCGCGCAGGACGGCGGTCTCGGGCGCGCGAATGCACCGCAGGGGACGACCTTCGCCGCCGGTGGTCGCGGGGGCGCAGGAAGCGGTGGCGGCACCGGCAGAGGCGCCGGCGTCGGACCGATGGCGGAAAGCGTGACAGTGACCGGAGCGGCACCAATCGCGGGCGTGCAATCCGCTGCCCGCGTGCAGGCCGAGAGCCTGCCGGATGCGACACAAGTTGAGGACTTCTTCGAGTACACGTTCCCCTTCCCGGTGCAGTTGGCGAGCCGCCAGAGCGCGCTTCTGCCGTTTCTCCAGAAGACGCTGAACGTCGAGCGCCTGTCGATTTTCAACGCCCGGGCCGATCGCGGCAATCCGCGGATCGGCGCCGAGATCCAGAATGCCACCGACATTCCGTTCGAGCCGGGGCCGGTCACGTTCTTCGAGAGCGGCCGGTATGCCGGCGAGGCGGTGCTCAACTACCTGTCGCGCGGCGAGAAGAGCCTCGTCAGCTACGGCGTCGATCACGATGTGCAGATCGCGAGCAAGCTTCAGAATCGGCCCGAGACGACCACCCGACTCACCGTGAGCCATGGCATCGCCGTGCTCTTCACGGAGTCGGTCGTCACGACGACGTATGAGATCCGCAACAAGGGCGGAAAAAAGACGCTGGTCGTGGAGCATCCTCGCGTGAACGATCGGACGCTGAAGGGCGTTGAGCCGTGGGAGACGACCGGTGGGTTCTATCGATTCCGGCTGAACCTCGAGGCCAGCCAGGAGATCACGCTGCCAGTTGGTGAAGTGATCGCTCGACAGACACAGGTGGCGCTGAACTCGCTGCGTCGCAACCAGCTCGCGATGTTCGCGGGGAAGGAAACCCCGCAGGCCGTTCGTGACACGCTCGGCCGGATCGTCGAGGTCCAGGAGCAGATCGCCGCGCTTCAGTCGGACATCGGCGTCACAAATGCCGCGATCGATGGGTTCTTTCGAGATCAAGAACGGCTGCGCGAGAACATCAAGGCTCTGCACGATACGCGCGAAGAGCAGCAGCTGCGCAGGCGATATCTCGATCAGCTGTCCAAACAGGAGGATCAGATCCAGTCGTCACGCGCTCACGCCGACGCTGTGAGCAAGGATGTCGCCGCCGCCGGGGAGCGGCTGGGCGACCTCATCTCGAATCTGAGCTGGGGCGGCTAATTCAGTCCTGTCGTGCCTGTCGGAGTTAGCCTCGGCTGCGCCGCTGCCCGATCAGCTCATCGGGATCGGTGTGGGTCACTTGCCATGGCGTGTTGCGCCGCGCCCGCCCGGGTTTCTCGTCGCGGCCAACGGAACAACAACTGAGCAAAGGGGGGCGGACAGCGCGTCTTCCGCCTCGTACGCTACCGATCCTAGCGGCGGTCAACGGGTAACTCGGAGGGCGGTCATATCCGCGGGATCGCATCCGGATGACCTCGACGATCATTGCGCGTTCGGCCGTGACCGCCGCCGTGCCAGAGGCTGCAGCCGCGCTGTCGTGTGAGCCGGACGCCCGCCTCCCACGTTGGCCGCGACGAGGGACCCGGACGGGCGCTCGGTTCGCGCCGGCGGACGTGTCCACACGGGGCCACGCCGCGTCGATCGGCGTTTGTCACCCCACCGTTCGAATGACCACCGGCGTGCCTAGTTCCGACGACCGGCCGTGGGACCAGCTGAATCGACGCGGGGATCGTCAGCTCAGGCCGGTGCGCGCATTTTTCCGCGCGACATTCGTGGCGGCGAGGCCCCGAGTGGTCTCGTTCGCCGGCAGCAGGCCCGCCCCGGGAACTGACCCAGCGCCTCGGGATCGCCCATGGCGCAGCGCGCTCAGGAAAGGAATAAGATTGTGACCCAGGAGGTGCCGGACGTGAAGAGAGCATGCCTCGTTGCGCTGGTGGTTCTGTCGTGCACCACGCCGGCTGTCGCTGGAAAAATCACCGGCAGCATTACCGAAGGCGGAAAGCCGATTGCGAAGGACGTGAAGGTCGACGTTACATGCGGCAGCAACACCGTCACCGCGCAGACCGACGCCTATGGCGCGTACTCGCTCTTCGTGGCGGACAAGGGGAAGTGCACGCTGAAGCTCGCCTATCAGGGCCAGGCGCCGACCTTCGACATCACCTCGTATGACGGCGCCGTTCAGTACGACTTGATGCTGGAGAAGGTGGACGCCAAGTACACGCTGAAGAGAAAATAGGCATGCCTGATGAAACGAAGCCCGAGAAACAGAAAGACCTCTGGGACAAAGTAGACATCGTCCTTCGTCCCATCAACGGCTTGCTCACGGCGCTCGCCGTCGGCCTGCTCGGATATTACACGTCCAATGCCCTTCGATCGCGCGAAACGACTGAAACGAACGAGCGCGTCTACACGCAGTTGATGAGCGGGCGAGAACAGGCGGAAAGCGGCCTGCGCAAGGACATGTTTCTCTCCATCATTCAGCCGTTCCTGCTTCGGCCCGAAGCCTCGGGACTCGAATCGAAGATGCTGAACCTGGAGATGCTCGCCTACAATTTTCACGAATCCCTGAATCTGAAACCGCTCTTCGCGCACCTGGATCGCCAGCTCAATCTTCCGGCGACGCCAGAGGCCGAGAGAAAGGCCTACCTGGCCCGGCTGAACCGCGTGGCCCGTGAGATCACGAGCCGTCAGATGGTGCTGCTCGAACAGGTCGGACGACAGTTCAGCCGCTCAGTGGATTTCGACAAGTTCAAGGCGAGCCCCGGCGGTCTGGAACTCGAGTCAGAGAAACTGACCCTCGAGAAAACCGAAAGAGAATTCATGATCTCGGTGACGGGGATCGACACGAAGAACCAGGAGCTCACAGTCGAACTCGGCGTGCGGACGCCGCAGGAATCGGCGATCGTCCGGCGCCTGACGTTTCATGTGAGCTATTTCGACTTTCCCATGATCGATAACACCCGCCTGTCCCGGGATCAGCGCGCCGCCGTCGTCATCAGTCAGGCCGGCGAAGACAGCGCGGAACTCAAGCTCGTCTTCTTTCCGGGTTCGTATGCCAGCCTGAAGGAAAAGGTTTCCTACGACGAGGTGGTGGAAAAGCTTCGCTCGCTCGGCCAGCCTGGGCAATAAGCAGAAAGCGTCAGCGCGTCGAGCGGTCGTAACGCTTCACGGCGACGAACATCGTCAGCAGGAACGGAATCAGAAGCGTCATCACCCACGCGCCATCGGCAAACTTCGCGATGAGCACGACGCCGAGCGTGATCCCGGTCGCCGATGCCCCAAGGGCGTTGATGAGGACGTTCTGCGCCTGATGAGGGCCGCCGCGCGACCGTGTACGATCCGCCGCCGCCCGGATAGGCGGCGATGGTCTGCCAGTACGAGACGCACACGACGACGAGCAGACCGATGATGAGGGCGCTGATGGGGCCGACATAGTCGGCGCCGAGCG
>JBGOTP010000168.1:0-10577 GCA_041476545.1 Vicinamibacteria bacterium | reverse complement strand
TCCGGCTGCCGGAAGCACGCCACCACCTGCGGAAGCATCGCGGTAAACCAGTCCTCGTGGTGTGAGCCGGCGGACAACGCGCTCGCGAATTTCGTGGACATTGTCGACTGGGTTGACTGGGCGGACGGGGTTGACTGCGTCGAGTGGGGCGTCCGGCGCCGGATCTCGAGCGTGTCGTCCGCGATCGTGATCGCGCCGCCTGTACCGATGAGCCGCATCGTGTTGCGGCGCTCGGTGCCGTTCCAGCTGAGATCGACCGTCGCCTCGCCACTCGGAAACTCAATCACGACCGACGCCTCATCCTCCACGCCGCCGGCCGGCGGATGGTGCAGGGAGGCGCGGACCCCGGTCGCGCGGTCGTCAAACCAATGGAGCGCGAGATACACCGAGTGCCACCCGTGATCCATGAGAATACCGCCGCCCGCCATCGCCGCATCGCGGCGCCAGTTCGTGCCGTCGGCTTCCGCGGTGGGTGCGGCACGGATCCGCGACGTCTCGATCTCCACACGCGTCAACGTGCCGATGGCGCCATCCCGCAGCGCCGCCGTGGCGGCCTGCACGATTGGCGCGTACTTCCAGTTGTGCACGGGCACGACCGCCACACCGGCGGCATTCGCCCGTCGCCTCACGCTCTCGACGACGGCGGCATCCAGCACGAACGGTTTTTCACAGAGGACGTGCCAGCCGCGGGCCAGGGCCTCGAGGATCGGCTGTGGATGGAGGGCCGGTGGCGTGCAGATGTCCACAAAATCGACCGGCATCGACGCCGTCAGGTCGGCGATGGTCTCGAACGTCCGCAGCCCGGGCCGGAGGCTCTCCGCGAGCGCGCGGCGGTCGGCGCTACGGTCCACGACCGCGACGATTTCGGCCTCGGCGCTTGTCGCATACGCGGGCCAATGTCCGTTCCGGGCGACCTCGCCAAATCCGACGATGGCGCCGTTCAACATTCCAGTCGATCGAGCGCCCGATCGATGATCGCCAGCGCGCGCGTGGCTTCATCGGCGGACAGGATGAGCGGCGGATGAATACGCACGCGCGGCGTATAGCCCATGAGGATCAGGCCGTTCGCCAGGCATTCGTTGAAGAACGCGACGCATCCGTCTTTCGGCATCAGGGAGCGATCCGCCCGCACCAGATCGAACCCGATCAACAGCCCGCGCCCGCGAACGTTCGCGATCGATCGATGACGCCGCGACAGCCCGGAAAGGCCGTCCAACAAGAGCCGCCCGACCCGCGCCGAGTTCTCGACGAGACCATCGTCGCGGATTGTGGTGATCGTGACGAGCGCCGCCGCCGCGGCGAGAGGATTGCCGCCGTAGCTGGACGAGGACGCGCTCGGCAGCGAGAACGGCTCCGCGGCCACGATTCGGTCGGTCGACAGCAGCGCGCTCACCGGAAACCCGGATGCCATCCCCTTCCCCATCGTCATGATGTCCGGCGTGACGTCGTCGTGATTGCAGCCGAACATGAGGCCGGTGCGGCCGAAGCCCGTGATCATCTCGTCGGCGATGAACAGCGCACCGCACTCCCGGGCCACTTCCTGCACGCGCCGCAGGAATCCTCGCGGTGGAATGATGTTCCCGGCCGTGCCCTGAATCGGCTCGACGATAATCGCCGCGGGCCGGCCGCCGGCCTGATCCCTGACAATTCGCCGGAGCGCATCGATCGACGCCGCCAGACAGTCGTCCTCGGATCCCGAGAAGCGCGTCGTGTCGGGAAACGGCGCCAGATGATACCCCTGCGGCAGGGGCCCGACGGCCAGCTTCCAGCCCACGTCCGACAGCGGCAGCACACCCGCGGTCTTGCCGTGGAAGGCTCCGGTAAAACCAATGATGTCGGTCCGTTTCGTGTACGAGCGGGCCAACCGGATCGCGGCTTCCACCGCTTCCGCGCCGCCGCTGAACAACTGCACGCGCCTGAGATCCCCTGGCGCCAGGTCGGCGATGAGCCGGACCAGTTCGGCGCGCGGGCGCGACGTGAAGCTCCCCACGCTGACCCGTCCGAGCTGATCGCCGAGCGCCGCCACGTAACGCGGGTGCGCATGCCCGAGGCTCGCCACCGAGACGCCGGCGTTGAGATCGAGGTAGTCGTTGCCGTCGAGATCGGTCAGCGTCGAGCCGCGACCGCGTTCGATCGCCAGTTCCGAGAGCAGCGCAATTGTCTGCAGCCCGGGGGCGATGAACTGTTGTTCCTCGTCAAACAGCGCTTTTGTGCGAACTCGAGAAGAGACCTGGGTTCCAGGCAGCATTCACATATCCCATGAGGTAACCGGCAATCGCAGCGGCCGCCCGATCGCGGCAGGGTGCAAACGACGGCCAGTCGTTCAGATCGATGAGGGTCAACTCTCCGGACGGCGACACGATGATGTCGCCGCCGTACACGTCGAGGCCGGCCGCGGCGGCGGCCCGTTCCGCAAGCTGCTCGAGCGCCTCGACGTCCAACGGGCAACGCTCGCCGCCCGCGCGCGGCGGCACGGCCTCCTTGACGGGATAGAACCAGTGGAAGAACCGCCCGCCCGTCACGCCGTAGAACTTGATTTCGTCGCCCGTGCAATGGCGCTGCAGCGCCGCACGTCCGATCCCGCGCGCGGCAAACTCCTTCAGATTCGTTCGGAGGTCATCGGCCGACGCAATCCACTGCACGTCCGCGGTCACCGAGGCGTGCATGTCTCCGCGCTTGAGCCACAGACCGCCGTTCACCTCGACGCCGGCATCGCTGCCCTTCGCCGTCGACAGCAGCGTGGTCGCCGGAAAATTGACGCCTGCCGACTGCATCAACAGCGACAGCCGCTCGCGATAGGTGTTGAGCGCCGCGCCCGGCGTGTTGACGATCCGGGTACCGTCTTTTTCCCAGCGCGTCAGCAGATCCAGCGCGGCCCGTCCCTGACACATCGAGAAGACGACCCCATCAGGCCGGCGCCCCGACATCGAGGGCGAGAGGCTCGTCACCTCAACGTCGCATCCACGCGCCCGCAGGACGACCGCCACCTGATCGAGGAGCAGCGCGTCGTTCGAACGATGGCGCCCCGGCGAGCATTCCACCTCCCGATAGAATCCGACCAGCCGCATCAGGCGCCCACCTGCTTCAGAAACTCCTCCGCGACGGCCACGTCGCCTGGACGATCGACGTCAACGCTGGCACCGACCGGCAAGGCGGCGAGGGCGTAGCCACGATCCTGCAGCCGCCCAAGAAAGCCGCGCAACGCCGAGATACCGTCGCGCCGGGCTTCATCCGCTTCCCGGAGCACCGACGCCCGGACGCTATAGTAACCCGCCGTCGCCCACGGCGATCCGGCCGCCGCCGCGCCGATGGCGGTCACGCGTGTCGATCCTGGCGCCATACGGACCAGCAGCGGCTTCTCATCGTCTGTCGGCCGTGTCACAACGGCCAGCGTGACATCCGCGATATCAGCGACATCAGTGACATCAGTACCACGGGCTGCGCTCGCGGCGGCAAACGCGGCGAACGAGCCGGGCGCGGCGATGGTGTCAACCGTCGAGATCAGAAATGGTCCAGGGTCGCAGTCGGCCGACAGGGTTTCGACGATGCGGAGAAAACTATGCATGGATGATGGGGTCGTTTCGATAAGCCAGCGCACGGCGAACGGCCAGGCGCGTGACGACACGTGATCTCTGACCGCCGGCGACTCCTCGTTCACGATGAGCACGACCTCGGACGGGTTGGCCTCGGCAATCGACGCGAGCACGCGCTCGACGAGCGTCACACCGGCGACCGGCACGAGCGGCTTCAGGGCATGCCCGCCGCCGTTGCGCAGGCGCACGCCGTGCCCTGCGGCAATGACCCCGGCGCGCAGCGTCGACCTCGGCCCGGTCACGCCACGTCCCGCGACTTGGCGTCGACCATGGCGATGATATCAGGGAGATCGGCAAGCGCGCGCAACGACTCGTCCACGCACGAGCGATCCGGGCACGCGCGACCGGCGGCCCCTTCCAGCCAGGCGGTCTTCATCCCAATCGACCGGGCCGGCCTGATGTCGCGTTCGAACGAATCGCCAACCATCATGACCGACGCCGGCGGGATGCCGATGCGGGCCGCCGCATACAGGTAAATGGCCGGATCCGGCTTATAGAGACCCACGCGTCGCGAATCCACGACGAGCGACAGATACGGCGAGTAGCCGAGGTCGTCACAGAGCACGTCCACGTTGCCGCAGCCGTTCGAGACCACGCCAAGCTGCAATCCCCGCGCGCTGAGCGTACGGAGCACCTGCACGTTGACCGCGGCCGCGCTGCGCACCGGTTCGACGAAACCGCTCACGAGCCGCAGGCGCAGGCCTTCCACGCACTCCCCCTCCAGGCAAGGGTCCGTTCCGACAGGCGCGGTCTGTCGGGGGTCGCGACTGAGGTGCTCCAGCTGCCAGCCGACATGACGATCGATCATGTCCTCGAGACGAGCCGACATGATGGCCTCGTCTGACGCCGCCAGACGCTCGGCGGCATCGAACGCGGACCGAACCGTTTCGCGTGGCAGCGACACGCCAGCTCGGGCGTAGAGCTCCACGAACCGATCGAGCCAGTGAAGGCCATCGCCGTCGAGCGTGCCCCCCATGTCGAAAAAGACCGCACGAATCATTTGCAAGCCGCCGGTCAATTTATCACAGGCCTTCAAGAAACCGGCGATCGGCGCGCGCCTGCCAGAGCCACACGACAACAAACGCCACGTTCATCGGGCCTAAGAGAAACGTAAAGAACCAGTCCGGCCGCGCCAGCCAGGCCAGCACGCCGATGGCATAGAACCGCGTGTTGTCGCCGAACAGATTCCAGCCTCGCACGGGCCAATAGAAGCACGATCGGTAGCGCTCGCGGTCGTCCGCTCGAACGCGGCCGTCGAACGACCGCGCCGCGAGGGCGCGCTCGACCTCCGGATGCACGCCAGCCAGACGCGCCTCGAGCGCCTCGTAGCGCCCGACAATCCCGCGCGCCGCGCCGGCGACTCTCGCAGGCTGCGTGCCTGCTGTGTCAGACCGGGCCTGCCCCTTGATGACGTACCGAGCATAGGCGGTGCGGTGATAGTCGTACATCTGCGCATGGACGATGTTGCCGAGTCCGGCCGCGACCGCCCAGAGCACGATCGCCGCGGCGCCACCCCCGCCGCTCCCCTGATGCACAGCGCCCGCGGTGAGGCCGGCGTAGATCGCCACGTGCGTCACATAACCGGAGACGCCGTCCAGCATGCGCCCGAACTCCGTGGCGCGTCCGGTCAGGCGTGCCAGCTGGCCGTCTGCCGAATCCAGCACGCCGTGCACGATGAGCAGCGCAAAAGCCGCGTAGCCCAGGCGGGCGTCATAGAGCAACCCGCCGCCGGCCGCGCCCACCAGCATGCCGATGATCGTGACCGCGGTCGGCGTCAGTCCGAGCGCCCGCGCGGCCCGAGCGAGCACCATGCCGAGCGGGCGGAAGAAGTACACGTCCGCCAGTTCTTCAATTTCCTGCGCCTTGAAGGCGAGCACGCTACTTTGTGCGGAAGATCACGTCCCAGAGCGGCGACGACACGCCGAAGTGTCGATCGGGGGACTTGAAATGATGCACGAGATGATACTGGCGAAGGAACCGTCCGATCGGCGTCGGTATGCGTCCCCGATGAATGAAGTAGTGCATGAGGTCGTAGGTCAGGTAGCCGTGCAGGAATCCGGCAAACGCCGCGTACCCCGCGCGTCCGAGCACCAGCGTAAAGGCCAAGTACAGGACGCTCAGGATGGGCAGCGTCACAACGAGCGGCATCACCCATCGCCGAGAATCATCTGGATACGCGTGGTGTACGCCGTGCACCAGGTATCCGTACGCTACCTGACCCGGTGTGGCCGGAACGTGATGAAAGGATCCGCGATGAGTGCCGTACTCGAGCAGGGACCAGGCCAGAAGGCCAAGCAAATACACGCCGGCGACCGCGAACACGCCAAGTCCGGCCGCCCAGGCGCGCCAGAGAAGCCAGACGCCGGCGGGAAAGTACACCGCGAAGGGCAGCGCCGGATGCGCGACGCTCAGCCGCTCGAGGAGCGTCTGCTCGAACATCGGCGCCCGCCCCGCCTGCGGCTTGGACCAGTCCGCCACCCGCACGACAACGTGCCCGACAAGGGGGGTGCGGCCCGGCGGAAATCGAGCGAATGTCGTCGCCCAGTCCCTCGTTCGATTCATCGCTGAATTCATAGCAGACCTCATAGGATACACTGGCCGGAATGCAGGCGGAAGTCCGCGGGCTCATCCGCAGTCTTGTGGCGGCGGTGGCGCTCTTCGCGCTCGCGCCGCTCACGCACGCCAGCGAGATGAGCGACGATCTGGCCGCCCGACGCGCGCGCGTCATGGATCGGCTGGGCCCCGACGCGATGCTCATTCTCCGGAGTGCGCCGGTCCGGAACTACTCCCTCGACGTCGACTACGAGTACCGTCAGGACAGCAATCTGTACTACCTCACTGGTCTGACGCAGGCCGACACGATCCTCGTGCTGATGCCCGGGAATCGATCCCGCCGCGAGATGCTGTTCGTCAAGCCGAGAGATGCGGCGCAGGAGCGCTGGACCGGTCTGCTCCTCAGCCGCGAGGACGCCACCACCCAATCCGGCATTCCGCTGGTGTTGACCACGCCGCAGTTCGATCCATTTCTGGAAGCGATGCTGAACGGGCAGGCGGGCGCGGGGATCGGCGCGGCAGAGGCGAAGGCGTTCTTCGACGCCCTCGCCGCCGGACGCGGACGGATCGCGCTCGCCCTCGAGCCCCGCACCCTGAATGGACCTGTCGGGCCTGCCGTGGAGTTCGGCAACCGTCTGCGCGACCGGTTCACCGGCTTCCAGATCACCGACGCCACGCCGATCCTGTCCGACCTGCGACTGATCAAGACGCCCTACGAGCGGACACTGCTCGTCAGGAGTGCGGAAATCTCGAGCGACGCACAGATGGCCGGTATGCGCGCAGCCAGAGCCGGCGCGTACGAGTACGAGGTGAAGGCCGCGATCGAAGCGGTCCACCGCGCGCGCGGCGCCGTCTCCTGGGCTTACCCGTCGATTGTCGGCAGCGGACCAGACGCGACGATTCTTCACTATGGCGGCAGCGAGAGACAGATGCGGACCGGTGAGTTGCTGCTCGTCGACGCGGGCGCCAACTACCAGTACATGTCGGCGGACATCACACGGACCTATCCGGTCGGCGGCACCTTCAGCCAGGCGCAGAAAGACATCTACGCTGTCGTGCTGCAGGCCCAGGAGGAGGCCATCACGGTTGCGAAGCCCGGCAACCTGTCCGCACAGATCCATGCCAGGACCGTTGAGGTGATCAAGGACGGGTTGCTCAAACTCGGTCTGATCACCGACACGCGCGGCGACCAGTACAAGATGTGGTACGACCACGGGGCCACGCACTACATCGGCATCGACGTCCACGACGTGGGCGAGCGCGCCCATCCGCTGCAGCCCGGCATGGCGTTCACGATCGAGCCCGGCATCTACGTGCGCCCGAGCGTGCTCGATGGGCTGCCGAAGACTCCGGAGAACGTGGTGCTCATCGAGCGCATCCGGCCCGCCGTGCAGAAGTACGCCGACATCGGCATCCGCATCGAGGATTCGTTTCTGCTCGAAGAGAGAGGGCTGAAGAATCTCTCCGCCGCCGTGCCGCGGACCATCGAAGAGGTCGAGGCGTTCATGCGAACCGGCCGTGCGTCCGCCAACGCCCGGTAGGACAGCGCCTTCATTTCGCCTGCCGAGATCCCTCACCGCCGCCAACCGGTCGGCTGGCCGGACACCACGTCCTGCGCCTCGTACACTTTCGCTCTGGCGACGGTCAACGGGTAGCTCAACAGACGGTCATATGCGCGGGATCGCATCCGGATGACCCCGGCGATCATCGCGCGTCCGGCCGTGACCGCCGCCGTGAGAGGCTTCGGCCGTGTTGTCGTGCGATCACGACGGCCAGCCTCCAACGGTTGGCGGCGCCGAGGGATCTCGGCGGGCTTGGCGCGCGTGTCACGCGCCGCCAGAGTGGCCGTCGTGCCTTCGTGATTCGCGGTCGTTTCCACAAACCCGCGCCGCCGCTGAAAAACCGGTAGTGTCTCAGTTCGGTTGAGCGTGATGCCCTAGGGGTCCACTCTGTGGGCTGGGTCCAAGGCTTCCTTCCATTGTAAAATCTTGAGCGTCGCTCGCGCCTGTGCGCCCTTCTCGCTGAGTCCGTCGGAAAGAGCCTTTCGCTTGAATATCTTGTGCCATTTGTTGAAGTCTGGCACTTTCCCAGACTCCTTGAACTGCTGGACAAGAATACGGACGTCGCGGGCGACCTCCTCATCGTCCAGTTTTTTCATCTCGTTGAATGCATCAGCCACAGTGAAGCCCCTTCAGTGATATGCTTACCGCTAAGCTATGCCAAAAGGCCCCAAAGGTCAAAAGCGCCCCGCCGATGTGATTGGGAATGCTGTTCACGTCATGCGGATCGCCACGGGCGAGGTCGCCGAGGCGCTGACCGATGACGGGAAGAACGCGGCGGCAGTTGCGCTCGGGCGCAAAGGCGGCGCAGCCAGAGCCAAGAGCCTTGGAAGTGCCAGAAAGAAGGCCATCGCCAAGAAGGCGGCTAAGGCTCGATGGAATCAGGCTCGATGAACGGCAACAACATTGTTGCGTCCTTCTTCGGCAACACCTGATCCACCATGTTCACGAACCGTTTCCAACCATAGCCGCTCGCGATCGCCAACCGCTGAAACATGATTAACGAGTGCAAGTGTTGCGCGAGCATCGGATCGCCAATGTCCTCGCTCAGCCAACGTTGCAGAAGCACCGGCCGCTGGCCTTTTTCATTTTTTGGGCTTTTGCGTTCCAGTTCTTGTAGCAGTCCGGGTGCCATCCGCTCATAGACAAGATCGCGCGTGTAGTGGGCAACCACGCTGTAGCGGTTCTTCGCCATACCCGGCCAAGGCCAGCTCTTCAGCTTGTAGATGTTCTCGTAGAACTCATCGGGAAATTTCTTCACCCACGCAGCGAGTTCGCTCTTGATGAGCAGTTGAAGGTACTGCTGTAAGGCATCCTGCGGCCGAATCGATTGATAGCCAGTCGCCTCATCGACCAGCGCCCGGATGCCAACCCTCGAAAGGCTTCGCACCAGGATCTCAGCCTGTTTGGCAACGTTCGCCTGGAGGCCCTTCACCTTTCCAGCCTCACGAGCCCTGAGATACACGTCACAGACGAGGGGAAGGATTTCAGCCAAATATCCCGTGATTTGGCCTCTTGCACCCCGAAATTCTATCGGTTGAAGTACGTCGCGTAACTCCTGCGTTATGAAGTCTTTAAGGTTCGCAGCATCTAAGAAATTGGGCAATTCGGTACGCTTGTAAGAACCCTTCCACGGGCGCCCGAGCGCAGCCAGCATCGCCCCAGCAGTCAAAACCCTCCGACCATCACTCAAAACTGCTACGGGCAACTCCAGATTGCCGATCTCCAAGATGCCTTCATGTGTGGCTGTCGGCATCGTATCGGCCCACCTTGCCATTGCCGCTTTTCGTGCAATCGCCTTCCGCTTGGTTGGCGAAAGCGCATCCGCCCTCGCAAACCCGCCAATCGCCTTACCCTTCGGCTCATCCGCCATGCAAGCACCTCTTAGGAAGTGCTTGCATTCTGGCCTATGCAAGCATAGCCTGTCAATTACAAAATAATGCTTGCAATGTAGCTTAACGATAAGCATAATGTTCAATATGAACAGGCTGCCCGTTGCCAAACGCGTCCAGATCCTCTCGTTGCTCTGTGAGGGTTCGTCGATGCGTTCCATTTCGCGCCTAGCTGACGTGTCGATCAACACCGTCACGAGCCTGTTGGTGAAGGCGGGTAAAGTGTGCGCAACGTTCCACGATGAGCACGTCCGCAACGTGCAGGCGCGGCGGGTGCAGGTGGATGAAATCTGGAGCTACACCTACGCGAAGCAGAAGAACGTCGCGACAGCAACGAAGGCCGTGCAGGGTGCGGGCGATACGTGGACCTGGACCGGGCTGGACGCAGACTCGAAACTCATCATCTCGTATCTGGTCGGTTCGCGTGATTCGGTCTATGCGTCCGCGTTCGTGAACGACTTGGCGAGCCGCCTGAAGAATCGAATTCAGCTCACGTCAGACGGCCTCAAGCTCTATCTGGATGCCGTGGAAGATGCCTTCGGCGGCGATATTGACTACGCGATGCTGGTGAAGCTCTACGGCGCGTCCGGCGAGAATGAGACGCGCTACAGCCCGGCCAAGTGCCTCGGTGCTATCCCGCACGAAATCACCGGCAACCCTGACCTGAAGCACGTTTCAACGAGCTACGTCGAGCGCCAGAACTTGACGATGCGTATGCACATGCGCCGGTTTACCCGGCTGACGAATGCCTTCAGTAAGAAGCTCGATAACCACGTCGCCATGATTGCTCTGTTTCACATGCACTACAACTTCGCCCGCGTGCATCAGACGCTTCGCGTTACTCCTGCGATGGAAGCTGGAATCGCTGACCACGTTTGGGATGTGGAGGAAATCATTGGGTTACTCGACTGGCGGCCGGAACGGAGGAAGGAGGCGTGAAAATGCTAAACGAAATCTATCAACGCCTCTATCTTATTGGC
>JBGOTP010000167.1:0-10613 GCA_041476545.1 Vicinamibacteria bacterium | reverse complement strand
TTCTTCATCGTCCTGTCATAACTCGTGACATTTCCGCACAGGGCCCGTGGTAGCCTGTACCGTGGTTTCTCGGGCCGGTGACCTTGGGTATATCCATGAGTAGGCGCATTTGCTTGGTGCTGGCGATGGTCGGGTGTGCGACCTGGATCCCGCTGGTGGCGACCAGCGGAGGAACGCGGCCTCAAGCTCCTCCCGCGGTATCGGCGAAGGCCGGGTCACCGACGCCAGATGCTCAAGCCTTCGTGAAGCAGTACTGCGTGAGCTGCCACAACGAACGCAACAAGGCGGCGGTGCTCGGTTTCACCCTCGATACCGCCGACGCGACGACGGCAGGCGAGCACGGCGAGATCTGGGAAAGAGTCGTCGCGAAGTTGCGCGCGGGACAGATGCCGCCCGCCACGGCGCGTCGTCCTGACCCCGCGCTTTCGGATTCGGTCGCCAGATGGCTCGAGACCGAGCTGGATCGCCATGCCGTCGTACATCCGAATCCGGGCCGCACCGAGAGCCTGCATCGGCTGAACCGCACCGAATATAAGAACGTCGTCCGCGATCTGTTGGGACTCGAGATCGATGTCGAGAACATGCTGCCGCCCGACCCGCTCGGCGGCGGCGACGCCAACTTTGACAACATCGCCAGCTCGCTGCGGATCAGTCAGTCGCTGCTGGAGCGGTACATCTCGGTCGCTCGGAAGGTGAGCCGGACCGCGATGGGCGGCAACGTGCCCTCGACCACTCAAATCTTCAAGGCCCCGTCGGGCCTCCGTCAGGACGTTCGCCTCTCCGGCATGCCGTTCGGCACGCGCGGTGGCATCTCGGTCAACTACGTCTTCCCCGTCGATGGCGTCTATGAATTTGCCGTGAGCCAGCAGGGCGCCGGAGGGTTCGAACGCACGGGGACGAGCGGGGAATCCGTGGAGTTGAGCGTGGATGGCGAACGGGCCATGGTGTGGCAGCCGGCTCCTCCTCCGCAACGCACGGCTGAGGGTCCTGCTCGTCAGCGCCCATACACCATTCAACTTCCAGTCAAGGCTGGTGAGCACAATTTCATTGCGACGTTCGCCAAGACCAAACCGACCGTCGAACAGGAGGGCGACCGGCTGCCGTTTGCGGGCCAGCAGCTCCCGGGCAACGTCGCGCTTCCAGGTGTGGCGTCGGTCGTGCTCACCGGGCCGCTGCAGATCGTGGGGAAGGGCGATTCGGCGAGCCGGCGCAAGATCCTGACCTGCACGCCGACCAGTGCGGCGAAAGAAGAGCCCTGCGCACGCGAGATTCTGACGACGCTGGCGCGTCGCGGCTTTCGTCGCCCCGCCAACGCCGACGACCTGGCGTACTTGATGCGCTTCTACAAGGAGGGCCACGGGGAGAGTGATTTCGACGGCGGCATCGAGCGGGCCGTTCGTGCGCTGCTCGTCAGCCCCGAATTCCTGTATCGCATCGAAGCCGACCCCGCCAACGTCGCGCCAGGAGCGGCGTACCGCGCCGACGATCTCGCGATCGCCTCGCGTCTCTCGTTCTTCCTCTGGAGCAGCATCCCCGACGACGAGCTGCTCGACATCGCGGTGAAGGGGCAGTTGAACACGCCCGCGGTGCTGGAGAAACAGGCGCGCCGCATGCTGCGGGACCCGCGGAGCCAGGCGCTCACCGAGAGCTTTGCGTCGTTCTATCTGTGGATTCGCAACGTCGCGGACGCGCAGGTCGACTCTGACCTCTTCCCCAGCTTCGATCGGACGCTGCGCGAGGCGATGACCAAGGAGACGGAGCTGTTCTTCGACAGCATCCGCACAGAGGACCGCGGCATCCTGACGCTGCTCGACGCGGACTACACGTTCGTCAACGAGCGGCTGGCGCGGCACTACGGCATCGCCAACGTGCGCGGGCCGGACTTCACGCGCGTGTCGCTGCCGCCGGACAGCCCGCGCCGCGGCCTCTTCGGCAAGGCCAGCATCCTCACGGTGACGTCAGTGCCCACGCGCACGTCGCCCGTCAAGCGGGGAAAGTGGATTCTCGACAACGTGCTCGGCGCGCCGCCGCCGCCGCCGCCGCCCAACGTGCCGACGCTCGGCGACGAGAAGCAGGACGACGGGCGCATCCTGACGTTACGGGAAATGATGGCGAAGCATCGGAGCAATGCGGTGTGTGCGGGGTGCCATCGCGTCATCGATCCGGTCGGGTTTGCGCTGGAGCAGTTCGACGCGATCGGCAAGTGGCGCGAGGTGGATCGGTCGTACACGCGCATCGATCCCGCTGGGACGATGCCCGACGGGACGACGTTCGCGAACCTCGCCGAATTCCGGCGGCTGGTGATCAGTCATCCGGCGCCGTTCCTGCGCACGTTCACCGAGAAGCTGATGGTGTACGCGCTCGGCCGCGGGTACGAATCCTACGACGCGCCGGCGGTGCGAAAGATCCTGCGCGAGGCGGCCGCGGGCAACTACAAGTTCTCGGACATCGCGTTGGGGATCATTCGGAGCGCGCCGTTCCAGATGCGGCGAGCGCTGGACGCGGCGCCGGCTGTTGCCGCGTCGCGATAGGCGGACGGGGCGAACACGACGAAAGACAGGCAGATGAAGGCGAGCATGGGAAGGAGACCGTCGTGACAGAGAACCGTATCCTGGCCATCCGAGCTGCGGTGGCGCTGCTCTGTGTCCTTGGGTTCGCCGCGGCGAGCGCGGAAGCGGCCGCGCGGCTTGTCCCGCTCGTCGAGGCGGTCAAGAGCGGTGACGCGAAAGGCGTTCGCGCCCTGGTCGCACAGAAGGTCGACGTCAACGCCGCGGAGACCGATGGGACGACCGCGCTGCACTATGCGGCCGATGGCGGCGACGCGGCGCTGGTCGATCTGCTGATCGCGGCCGGCGCCAACGCCAAAGTCGCCAACCGTTACGGCGCGACGCCGCTCGGCTTGGCCGCTGCGAAGGGCCGCACGTTGGTGATCGCGCGGCTGCTGAAGGCAGGCGAAGACGCCAACGCCGTCGTCTCGGGTGAGCCGGTGCTGATGACGGCCGCGCGCGCGGGCAATCCGGACGCCGTCAAGATCCTGATCGCCTACGGCGCGAACGTGAACGTCAAGGAGCCAATCCTCAATCAGACGGCGCTCATGTGGGCCGCCGCTGCCGGGAATACGGCGGTCGTCCGGCTCCTCGTGGAAGGCGGGGCGGATCTCAAGGCGCGGTCGAAGGCGCCCGGAACCGGGTTGAACCTGGGCACCGGGTTCATGATGCCGCGCGTGGACGATCCGCTCGGGATCCGCTCGCATCGCGATTCAACGGCCTGGGGCATCACGCTCGACGGCCTCCAGTTCACGCCGCTGCTGTGGGCCGCGCGCGGGGGGCACATCGAGACCGTCGAGGCACTGCTCGACGCTGGCGCGGATGTCGACGACGCGAAGCCCGAAGGGACGACATCGCTGATCCTCGCGATCATCAACAACCACTGGGAGCTTGCGTCGACGCTGCTCGACTATGGCGCCGATCCGAACAAGGGGCCCGGCTACACCGCGCTGCACCAGCTCGCCTGGTCGCGCCGTATCAACCTCAAGGCGGCGTTCCATCCGGGGCACCCCGAGCCAACCGGCACGATGAGCAGTCTGGAGCTGGCGAGCAAGCTCATCGACTCGGGCGTGGACGTCAACGCGCGGATGAAAGAGAGCTTCAAGGACAACATGCGCAGCCGGTTCCTCCGGATCGATGCGACGGCGTTCCTGGTCGCGTCCAAGTGCGTGGATGTGCCGATGATGCGGCTGCTCGTCGAGAACGGTGCCGACCGCACGCTGCTGAACGTCGACAAGGATACGCCGCTCATGGTGGCTGCGGGCGTCGGCCTCAGCAATCCTGGCGAGGACGTCGGCAACGAAACCGAGACGCTGGCGGCGGTCAAGTACCTGCTGGAGCTCGGCGAAGACATCCATGCCAAGAACAGGAACGGGGAAACGGCGCTTCATGGTCCGTCGTACCGCGGTTTCACCTCGGTGGCCCGGCTCCTGGTCGATCGCGGCGCGGACCTGGATGTCCCGAATCTTCTCGGGTGGACGCCGCTCGGTGTGGCCGACGGAGAGTTCTGGGCGGGCATCTACAAGCAGCAGCCCGCGGTCGCCGCGCTGCTGCGCGAGACGTACACCAAGCGGGGACTCCCGGTTCCGCCGAAGCCCGTCGTTGGAGAAGAGAGCGCTAAAGCTGAGGCCGCAAACGCCAACGCGAAGAAGCCGTAGCAAGACGACAAATTAGCTGGAGGATTTTCACGATGGTAATCACAAAGATGGCGCTGCCGCGGCGAACCTTCCTTCACGGAATAGGGGCCACCCTGGCCATTCCGCTGCTGGACGCCATGATGCCGGCGCTCAGCGCCACTCCCAAGGGGGTCCCCCGGATCGGGTTCTTCCAGACGCCGAATGGGATGTCCATGAAGTACTGGACCCCGACGACGACCGGGGCGAACTTCGAGTTCACCCAGCCGCTCAAGAGCCTGGAGCCATTCCGCGAGAAGGTGATGGTGCTGAGCGGCCTCAACCACTACTGCGCTGGTCTCGGCGACGGCGGCGGCCCCCACACCCGCGGATACGCGGCGTGGCTCTCGGGCGTGCTGGCACAGCGGACGGAGGTGCACCCGATGCTCGGCACCACCGTGGACCAGTACGCCGCGCGCGTGCTCGGGAAGGCGACGCCGATCGAGTCGCTCGAGCTCGCGCTGCAGACGAGCGTGATTCAATCGGGCGCATGCGAGAACGGCTACAGCTGCCTCTATCAGTTGTTGTCATGGCGCTCTCCGACGCAGCCGAACCCGACCGAGGGAGATCCGCGCGTCATCTTTGAGCGGATGTTCGGCGAGGAAACGTCGAACGAGGACCGTCTGGCGCGCATCCGGGCTGATCGGAGCATCCTCGACGCCGTTGCGGAACAGGTCAACAACCTGCAGCGCAGGCTTGGGGCCAGCGATCGGCTCACCGTGTCCGAGTACCTCGAGACGGTTCGGGATCTGGAGAAGCGCATTCACAAGGCGGAGCAGCAGAATGCGAACTCCGAGTTCTCGACCGGCGAGCGTCCGACTGGCATCCCGGAGAACTGGCAGGATCACCGCGAGCTGATTTTCGATCTGCTCGTGCTCGCGTACCAGGCGGACATCACGCGCGTCGCGACGTTCAACATGGCCGGTGGCACCTTTGCCTCCATCGGTGTGCCGGAGCAGCACCACGACCTGTCGCACCACGGCGGCGATGCGGAGAAGCGGTTGAAGCTGATGAAGATCGACGCCTACAACGTGTCGACGTTCGCGAAGTTCGTCGAGAAGCTGTCGAAGATCAAGGACGGCGACGCGACGCTGCTCGATCGCTCGATCATGATGTTCGGCTCTTCATTGAGCGACGGCGACATGCACAGCCCGCTCAACCTTCCAACCGTCATCGCCGGCGGCGGCAACGGCACGCTGAAGGGCAACCGGCATATTTCGCTCGCCGAGGACAAGAAGATGCGGATGTCGAACCTCTACGTCACGCTGCTCGATAAGGTCGGCGTGCACGTCGACAAGCTCGGCGACAGTACGTCAGATCTCGTCGAGCTCTAGCGGGAACAGGCAGTCACTCGAGGCCGGCTCCGGCCGGGGCCGGCCTCGCTCTCTCTCCTCTGCGCCGCTTCACGCGGATGCCATCGGCCGAGTTTCAGGTTGGGTCGCTTCGCGCGACGCCAACCTGAAATCCGCAGTCGGACACGATGTTCAGGCCAGGGCTTTTCCGTACAGCGAGATGAGTCGAGACTCCGTAAGGGCGTTTTCCAGACAAAGGACCTTCGATTGTAGCGTGTCCGCAACCCCTATGGAATGCGTCCATCGACCGTGAACACTGGCGTGCCCTCGCGTCCAATGGCCGCGCTGACTTGCGAGGTCGGCTTCGCGTTGGCCGGGCGCTCGTATGTGACGCGGTACTGATGCCGCTCCCGAGCCGCGCTTTGCGCGATCTGCTTGCCGATTTCCCGCAGCAGCGTGGAGAGCCGGGTCGCCGTGACGGTGTCGTAACGCCCGCCGCTCAGCTTCGTCACGACGGCCCCGATCTCGGTTTGCCCACCGCCTCCGCTCGCCACAGCGGTGGCGCCAGCCGACATCAGGACGATGTGAACCGTCATCGCGTGCTTGAGAATGTTCTCCTGCAGCCTCTGATAGTCCCTGTCATTCGTCTGGAATCGTCCGAAATCAGACCCGACCATGAGCACGACCGGAAAGTGCGGCGTCCTGTCCTGGTCGGTGCGGACGGATGCTTCGAAGAGGGCATCGAGGAACGCGCCGGCGCCCCCATCAGGCGGGATCCGCCCGATGCCTTTCACGAGCTGCTGCTTGTCGGTCGTCGGCTTCACAATCGTGCGCGGTTGCGGCGATGTCGTGTACATCGACATCTCGACTCCGTCGTGGATCTGCTCGAACAACGCCGAGAGCCCGTCACGAAGGGGAGTGATGGGACTGGTGTTGTTCCCCCCGTTGTCGACCAGCACCTGGAGCTTGACCGGCCAATCGATGGGCTCCAGCTTCAGCGTTTTACACACGACGCCGTCTTCAGAAATCATCACGTCTCCGGGCTGGAGATCCACTACGGGCGCGCCGCTCGCGTCAATGAGGCTGACGAAGAGTTGCCCTTGCTTCTGCGCAGCGAGACGCGGCTGAACGGCCCAGAGTGCCCCAACGAGCAACACGGCGAGAAACAGCATTCGACGCATGGCCCTGACCTCGCGCCTCACTTTGCCGCAGTAATCGAGTCCACCTGGATCGTTTTGGTCTTGGCGTTCAGCGCACCGACGACCCGCACTTTTCTTGCCGCGAATTTTTCAGGCGTCTGCTGGTCGCTCAGCGTGTAGATATTCTTGCCGTCATGGAGGACGTATGTGGCGCCATGAGCACTGATGCAGGCCGTCGTGCACTCGGCGTCCGTTGGCCCCATTCGCATCTGCGCATGACCGGCCTGTGCGCACATGTTGTCGGTGATTGTACCGGTGAACGTCTGTTTGCCAGGGGCCGCGGACAGCGCGGCCCCTGCGAGTAGACTCGAGATCAGATGTTTCATCTTTGTGCGGAGCCGGGATCGACGATCCCGGCTCCCTGTGGTGACGTGACGCCTTCTATTCGCCCGGCGTCATGAGGTGGGCCGTCGTGGTGCCGGCATTCATGATCCACACCCCACCCTGCCTGGCGTTGTCGGGCAGTCCGAGTGACTGCGTCGTGGCACCCGGCACGGCAATGGTCATGTGCGGTCGAGCGTGCTCCCGGTCGGGGCCCATCATGTGGTACCACACCGACCCGAATTCCGGCTTCACACGCGTGCCGTCTTTTTCCGCCGCATCGAGCATTGCCTGTGTCTTGACCTTGTCGCCTACCGCTTCGAACTTGATATTCTGAGCGGCCCGGTCGAGGTTGGCGATACTGGTGCACTCAATCGAGTACGCTTGCTGTTCCGGAAAGCCCGACCGGTCGTAGCAGACCAGACGGTTCGTTCCCTTCTTCAACGTGTCGTAGGTGAAATCGGGCTTCCACTTGATGACCGTCGCCGCCTCGCGTAAATTCGCCGGGGCGGCGGCGAGCGCCGTGGCGATGGCGTCGGCCGGCGTTTGTGCGAACGCGCCGGTCGAAACCGTCACGACACCGAAGACCAACAGGGCAATACGTTTCATACGGACCTCTCTCCCTAATGCTTTGCCGCCTTGGCGCTGGCGAGTTGCGTCACCACGGCGAGCGATTTTTCGACGTGCGCTGCGGGGCTGATCTTGTCGTCGGCGGTCGAAAGAGTCGCCGCCACTTTGTAGTCGGGCGTGATCACGAAGGTGGTCCGCTCGGTGAGTTCGTGGTCAACCATCTCTCCGCGCGAGTCCTTGATGCTGCCGGGCTTGATGTCCATCTTCGTCAGATTGTAGGACCTCGCGATCGCCTGGTCCGGGTCGGACGCGACTGCAATCTTGCCCGCGCAATATTGCGGGTCGGCCGAGAAGGCGTTGAGCCTGGCGATACTGTCGGCCGATACGCCGATGATGCTCGCGCCGGCGGCGTCGAACTTTTCCTTGTTCTCGGCGAAGGCGTGCGCTTCGATGTTGCAGCCGCCGGTGAACGCCGAGGGGTAGAAGTAGACCACGACCGGTCCCTTCTTGAGCGCGTCCTTCAGCGAAAACGTAAATTCCTTTCCCGCCAGGGAGGCCTTGGCCGAGAAGTCCGGGGCTTTATCGCCTGACTTCAGGGCGGCGAACACTGGAAGCGTCATCACACCGCACAGGAGTGCGCCTACGAGAACACGTTTCATTGCCATTCTCCTTTTGGGTCTCATCATACACGCGTTGGGCTGCGGGCTCGTCAACCGACCCTGTCGCCGCGTGTCACGGATTCGAAGGCGGCTTGCGAAGGTGTCCGTACATCGCTTCTTCCGCGAACTCCACGCACTTGTACTCCATGACCTGGGCGTTCTTCTCCACGTGCCGATAGATCGGCATGCTGATCTTCCAGGGCCGCGAGAAGACCTTCGGATCCTCGATCGTCGCCTCGTAGTTGAGCGTGTTGCGATCGATGAAGGAGTAGCGTTCCACGACGTGCAGCGCGTCGCTGTGGAAATTCCCCGCTCGGTCGAACCAGGTGTCTTCCATCTGATCGGTCACGTCGACGACGAGCGTGTTCCCCTCCCATCGTCCAACCGACCATCCCATCCACGCCGGTGCCGGACTCGTGGCGCTGGTGTTGAACCGGATGGTCCGGCTGGCGCTCGCAAACTCCGACGCCATCAGAATGGCGTCTTTCCCCTGCACGATCTGAAACGGATATGGCATGTATGTCATGCGCGGCACGCCGGGCAGAAAGCACTTGACCTCGGGATCGCGCGCCAGCCAGTTCTCCGCGTTCGCATTCTTCCTGACCGCTGCAGCCGGAAGATACGGAATGTCATTCCCCTCTACGACGCCCGGCCCCGCGGGAACGCTGAACGCGGCACCAAGCGCGACCAGGACGCCGCGGCGCGCCGCGTGCGCCTGCAGGTCCCAGTTTGCGGAGTTCATGGTCTGCCAGATCCCGCTGAAGTCGGGCTTGCCGTCGGTCGTGCGCAGCACTGCGTCGCGCACCTGTCCGAAGCCGGGTCGTGCGGCGCCGGCCAGCAGGGCAGCGCAGACGGCCGCCGTCGTCAGGCGAGTCGCAAGGGCCATCGGAGTCCGCATCTTGACCACCATGGGTTGGACCAATCTCCCGTTACTTCGAGGTTGTCTGACCCGCGGCCTTGGCCTTGTCGCGCGCGGCCTTTTCCTCGACGCGAGCGCCCCGGAGGGTGCCCGCCATCGCTTCGTTGCCCTCATGGCAGGCATATTCGTAGATCGAATCGGTCGTGCTCTTCATATAGAGCACGGCCGTCCAGGGTGTCGTCCACGTCATCGGATCCGTGAGCGTCACTTCGTACTTGAGCGTCTCGGGGGCGACGCGCGTGAGACGCTCGACCAGGTGCGTGTTCCCGGTGGCGCCTCCCGAAATCGGAGAGTCGTCTCGAAAATTGGTCGTATCGACGACGAGCGTGTCGCCCTCCCAGTGGCCGATCGGATCGCCCAGCCACAGGTGCACGGTCTTTGGCAGATGCGGACGGGTGCCAATCGGAATCATGCGCGTGTCGTGGCGCATCTCCATGCCGATGGCGACCATCGAGGGCGTCTGAACGATCTGATAGTAGTTGTTGTACCCCGCGCCGAGCATCGGCACGCTGCCGGTGATGCAGCGCTCGCCGAGCGCGATGTCCTCCGGACCGTCGAAGGGGTGAAGGCGGCGGTACTCCGCCGCGGCCGCCCGGCGCTTCTGCGCATCGGCGGTGAACGGCGGAATCTTCCCATTGGGGGGATCGGTAATGAGCGACGTTCGATTCTCGAACCATCGCCCGGTAATCCAGAATGAGTTGTAGTCGCCGGTGGTGACATCCCGGGACGTGAATCCTTTCTGCGAGCCAAGGACGTTGCGAAGCGTCGCAACGTAGATGGCGTCCCCGAACGCCGCATCGCCGTCACCTCCGAACAGCTTGGCTGCCGTCGCTTTCATCGCCGCCACTTCATCATTGGTGAGCGTCGCGCGGCCGGCCAGCTCGTCGGGCCGCTCGAGCGGGGTGGCGGCGTTGTGTTCCCACGTGCCCGTGAGATCGGGATGCCCATCGGGTCCGCGAGGCGCCGTCCACGATTTGGCCGCGAGCGCGGCCGATTGACCCGCGACCGTGACGCCCGCGAGCGATATCGCCGCAACGAGGACAACGAAGATCGCCACGGCTGAGAGATGCCGCTGTTGCACAACCCCTCCTGTTTGATCGGCCGTCCAGCCTTGTCAGTAAGCCCTCATGATACCGCTCAATTGGTCGTTCGTGACCCGAGTTTCGAGGGCCGTCCGTGCTCGTGAGCGTCGCGTTCGCAGGCGCGCCAGTTGCGCTAGAATCCTGTCGCGTCTGATGGGCGGAAGCCCGTCTCGAAGGAGGCGTTGTGAGGCAGCGGGTTGGTGGTCTTATCCTCGGAATCGCGTGCTTTGCGCTCGGGGCGACGGTGCAGAGGCTCTACGATTCACGTTCGACGAGCGCGAGCCGGCAGCCCGCCCAAACCCCGCCTACGTCTGCGACCGTCCAGCCGGGCATGGCCCCGGCCGGTCAGGCG
>JBGOTP010000166.1:0-10656 GCA_041476545.1 Vicinamibacteria bacterium | reverse complement strand
TTTCCGGCGCCGACCTCCGCCGCGCCGGCGCCCGACCGCCGGGTCCCGCGCGATCGACTCGTGCGGCGTGTCCTGACATCCGGGGGGATGAACGAGGCGATCACGTTCGGCTTCATCGAAGCGCAGGCGGCGCGGGCCTTTCTGTCTGAGGCGAATGCCGGCGGAATCATCAGCCTCGCCAACCCGCTGTCGGCCAAGTTCAGCACGCTGCGACCATCGCTCCTCCCGGGCCTGGTCGACGCCATCGCGCACAACCGGCGCCACGGGCGGCGCGATGTCGCGCTCTTCGAGATCGGCGCCCGCTTCAGCACGGTGACCGGCGAAACACGAGGCGTCGCCCTTGCCTGGACGGGAGCGCCGGCGGCCGAGCACTGGTCGTGCGCCTCACGCGAGGTGGACTTTTTCGACGTCAAAGGCGTCGTGGAGCATCTCTGTGGTGTACTCGGCGCGTCCGTGCGCTTCGAAACAGCCACGCGGCCGTTTCTCGTGGCCGGTCAAACGGCGAGTGTCTTCGTTGGAGGCATGGCACTTGGCGTGACCGGCCTCGTCGCGCCCGCCCTCGCCGAGGAGCGCGGTGTACCCCGCCAGGACAACGTGTTCGTCGCGGAGCTGAATCTGGATGCGCTGCCGGGTCCGCGTCCTGACGCCGCGGACCGCGTCCGTTCGCTGCCGCGCTATCCCTTCGTCGTGCGCGACCTTTCCCTCATCGTGTCCGATACCTTGCCTGCCGAGATCATTCGTGGCACCATTCAGGCGGCTGGCGACAAGGGTCCTGCGCCGCTCGTCGGCGTGAGCTTCTTTGATCGTTACACGGGCAAGGGCGAGGCCGACACCGTGAGTCTCGCCGTGCACCTGACCTTTCAGGCGCAGGATCGAACCCTGACCGACGCGGAAGTTCAGCAGAGCGTCGACACGATTCTCGCGGCGCTTGTGGAGGCGCACGGCGCTATTCGGAGATAAGTTCAGAATCAGGGCTGAGGGTCGAGGGCTGGGAGTAGCAGCAGATGGCAAAGACAGCGACGCGAACGATTGATCTCGAACCGATCGACCGCCTGGAAGAGAAAGTGAAGCTCCTGGTTGCCGTCGTCGAACGGCTGAAGGCCGACCAGGCGCGGTCGGCCGAGGAGCACCAGCGACTGGCGCGAGAACTCGAGACCATGCGCGGACGACTGGCGGCCGGCGACTCCGCCGCGAACGAGCTCACGAACCTGAAAGAGGAGCGCGACGTCATTCGGTCCCGGGTCAGCGACATGCTCGATCAGCTCGAGGCTCTGAATCTATGATGGGCCACGTCATTTCCGTTGAGATTCAGGGTCACCACTATCCGATCCACAGCACGCTGGATCAGGAGTACGTCGTGCGGCTGGCGCAGTATGTGGACGAGAGGATGGGGGTCATCGGCGATTCGACCCCCAATGCCGACGTCCTCCGCCTCGCCATCCTCACCGCCCTCAACATTGCCGACGAGCTGTTCCGCTGCCGCGACGCGAACAAGAACTGCGACGGCCAGATCGCCGAACGCGCGGGCGAAATCGAGCGCCTCCTCGATCGGGTGCTGATGGCCTAGACGGGGCTCACCCCTGCCACGCCGTGAACCCCTGTGAAGTGAACGTCTGTGAACCCCGTGAACCTTGTGAACCCCGCGAACCTTGAGTAAGATCCCTTCCAGCGTTTGAGTCCCTGCTTTGCGCGTGATGGTGGCAGGCTCGTTTGAGCCAACGTTCCATCAAAGTGAGTCGCGACGCCGCGTGGTGTGCATGCCTCTGTTTGAGGAAGCCTGAAGCGCGTTTGAAATTGAAGCGGTTCCACCTGCCTACGCAGGTTCATCGACCTCCCCACACGGCAAAGCGGGGCTTCTTCGTTCTCGTTCATCCTGAATATGCGTCGCTGTCACGTCTCGAGGGACGTTACGCGTGCCGATATATGGGTTAGTCGTCAACCTCCTCGTGACAATGGCGGCAGCTGGCGCGGTCTTCGCCATCTGGATCGCCACTCGTAAGCGGATCGCCGCGGATACGACTGGTCGAGCCGAGGATCAGGCCCGCCAGCTCGTCACGAACGCGCAACGCGACGCCGGAACCCGCGCCAAGGAAACCGTCCTCGAAGCCAAGGAAAAAGCGCACGAGATCCTGACCGATGCCGAGCGGCAGGCCCGCCACGAGCGGCAGCAGGCGCAGGCGCTCGAACAAACGCTCACGCGCCGGGACGTCGTCCTTCTCGATCGCCAGACCACCATCGATCGCCTGGAGAAGGAGCTGCAGACGCGTGAGCGCGCGGTCGTCGATCGCGAGAAGCACGCGGAAGGGGCCGTCGCCAAATACGACCGCCTCGTGGCCCAGCAGCAGCACGAACTCGAGCGTGTCGCCAGCCTGACGGCCGACGAAGCCAAGGAACTGCTGCTCAAACAGATCGAGGGCGACGCCCGGCACGACGCCGCGAATCTGCTGAAACGACTCGACGCCGAGGCACGCGAAGTCGCGGGTGACCGGGCGAAACAGTACATCACCGAAGCGATCCAGCGGTCGGCCGCCGAGCATGCCATCGAAACCACGGTGTCGGTCGTCGATCTCCCGAGCGACGATCTCAAAGGACGCATCATCGGCCGCGAAGGACGTAACATCCGCGCGCTCGAACTCGCCACCGGCGTGGATCTCATCGTCGACGACACGCCGGGCGCCATCATCCTGTCGGGATTCGACCCCTACCGGCGCGAGATCGCGAAGCAGGCGATCGAACGGCTGATCGCCGATGGCCGGATCCATCCGGCGCGCATCGAGGAGGTGGTGCAGAAGGTCAAGGACGAAACCGACATCGCCATGCGCAAGGAGGGCGAGGCCGTCGCGTTCGAGCTGGGCCTGCACGATCTCCATCCGGAAATTCACCGGCTCATGGGCCGGCTGAAGTTCCGCACGAGCTACGGACAAAACGTCCTCTCGCACTCGGCCGAAGTGGCACGGCTGGCCGGCATCATGGCCAGGGAAATCGGACTCGACGCGCACGTGGCGGTCCGCGCCGCCTTTCTGCACGACATCGGCAAAGCCATCGATCGCGAGATGGAGGGGACGCACCTCCAGATCGGCATCGACTTCCTCAGGAAACACGGCGAGAACGAGGCCGTGGTGATGGCAATGGCGGCGCACCACATGGACATCGACTGGCCGTCGCTCGAAGCCATGATCGTCCAGGCGGCCGATGCCATCTCGGCGGCGCGCCCCGGTGCGCGGCGCGACATTCTCGAGTCGTACGTCAAGCGCCTCGAGAAGCTCGAAGGCATCGCCGATTCCTTCAAGGGTGTGTCGAAATCGTTCGCACTCCAGGCCGGCCGCGAGATTCGGATCATGGTCGAGAGCGACAAGATCTCCGACGAAGAAGCGATCTGGCTCTCGAAAGACATCGCGCGGCGCATCGAGAACGAGCTGGAGTACCCCGGGCAGATCAAAGTCACAGTCATTCGGGAAACCCGTGCGACCGACTATGCCAAGTAAGTGAGCACCGTCGCCGACCTCACCGAGCGTGAGCTCGTCGCGCGCATTCAGGCGCGCCTTCCTCCCCCGCCCGACTGGCTGCTCGTCGGCATCGGCGACGATGCGGCGGTTGTGGAACCGGAGCGCAATCGGCTCGAGGTGCTCAGCGTGGACGCGCTCGTCGAGGGGATCCACTTCGATCGCCGGTTCACGCCGCCGGGTGCAATCGGCCATCGCGCGTTGGCCGTCAACCTCAGCGACCTCGCCGCCATGGGTGCCACGCCGCGGCTCGCGCTGCTCTCGCTGGCCCTTCCACCGTCCCTCACGTGCGACGACTTCGACGGGATGATCACCGGCCTCGCCTCGCTGGCCGCGCTTCATCGGCTACACGTCGCGGGCGGCAATCTCACGCGATCCCCGGGGCCGTTGATGATCGACGTCACGATCGCCGGATCCGTCAAGCGACGGCAGGTGCTCACCCGCAGCGGCGCGCGACCGGGAGACGCTGTCTATGTCAGCGGATCGATTGGCGCCGCGGCCGCCGGGTTGGCGGCGCTGAAGCTCTCCGCCACAGCGGACACCAGGGACACGGAGGAGAAGACACATGGGTGCATCCAACGCTATCTCTACCCGGAGCCTCGCGTACGTCTCGGCCTGTTGCTCGGGCGCAACCGGGCGGCATCGGCGTGCATGGACCTGAGCGACGGCCTGGCCGACGGCGTGCATCAGATCGCGCGCGCGAGCGGTGTCGGCATCACGATCGACGCCGACGCGATCCCCATCGAATCCTGTGCGCGCGCCTGGTCAACCGCGCGCGGCGAGGATCCGGTGACCGACGCGCTCACAGGCGGCGACGACTACGAGCTGCTCTTCACCGTTCGGCCCAGGCTACGCGGACGACTGAAGACCGCGGTCCGCCACAGCGATGTCCAGACGACGCGCATCGGTGTGTGCACGGATGGTCCCGACGTGCTGATTCGCCGGATCGTCCACGGGTCGGCCCACGACATGCCGGTCCCCGGCGGATACAGGCATTTCAAGTAACCCTGAGACGCTCTACAATTTCAAGGTGCGCCTCACGAGATCGTTGTGGGTCAAGCTGCTCGTCACGACCGTCGCCACGGGAGGATTCATCTCGCTGTATGAGGTGACCATGCGCGACTGGCGTGAACCCGATGCCAAACTGCCTCCAGGACCGGGGGATCGCATTTCGATCAGCACCACGGCGTATTGCAAGGGGAGCGTGACCGCAGCGGGAGTCGCCGTGCAGTCCGGGGCCGCCGCGGCAGATCGCAGTCTGCTGCCGCTCGGGTCGATCGTTCAAATCGAAACAGACGACCCGCGTTACGACGGCATGTACACGATTCTCGACACGGGTCCGGAGATCAGGGGCCGGGACGTGGACATCTATATGTGGAGCTGCAACGAGGCGCTGACGTTCGGGCGCAGGGAAGCCCGGATGAAGGTGTTGCGACTTGGATGGGATCCGCGGGCCACGGTTTCTCCCACGCCTCGCCTCATCGACCGTCTGCTCAGACGTCCGTCGCGGGGGCAGTCTTCGAAATCATCGAGCCCTCCACCGCTGCCCTCGCAACCGCTGTCTCTTCCCCAGTTGGAGGTCCCCCAGCCGGAAGATCGTCGGACAGACACTCCGCAGGCCGCAACGCCGCAGGCCGAGACTCCACCGGCGACCGCGCCCCAGGCACCAACAAGGTAGCGGGGAACCCACCAGACCGCGTCGTCCGCGCCGAGGCGCCGCCGTCGTTCTTGTACTGCAATTCAAACAGCTTGAAGTAGATTCCACGCAGCGCGAGCAGTTCCTGGTGCGTGCCCGCCTCACGGAGCGATCCCTTGTGCAACACGAGAATCTTGTCCATGTCCTGAATCGTCGACAGCCGGTGCGCAATCGCCATCGTCGTCCGGCCAGCCATGAGCACGTGCAGGGCCTCGCGAATGAGGATCTCGGTCTCGGTATCGACGCTCGACGTGGCCTCGTCCAGAATCAGCACGCGCGGATCGAATGCCAGCGCGCGCGCAAACGACAGGAGCTGCTTCTGTCCGACCGACAGCGTGGATCCGCGTTCGACCACCGCGGCCTGATAACCACCTGCCATGCGACCGATGAACGCGTCAGCGTGAACGGCCTTCGCCGCCTGCCGCACGGCCTCATCCTCGATCTCCGGGTTGCCGAGGCGAATGTTGTCGGCAATCGTCCCCGAGAACAGGTGCACGTCCTGCAGGACGAGACTGAAGAGGCCACGCAGATCCGCAAGATCGAGATCGCGCACGTCCTCGCCGTCGATGGTGATGCGTCCGCGTCCCACATCGTAGAACCGCAGCAGCAGGTTGACGAGCGTCGTCTTGCCAGACCCTGTGGCGCCGACAATACCGACGCGCTCGCCCGGCTTCACCTCGAACGAGATGTCCCGCAGAACCCAGTTCACGTCGCCGTCTTCCCCGCCTGCCCCACCGGGCCTCCCTGCCTGCCCCGCCTGCCCTACCCGCCCTGCCTGCCCCATGTTGTACGCAAACCACACATGATCGAACACGATGTGGCCTTTCGCGCCGGCCGCGCGACCGATCGGACGTGGCGGCGACTCGATGACCACCGGCTCGTCGAGCAACCTGAAAATCCGCTCCGACGAGGCCATGGCCGACTGCAGCACGTTGAACTTCTCCGACATGTCGCTGATCGGCCTGAAGAACCGCTGCGAGTACTGGACGAAGGCCACGAGCGCGCCGATTGTCAACGCGCCGCTGAGGACGTTGGCGCCCCCGTACCAGATGATCAACGCCGTCGACAGCGCGCTGAGCGCTTCAATCGCCGGATAGAACACCGCGTAATAGAAGATGCCCCCGATGTTGGCGTCCCGGTGCTTCGCGTCGATGTCGTCGAATCTCTGGAAATTCAGCGCTTCGCGGCGGAACAGCTGCACCGTGGCCATGCCGGTGATGTTCTCCTGGAGGAACGCGTTGATGCGCGCGATCCACTGGCGCACCACACGATACGACTCGCGCACGTTGCGGCGAAACCACTGGGTGACCATCGCAATGAGCGGCAGGACCACGAAGGTCACGAGCGCGAGGCGCCAGTTCATCCAGAGCAAGACCGCCATGATGCCGACGAGCGCGAACACATCGCTGAAGATTGTGACCACGCCTGAGGTGAACAGATCGTTCAGGACGTCGACGTCCGACGTGACCCGGGTCATCAGACGGCCGACGGGATTCCGATCGTAGTACCGCAGATCCAACTTCTGCAGATGACCGTAGATCCCCATGCGGAGGTCGAACATGATGCGCTGCCCCGTGAGCTGCATCGTCCAGGTCTGGAGATATTCGGCGGCGAACGCGGCGACAAGCAACGCGCAGTACAGCGCGGCCAGTCCGCCGAGGCCGTCAAGCTGTCCCGTCGCCACGTGGCGGTCGATGGCGACCTTGAGGAGATACGGTTGCGCGAGCGACACCGCTGCGCCGACCGTGATGGCCGCAATGGCCCCGGCCACCTGTCGCCAGTACGGGCGCAAGTAGGCCAGCAGCCGGCCCATCAATCGCGCGTCGTAGGCTTTGCCGAGGATTTCGTCGTCTTGTTGGGTGCTCACGATGCGGCCAATTCCTCTTCCAGCAATTGCTTCCGATGCAGCTCCGCATACAGCCCGTTCTGTCGGATGAGCGCGTCGTGCGTGCCGCGCTCCGCGATGCGGCCGCCGTCGAGCACGAAGATCTGATCGGCATCGCGAACGGTTGAAATGCGATGCGACACGATGATCGACGTGCGCTGGCGCATCACGCCACGCAGGCGCGACAGGATTTCTTCTTCCGTGTACGTGTCGACCGCCGACAGCGCATCGTCTAGGATGAGAATCCTCGGATCGACAATCACGGCGCGCGCGATGGCGGCGCGCTGCTTCTGCCCACCCGAGAGGGTAATGCCACGCTCGCCGACCATGGTGTCGAACCCCTTCGGGAAGTCCGCGATGTCCTTGTCCAGGCGCGCGACCGCCGCGGCCTCCAGAATCTTCGCGTAGCGTTGTGCGGCAAGCTCTTCCCCGCCTGCCTTGCCTGCCTCGCCTGCCATGCCTGCCCCGCCCCGCCTATGCTCGCTCTCCGACACGGCGAGCTCCGGCGAGGCCCGCCGAAGCGCCTCAGGCGCGGAGGCGGCTGCCCCACCCGGCCCACCCGCCCCAATAGCATCGAGGCCAAACGCCACGTTGTCGGCCACCGAATCCGAGAAGAGAAACGGTTCCTGCGGCACAAACCCGATGGCGCCGCGCAGCCGATCGAGCGGCATGTCACGCACGTCGACGCCATCGATGAAGACCGTTCCGGGCGGCGGATCGTGAAGCCGCGCGATCAGGTTGATCAGCGTGGACTTGCCGGATCCGGTCACGCCGACGAGCGCGGCCGTCTGGCCGGCCTCGATACGTAACGACACGTGATCGAGCACGGGCCCGCCGCCGTACGAGAACACCAGATCGCGGAACTCGATCTCGCCGCGAATCGGAACACGATCAACGCCCGAACGACGATTGAACGCAGAAGCCGCAGAGCTCGCTGAAATAACTTGGCTCTGCGTTCTCTGCGCGCTCTGCGTTCCCTCGTCGTCGCGGATCGCCGGCTCCACTTCCAGCACCTCCACCATCCGCTTCCACGACGCCATGCCGCGCTGCGCCATGTTGGTGACCCACCCAAACGCAATCACCGGCCAGCTCAGCATCGTCAGATACGCATTGAATGCCACGAACTGGCCGAGGGTGATGCGGCCCAGAATCACTTCACGACTGCCCATCCACAACGCGACCATCGCGCCCAGGCCGAGGAACAGGCCCATGCTCGGGAAGAACATCCCCTGCAGGACGATCAACCGCCGCGTGCGCCGCAGATACTCCTGGTTCGACCGCTCGAACCGATCGAGTTCGGCGGCCTCCTGCCGGTACGCCCGGACCACGCGGACGCCGGAGAGCGACTCCTGCACGACGGCGCTAATCTCAGCAAGCTGCGCCTGAATCTGCTCGGATCGCTTGTGAATGGCGCTGCCGAAGTACCACACCGAGATGGACACGAAGGGCAGCGGGACGAGCGACACCAGCGTGAGCCGCGGATCGATCGAGATCATCAGCGTCAGCGACGCGACGAACCCGAGCACGGTGTTTGCGGAGTACATCACCGATGGGCCGACCATCATGCGGACGGCGTTGAGGTCGTTGGTGGCCCGCGACATCAGGTCGCCGGTCCTGTGGCTCTGGAAATAGGCGAGCGGCAGCTTCTCCAGATGCGCGAAGAAGTCGTTCCGCATGTCGTACTCGATGTCGCGGGAGGCGCCGATGAGGATGCTGCGCGTGAAATATCGGAACACGCCGCCGACCACGCCGACCCCGAACAGCAGTCCGCCGTACAGGAACAGTTTCTGCCGGGTGACACTCTGCGTCAGGTCGTCGACGGCGGCCTGCAGAATCCGGGGAGCCGTAATGACAACGGCCTGGGTGAGAACGACACAGGCCAGACCGGCGACAAACGCCCACCGGTACCGCAGCACGTAGCCGAGGAGCCGCCGAAGGGAGGACACAGGGCAGTATAGATCCAGCCCTTCAAACTCCGGCCCTCCGGGCCGGCGCAACGGGCTTCACGTCGGGGTGTACCACTGATAGAATGCCCCCCATGCACGCACTCTACCTCGTCGTCCCCGCCCTTTGCATCGGCGTCATCGCGTACCGGTATTACAGCGCGTTCATCGCCGCCAAGGTGATGGTCCTGGATGAAACGCGGATCACGCCCGCGCATTCGAAGTACGACGGAGCGAACTACTACCCCACGACGAAATGGGTGCTCTTCGGCCATCACTTCGCGGCCATTACCGGCGCCGGTCCACTCGTCGGCCCGGTGCTGGCGACGCAGTTTGGCTGGGCGCCTGGGTTCATGTGGCTGCTTGCGGGATGCGTGCTGGCAGGCTCGGTCCACGACATGGTCTCGCTGTGGGCATCCACCCGGCGCGGCGGCCGGTCTCTGGCCGAGATCACGCGCTCGGAAATCGGACCCGTCGCGGGGACCACCGGCATCATCGCGATTCTGTTCATCCTTGTCGTGGCGCTCGCCGGGCTCGGCATCGTGTTCGTCCGGACGCTCGCGGAAAGCGCGTGGGGAACGTTCACGGTCAGCGCGACCATCCCCATCGCGGTCTTCATGGGCTTTTACATGTTCAAGTGGCGCAAGGGACACATCAAGGAGGCGACCGTGATCGGCGTTGCCCTGATGTTCATCGGCGTCATTTACGGCAAGAACGTCAGCGAATCCGGACTCGCACCGACCTTCACTCTGTCGATCCACCAGATCACCCTCGGCCTGGGCATCTACGGATTCGCGGCCGCGACGATGCCGGTGTGGATGCTGCTGACGCCGCGCGCGTATCTCAGCACCTACATGAAGATCGGAACCATTCTCTTCCTGGCCCTCGGCGTCATCATCGTCAACCCGCAGTTGCACGCACCGGCGTTGTCGCAGTTCACCCACGGCGGCGGACCAATCATTCCGGGTCCGCTCTTTCCCTTCGTGTTCATCACGATCGCATGCGGAGCCATATCCGGCTTCCACGCGCTCATCGCGACTGGGACCACGTCGAAGATGGTGGACAAGGAGTCCGACATCCGCGCAGTCGGGTACGCCGCCATGCTCTTTGAAGGACTTGTTGGCGTGATGGCGCTCATCGCGGCATCGTCGCTCCATCCCGGCGACTACTACGCCATCAACACAGCACCGGCGGTATTCGCCAACCTGCACATGCCGGTTGTCAACCTTGTGGATCTGCAGAGGCAGGTCGGAGAGAACGTCATCGGTCGAACGGGCGGCGCGGTGTCGCTGGCCGTCGGCATGGCGCAAATCTTTTCGAGCATCCCCGGGCTGAGGGGCCTGATGGCGTACTGGTATCACTTCGCCATCATGTTCGAGGCCATCTTTATTCTGACGACCATCGATTCGGGCACGCGCGTCGGGCGTTTTCTGTTGCAGGAGTCGATCGGCCGCGTGTGGCCGAAGTTCGGCGACACGAACTGGATGCCCAGCGCCTTGAGCTGTTCAGGCGTCATGGTGATCTTGTGGGGCTACTTCATCTGGACGGGCAGCATCGATACGCTGTGTCCGCTGTTTGGCGTCGCGAACCAGTTGCTCGCTTCCGTTGCGCTGGCCGTCGGCACGACGG
>JBGOTP010000165.1:0-10715 GCA_041476545.1 Vicinamibacteria bacterium | reverse complement strand
GGCCTTCTTCATCAGCGGCCTCGGCCTCGTGATCGCCGGCGCGCGCGACGCGCGGCTGGCACGAGTCGCGAAGTCGCCGGCCGGTGCGTCCGCCATCGCCCCCGTGGCCAGCGTCAAGCAGATCATGCAGGGCATCGTCGGGCCTGCGGCCACGATCATCTACAAATCTGTTGGCACCACGATGACAACGAGCGGCGAGGAGACGTGGGCACCAAAGACCCCTGAAGAGTGGGAGGCCGTGGGGAACAGTGCGGCTGCCCTCATCGAGTCCGGCAACCTGATCATGATGGGGAGCCGGATTGTAGACAGCGGTGATTGGGTGAAGATGTCGCGGGCGATGATGGACGGCGGAAAGGACGCGCTGAAAGCGGTCGAAGCGAAGAATGCCGAGGCGCTCTTTGCGTCGGGCGAACCGATCAATGTGTCGTGCGACAGCTGTCATGAAAAGTACAAGCGTTAGCCAACACGCGATCTTCTCGGTACGGCGGATCGGAGTCGCGGTGCTGTTGTTCGGAGTCTTCTCCGAGGCGGTGAGCGCGCACGGCGTGTCCGGCAAGGACGCGGTATTCCTCCAGGGACTTCAGGGCAGGGCGATCGCTCCGCTCCTGTATCTGGGCGCGAAACACATGGTGACCGGCTACGATCACCTGCTGTTTCTCGTTGGCGTCGTCTTTTTTCTCTACCGGCTGAAGGATGTTGTCCAGTATGTGAGCCTTTTCACCATCGGACACAGCGTGACGCTGCTCGGCGGCGTGCTGGGCGATGTGCGCGCCAATCCGTACCTGATCGATGCCATCATCGGCTTCTCGGTCGCCTACACAGCATTCGAGAACATGGACGGGTTCAAGCGGTTCTTCGGCCACCAACCCAACACTCACCTGGCGGTGCTCGTCTTCGGCTTCTTCCACGGCTTCGGCCTGGCCACCAAGCTGCAGGACTTCGCGCTGTCGCCCAATGGTCTCGTCACCAACATCGTGAGCTTCAACGTCGGCGTGGAGATTGGGCAGGGACTGGCGCTCATGGCCGTGCTCGTCGGGTTGAGCTACTGGCGGACGCGAGCCGGCTTTCTCCGCCACGCGTTTGTGACCAATGCCCTCGTGATGGGATGCGGCTTTCTCCTCGTGGGCTATCAGTTGTCCGGCTATTTCCTCTTCACACCATGACTATAAATGAAGCCAGAGAACGAATCGGAGTGGCGGCGGGCGCCGCACTCCTCGTGGCCGGGTTGATTCTCGTCGCGTTCGTCCTGCCGGCGGAATTCGCCGTCGATCCGCTCGGGACTGGCGCGAAGCTTGGACTTCTGGATCTTGGAGTGACCGGACAGAAGGTTCAGGCTCTCAATGCCGCGTCGGCGAGTGCACCCAGCCAGGCGACGATCATTGTTCCGCAGGACCACGCGTTCAAAGAGGAAACCGTGGAATTCAAGGTGGGTCCGCACGAAGCCATGGAATACAAGTACCGGCTCGACAAAGGTGAAGCGCTGCTCTATTCCTGGACCGCGACGGGGCCCGCGAGCTACGAACTTCATGCCGAGCCGGACGGAGCCCCTCGCGGCTACGCGCAGAGCTACGAGAAAGGACAAGGGACGCGCGAGGCGTCCGGCACGCTCACCGCGCCCTTTCCCGGCATTCACGGATGGTACTGGGAGAATCCTGGATCGGACGAGCTGACCGTCACGCTGAAGACGGCCGGCTTCTACAACATGTCTCACGAGTTCCGGAAGGACGCGGCGGTCAAGACCCGGATGTTCCGATAGCCCCCTCGCTCACCCGATCAGTGGAACGTGTAGCCGACGCCGAATTTCACTTCAGGGCTGTCGACCAATCCGATCTTGAGTTCGGTGAACAGCCCGCCGCGATGCTGGGCGCCGACGAGGATGTTCAAGCCGCCCTTGGGATCGGTGTTTCCGGCGACCCGCACGATATTCAAGGCTGGTCCGGCGCCCAGGTAGAGATGCCAGTCTGTTTGCGGCAGCAGCAGGCGATACGCGAACTCGAAATTCACGGCGACAACCGTTTGATGGTCTCCGAGGCCGATCTCCACGTTGGGCCGGAACCAGAACTGATCCGCCACCGGACCAAATTCGTCGTGACCGCCGAAATAGAACTGGCCAGGCCCTCCGCTGACGCCCGCGCGCACACCTGCGCCCTGGGCGCGAGCCGGTACAGCCGTGAGCACACCAGCAACCAGCACGGCCATCGAGATCACGAACCGCATCTTTCGAGTCATCCACACCTCCTCGAGGTCATCAATGTTGTCTACGTTGTCTACGTTGTCTACGTTGTCTACGTTGTCTACGTTGTCTACCGGGCCCTCCACAGGGCCATCCACAGCCGCGAGCGACGCGCGCGCGCGTGACTACGCCTTCCTCTTGATCTTCGGCACGAACGCGAGGAAGCGGCGTGGATTGTCGCGCATGATGCCGCGCAGCACCTCGTCGGTCGCGCCCGCCGCTTTGATCTTCGGCACGAAGACGGTGAGGGTCTTCGCGTAGCCCCCGCCGTTGTTGCGCTTGAGCTGACCCGCGCCCGAGAGATCGGCCGAAAACATCAGATTGTCGGCAAAGCCCGCCTCGATGAGCGCCATGACCATCGGCACCTGCTGCGCGTCTCCCCCGCCGCCCTGGCGGTCGAAGCCGACAAACGCTCCGCGCCTGCAGATCGCCTTGTGCACCTGCACGCTGGCATCGACCAGATTGCCCACGTGGCCAATCACCACGCGGTTGGGATTCACGCCGGCGTCCTCGAGGAGATCCAGTTGCTCGAGCGCCGCCTTGCCCGGAATCCCCGTGTGCGTGAAGATCGGGAGATTCGTCGCGACGTGGGCCTTGCCGATCGCGCGAAACACCTTGCGCTCGTCTTTGGTCATGTCGTCCCACGACCCGATTTCTCCGAAGACACCAACCGGGTCGGTTTCCACTTGCTTGACGAGGGCCTGGACGATCTGCTCCTCGCTCATCGTGGCGATTTCTTTCGGATAGAAGGGCTGGGTGTAGAAACCGGCGCCGGCCACGATCGGCATCCCGGACCTCATGGAGATCTGCCGCAGAAAATTGATGTCGCGTCCCATGTCGGGATGCCCGCCGTCGACGATGCAGCCGATGCCTTCGGTTTTGGCGATGCGCATCTCATCCGACATGAGATCCACGTCCTGCATGAAGAAGGGCCCGGCCGGCGTTGCTGGCACAGCTGCTCCGGCGGCTCGTCCCGCGCCCGCTGGACGTCCAATACCAGCCGCACCGCCCGCGCCCCCGGCACCTGCGGCGCCAGCGCCGCCCGCGCGCCCAGCCCCGCCGGCACCCGCCGCCGGCCCGGTGGCCGCCCGCGTCGCCGCCGAGTAGCCATTCCACCGCGTCATGAAGTCGTCGGCGAACGACATGTGTTCGTGGAAGAGCGTGGCGCTGCCCGCCAGATCCTCGGGCGCGTAGTCTTTGAGGATCGTCCTGATGACCGCACCCTTCGGAAATGTGGGCTCCGCGGCCAGCGCGAACTCCGGAAGCGCAGCCGCGGCGGCACCCAGACCCAACATGCCGAGCGCCTCCCGGCGCGTCCAACCCGACGAACGAGAATCCTGTGACATGGCTCTCTGCTCCCTCCGGATCCTAGTCTTGAATGCCGGTCAACACCAACGACCGCGCATTGTATCGCTTGGCGACCTTGCAGCTCAACGACGGCGGAAATCGACGGCTAGCCGTCTTCGAGCGACACGAGCGTGCGTCGGGCCGCGTGGAGTTGTTCCTTCGCGCGCTCCCACTCCTCGCGCGCATGGGCCTCAGCTGCTTCGGCGCGAACAACGGTCGCCTCGGCCCTCTTGACTGCGTCGGCGCGCCGCCGCTTGGCGGCCGCGGCTTCGCGATCGTGTTTCTGGACAGCCGTGATAGGGTGACGCTCGGCGACGGGCTGATGCGCTGGCGCGACAGCCTTCACCGCGATTCCTGCGAGCGCCTCGAAGCCGGACGAGGTCCGCAGCGGCTCGGTCAGCCGCCCGGGATGTTCCGGACGTTCGGTGGAGAGCGACAGCGCCTTGAGCGTTCGCGCGACAGCGTCCAGATTCGGATGAACGCCTTCCGCTGACGCGATCCGTTTCCCTTCGGCGACGGCGACCGCAATTGCCTGGCGATGGCGTTCGGTGGATCCGCGGACGTCGGCGCTCCGCCCTTCGAGCGCGGACACCTGAGCCGCGCGGAGTGTCTCGCCGCGCTGCAGCACACGCTCGTACAGCGCCCGAGCCCGCCAGTACACCTGGTTCACGACCCACGGCACGACGGCCGGCTTCTGCAGGGCCTTGACACGTCGCGCCGCGTCGCCCGTCAGGGTCTTCGCCAGCGCGGTGCGCGCGGACACGAAATCGGCGAGCGACCTTTTGTAGAGTTCGTCGATACCCGATTCGAGCGGCGCCACCGGGTCATTATCCACCCACGCAGTCGCGGGCGACGCGCTACTTGGGCGAAACGAACCTGCCATCTGGCGTCAACTGGATCTCCTTGACGTTGGTGCCCGAGAGCTGGAATTCATACGTCACGGCGCTGCCTTTCGTCAGTCTCTCGCGCGCGCGAATGGTGGCTTTCGGGTATCTGGCCTTGATGGCTGCCGCAACGGGCGCCGGCACGTCGGCCGGCGCGATCGCTTCTTCAATGTCGACGACGGTGCCATCCGGCCGGTAGTTGAGATCGCGCGCCAGGCCGCCGTCGATGCTTTCGACCTCGTAGACGGTCTGGCCGCCGTCTGTTTCCTTTGACACGTGCTTGATGATCGCGCGAGGGTAGGCCTGCTTGAAGGCCGCTTCAACGGCTGCGGGGAGCTTCGCGCCGGCCGCCGCCTTCGGTGTGGCAGCGGCTCTCGACGCTGGTGCTTTGGCGGTCGGGACGGGTGGCTTGGCGGCGGGGTTGGCCGCCTGCCCCGCCCACGCACCGGGCGCGACGGTCAGAGTGATCAGAAGAATTCCTGCCAACTGCCTCACACACAACCTCCTACGGTCTGCCCGAACGACACCATATCATGTAATGGTGACGACGTTCGCTGACGCGTATCCTTCGTACCAAGCCACGGCCGCCCTGGACGAACTCCGGCGCCGCGACTACGCACGCCTCGACCTCGAGGGTCACACGTATCTGGACTTCACGGCCGCCAACCTGTACGGCATCTCGCAAGTGGAGCGCCATGCGGCGCTTTTGCGGGATCACGTCTTCGGCAACCCGCACTCCACCAACCCGACGTCCTCTCTTACGATGGAGTTCGTCGCACGGGCACGGCACGCGATTCTGACGTTCTTCAACGCCTCGCCAGACGAATGGGTGGTGATCTTCACGGCCAATGCCAGTCAGGCCTTGAAGTTGGTTGGCGAGTCGTACCCGTTTGGTCCCGGAGACCGATTCCTGCTGACCTTCGACAACCACAACTCGGTGAACGGCATCCGCGAGTTCGCGCGCGCCAAAGGCGCGGCGGCCACCTACGTGCCGATTCTGCTGCCGGAGATGCGGGTGGACGAAGGCGACCTCGCTCGCGAGATTGCACGCGTGCAGTCCGGGCGGCGCCACCTGTTCGCGTATCCCGCGCAGTCCAACTTCTCCGGCGTCCAGCATCCGCTCGAGTGGATCGACATGGCTCATGCGAAGGGATGGGACGTGCTGCTCGACGCGGCGAGCTTCGTGCCGACCAACCGGCTGGATCTCTCGCGCTGGCATCCGGATTTCGTCACGCTCTCGTTCTACAAAATCTTCGGATATCCGACGGGCGTCGGCTGCCTGCTGGCGCGCAAAACCGCGCTCGCCTCGCTGCGGCGGCCGTGGTTTGCCGGGGGCACGATCACCGTGGCGTCGGTGCAAGGCGACAAGTACTACCTGGCGGAGGGCGAAGCGGCCTTCGAGGACGGCACGCTCGACTACCTGGCCCTGCCGGGTATCGAGATCGGCCTGCAGCACATTGAGTCGATCGGCATCGACGTCATCCACGAGCGCGTAGGCTGCCTCACCGGCTGGCTGCTCGACAACCTGCAGGCGCTGCGACAGACCAGCGGCCAGCCCCTCGTGCGCACCTACGGTCCGTCATCGACCGACCGGCGCGGCGGCACCGTGACGTTCAATTTCTACGACGCCCTTGGCCGCCCCATCGATCATCGCGCGGTCGAGCAGCACGCGAACGCCGCCAACATCTCTCTGCGCACGGGCTGCTTCTGTAATCCTGGTGGCGGCGAGGTCGCACTCGACATCTCGGGCACGGAACTGACCTCCTGCTTCCGTCAACCAGAGCACCAGACGCGCCTGACGATCGATGACTTTCGGATGTGCATCGACGGCAAGAGCACTGGCGCCGTCCGCGTCTCGCTCGGCCTGGTGAGCAACCTGGCCGACGTGGACCGCTTCCTCGCGTTTGCGCGGGGGTTCGCCGGCCGATAGGTCACCGACAATCTGGGTCGATCAGGCACCGGCCCGGCGAGCCGTCGTCGAGCTGGCGGCGCCTGGTCGATAGACCAGACCGATCGCGAGGCCAACGAGGATCCACTCCACGATGGAGGCAAGAGCCATGTACACCGCAGCCAGGCGGCCGATATTCAGGGTCGCGTAATATCCGACCACCACGTACCCCGTCACGAAGACGGCCATCACGAGGCCGAACCGCAGGCCCTCCTGCGTCCCGTTACCGCCTTCGTAGCCCTTGGCGTAGATCCAGACAACGGCCAGCATCCCGACGAGGAGTCCCGCGAACATCAGCGGCAGGTACGGCGTCACGTTCTCCATCGAGCGGAAGACGCCTGGATAGCGTTCAAGTTCACTGGCGAGGAGGTTGCCGTACACGACGTACCCGTATACGAAGTCAACGACAGTGGCAGCGACGGCGGCGAGGGCGAGGCGGGTGTAGTTCACAATGTGCACCTCAATGTAAGCTCGAACTGCGCGTCAACGACAGCAGGATTATGGCTCCTGCCGAGACATTGTCAAGCGCGAGGCCGGCATTTGCCGTAGACTTGACCCTTGCTCATTCTCGTCTGAGGATTCCCCATGAAACACACTGTACTCGCGTGCGTGGTCGCCGTGTCTCTTCTCCTTGCCGGTATCGTGCCTCGCGGGCAAAGCAAGACGGAACAACTGAAGGAGTACAGCCGCGTGCTCCAGGGCACAGACGTGACCTTGACGCTCGTGCACGTCAACGATCGGACGGCGCCGCTCCTGTTTCAGCCACCGACGCTCTACTCCATGCGGGCCCGCGCCAAGGACGCGACGCTGCTGTACGTGCAGGGCAAGGCCGAGCGCGATATCGAGATCGACACGACCAATTTCAAGATTGAGCAAGCAGGACAGACCGCGACGGCCACGCCGACCAGCATCAACAATTTTACGAGAGGCACCAGGGTCAGGATCCCCCTGGGCCAACCCATCGACGGCTTGCTCGTGTTTCCGAAGTTGTTCGATGTGTCGAAGCCGTTCACCGTCCGTCACGACAGGGACCTGATCGAATTCAAATTCAACGCCGAGCAGGTGAAAGGCATGACGGCTGCGGCGGCGCCGCAGTAACCGTTATTTCCTGTGCGCGGCGACGTAGTCGGTGGCGAACGTCTTGAGCGCCGGGCTCGTGAGCCCGAGAGCCGTCGCCTCGGTCGATGCGCGATCCGCGTCCCAGCCGTCGACGCTCATGCGTTTGATCATCCACAGCGCCGCCGCACGGTTCCCGCTGGCGCAGTGCACGAACGCCGGCTGATTTGCCGGCGCCGTCACGGCCTTGAGGAACTGCTCGACAAGCATGGGGTCCGGCGATGCGGTATTGAACGGCAGATGGACGTACGTGAGACCAGCAGCCTTGGCGGCCACCCCCTCCTCCTCGACGTTGGCCCCCGCCTCACTCGCCTGACGGAGGTTGATCACAGACGCGAAGCCCAGTCGCTTGACCTCGGCCATCGACGCCGGGGTCGCCGCGCCCGCGCACGCGATGGTCGTCTCGACGCGCGCGAAATTCGTGATGCCGGGAACCGTGGCCTTGGTGACCTGCGCCCGTGCCACGCCGGCAAGCAGGCCGACGACAGCGAGGACCGTAAGAGCGCGTCGCGACATCAGGGCCAAGGGCTGAGAGCGAAGGGCTGTACGCATGATGAACTCCTGTTCGAAGACCTAGCTGGCGACGTACGCGAACGAATAACCGCGCTCCTGCGCGCGGTTCACGGCCACAATCCCCGCCGGCACCATGTGTGCGTTGGGGACCAGATTGTCGGTTAGTTCCTTGATGATGTCGTCGACCTTGCCGCCCGTGCGCTGCGCAACGAGTCCCGCGATGGCTCGCGTGGCCAACGAACAGACCGCCAGCCGAAGACCTCGCGTGATCACGGCATCGAGGGTGACGCCGTTATTGGACAGGAGCGCCCCATAGCCTGCCGCGCCTGTCGCCTGAAAGACGTTGACCGTCGGTGCCTTCGTCGTCTTCGGATCGGTGAACACGGCCCGCTCGGAGAGCATGGTCCCGTACTTCGCCCACATGGCATCGGTGAAGGCAAACGACGTCGACTGATGCCGCACGCAGATCACAATGGCGCTGTCGGTGTCGGCGAGCCCGTACGACGCCTTGCTGGCGCTGAAATAGTTGTTCGCGAAGAAGATCGCATGGCCGAGCGCGGCGGGCGACGTCGTATCGAGAAAGAACCGGTGTTTGGCCGACGGTTGCTCGAACCAGTCGTCCTCGGCATGGCGCGCCGGCTGCCACGCTGCCCCAGCGGCGGGCGCCGACTGGGCTCGTCCCGGCAGAACGCTGGCACCAAGCGCCGCGCCCAGCGCCGTCGCGCCCGTACCGAACCGCGACAGGAACGATCGTCGTGCCACCCGCGAATCATCTGAGCTCATAGGATCCTCGCTTTGCTCGAAGCCACGCCCGAATGAAGCAGCCCGTAGTGAAAGTCCTTGCCACGGACTGTTAGACTATCGCGATGGTGAGCATTCGTCCATGAAATGTCGTCTATCCGTCGTCGTCTGCGGGCTCGCCCTTCTTGCGGGGGCCGCCTGCTCCGGCGCCCCCGACCAGGGACCGCAGGTCGTCAAGCTCAGGTACACGCTCAATGGTCCGCTGGTTCCGGCGCGGATGACCATGGTCACCGCATGGGATGTCCCGAAGGATCCGATCACCGACACGACGCTGGACGATTCGAAGCTGTCCAAGGAAATCCGCTGGGGCTACCGGATCTTCACGAATACGCCGGCCGAGGCCGGACGCTTCGCGCCCGGCCGTGGATCCTGCAACAACTGTCATCTGAACGCGGGCCAGCGGGAGAAAGCGATGCCCCTCGTGAACGTCGCCGGGCTGTTCCCCGAGTACAACCGGCGCGCCGGCCGTTTGATCAGCCTGGCCGATCGCGTGGTCGACTGCTTCCTGAGGAGCGAGAACGCGACGGGTACGCTCGACGCTGGCAGCGACGGCCTCGCCTCCGGGTCGCAGGACGGGTTGCCATCGCCGTCATCGAAAGAAGTGCTCGCCGTCTCCGCGTATCTGACATGGCTGTCGCGCGGCTCGGAGATGGGCAGGAATCCCTGGTGGCGCGGCCAGAACACGATTCCGGCGAGCGCGCTGATTCCGATCGACACACTGGATCCGAAGAAGGGCGAACTGATCTTCACGGAACGGTGCACGACGTGTCACGGCCTGGATGGTCAGGGCGTGGCCGTCGGGACCAAACGACCCGGTCCGCTCTGGGGTCCTGATTCCTGGAACGACGGCGCCGGCGCGGCGAGGATCTACACCCTCGCGGGGATCATCCGCTACACGATGCCATATCTCGATCCCGGCAACGTCACGGATGAAGACGCCCAGCAGCTCGCCGCGTTCATCAACTCCAAGCCGCGGCCGGCATATCCGTTCAAGGATCGGGACTATCGCACCGAACCGCTGCCGCCCGACAGCGTCTACTACGCCAGACGCTAAGGTTGGAGCACTTTCACGACCGTGTTACGACGTCATGGTGCCTTGAGGCGACCGGACGACATCGGCTGCGGCCACCGAGTCGGGCGCCGGAACTGTGCGCGTTCGGTTCGTACCCTGCCGGGACCGCGGCGATCAGGAGCTAGATCGAGACTTGGGCCAATCGCGGCATGCACCGACACGGGTTATTCCGGCGGCACGGATCGCGGAGAGCAAGATCGCCGCGAGGAGAACCTGCCGCGCACAGTTGCGTTCATGTCCTGACCGGCCGCCCTCCTACGGGTGGCCGCAGCCGATGTCGTCGGGCCGCCCCGGGTCGCCGCCGCACAGTAACATCCGCCGCGATCGTCCGGGCGGCAGCGGCCGCCTGAGCGTGCCGACGCACGCCGCGAAAAACGTGCGCGCGAGCACGGAGGGCGTGAGCATCGTGCTTCAATGAGGCCGCGACTGCGCAGTCGCGGAAATAGTGCACCCGAAAAGTCTTCAGTTGTCAAAGAGTTGCGCCCCGCGTCGCGAGCGGGGGCTGATTCCTGACACGCTGAGCGCCGATCGCGCCCGTAGTATATCCGCAACTGACTGTCCCCTTGAGAGTTCCTCGCAGCTAGCGCCTTCACCCCCAACCCCGCCGCCCCACCGCTCGCGCCCGTCGGCACACCGATCACCGAGTCTCGAATCCCGGGTACCGGCCCAGTTCGCCGGTGACAACGCGCGCGAGAAGCCTCGCCTGAATCTCGAGCACGCGCCGGTAGCTGACACGATAGCCGAAGAGGGGATGCGTCACCAGCGTATCCATGCGCTGCTCATACGCCCGGATGAATCCCT
>JBGOTP010000164.1:0-10784 GCA_041476545.1 Vicinamibacteria bacterium | reverse complement strand
GTCCTTGGTCCGTCCATTGGTCCCTGGTCGTGCCTGGTCCTTGGTACCTGGTGGCACTCGTCCCGAATGGTCCGCGTTCGAATGACCAAGGACTGAAGGACGAAGGACGCGAAGGACAAAGGACGGACCAGGCACCAGGGACAAAGGACTAAGGACCAGAGTGGACCTGCGTCAGCTCGAAATTCTCCAGGCGATCGCCGAGACGGGTTCGTTCACGGCGTGCGGCCGGAAGCTGCACGTCTCGCAGTCGGCCATCAGCCGTCAGGTCCTGCTGCTGGAGAGTGAGCTGGGCGAGCCGCTGTTTCTTCGGGTCGGCCGTCAGGTGCGCATGACGCCCGCGGCCGAGAGTCTGGTGCAGCTCGGACAGCGCGTCTTTCAGGACGTGCGCGACACGGTCGCCGGGATCACCGACCATACTGGATCGCTCCGCGGCATGCTGCGCCTGGCGGGTGGCATGACCGTCTCCCTCTACATGTTTCCCCCGCTGCTGAAGCATCTGAAGAAAGTCCATCCGCAGCTCGACGTGCGGCTGACCGTGGCCACGGCCGTGCGATCGGTGGAGGAGATCAGGGCCGGCCGCGTGGATGCCGGACTGCTTACGCTTCCCGTCGAGGAATCGGATCTCGTTACCCTTCCGGTCCTCCGTGAAGAGCTACTCCTGGTGACGATGCCGACGCACCCGCTGGCGAAACACCGCCGGATTCTGCCGGCGGATCTGGCCGGTCAGCCATTCGTGCTCTTCGAGGCCGGTTCGGCCACCCGGCGCGTGATCGATTCCTTCTTCGTGATGGAGAAGATCGAGCCGACGATGGTGATGGACACCGAGAACGTGGAGATCATCAAGGCGATGGTCAAGACCGGCCTCGGGATTGCGATCGTGCCGTATCAGGCCATCGCGCGGGAAGTGCGGGCGGGGCAGTTCTTCTGCGCCCGGATCGAAGGCCACGAACTCGTCCGGGAGACCGGCTGGGTGTACGCGCGAGCGAACCGCGTGCCGCGGATGATTACTGAACTGCTGACGGCATTCGACGAGATCAAGGGACGGCTGCAGCTGGCGCCGAAGAAAAGAGGTTAGAGGTTAGGGTTGGAGGTGAGGGCTGGTTGGGGACCAAACTGTAACGTGAACACCGTTCGTCCCGGACGGCCGTCGATCGACACCCGTCCGCCGTGGCGCTCGACGATCGCCTTCACAATCGAGAGCCCCAGGCCGCTACCGTCCGGCGAGGACGGGCCTGGCGCCCGCCGCACGCTCCGCGATCCTTCCGCCTTGTAGAACCGATCGAAGATGTGAGGCAGGTGCTCCGGCGCAATGCCCGGCCCCTCGTCGCTGACCGTCAGCGTGAGATGGCGGTCGTCACGTCGCGCGTGCAGTTCGATCGCCGAACCCGCGGGGGCGTAGCGCAGCGCGTTCGCCGCGAGGTTCTGCAGCGCCTGTTCCAGTCGATCGCGATCGCCGCGCAGCGTCTCGGCGCCCGGCTCGATCGACGTGACGATGCGCACGCCGGCGTCGGCCGACGCCCGTTCGTGGCGCGCCGCCACGCGCGCAAACAACTGATCCACACCCACCTCCGTCACGACGAGCGAACCGCCGCCGCCTTCGAGCCGGGCCAGGTCCAGCAGGTCGCCGATGATGCGCTCGAGCCGCGCCGTTTCGTCGCTGATGATGCCGAGATAGCGGGCACGCGTCACGTCATCGAGATCGAACTCGGGCATCGTGAGCGTCTCGAGATACCCGCGCATGGCCGTCACCGGCGTCGTCAGCTCATGGGACACGTCGGCGAGCAGCTGCCGGCGCACGCGGTCGGAGGCGGCCAGCGCCTCGGCGCGCGCGCTCATGTCGTCGGCCATGGCGTTGAATGCGATCGCCATCGCCGCCACTTCGTCGCCGCCGCGCGCGGGGGCCCGCGCGGCCAGGTCGCCGGCCCCCAGGCGGCGCGCCGCCTCCTCGACCTGACGAAGCCGCCGTCGTGCCGGTCCGAAGATCACGACCGCGGCCAGTACGGCGCCGACGCTGAGCACGCCCCCGGCGATCAGCGCGAGCGTGGGCGCGAATCGGCGCAGGAGAAAACCAAAGGGCGCCGTCGGCGAAACCACGACCACCCCCTCGCGCTGATCCTTGACGACGATGGGCATCATGATCAGTCGCAGGGGACCAAATCCGGGGTCGCCCCGGCCACGTCGATCGAAGGCGCGGCCGCGTCCGTCCCACCCTCGCCCGATCGGTCCAGCAGGCCCACCAAGTCCACCTGGTCCGCCGAATGAGCCCGGCCCTCCGATTCCGCCGGGTCCGCCCAGCCCCCGTGGGTCCCCACGATCGAAATCCGCACCACGTCGATCGAGGCGCGCGTGTGCCGCTCGCGTGAGCGACTCGGACAACACGCCCGCGTTGTCGACGCTGCGGCCGTCGTTCATCAGGACGAGAAAGGGAAGCGCGTTGCGCCCGAACTGGCTGCGGACGAACTGGACAACGTCGAGCGCCGGGTTCTGCTCGAGTGCGTCGGCGACATCGGTCGCCACTGTTTGCGCGAAGCGGTCGGGCCGTGCCGGCACCGTCGGTCCGGACACCGGCACGATCCAGACAAAGAGCATCGCCTGGACGACGAGCATGGCCGCCAGTCCCAGCACGAAGCCGATGGCGATCCGCCAATAGAGGCTCTTGTACCAGCGCGAAGACATTGGACTACAACCAGCCTAAACCTGAAATGTCGGCTCCCTGGTCTGGGAGGAGTCCTGTCACACTCTTTTCACGCGCGGTCGCCCTCGTCGTCATCCTCGTCGTCCTCGCCAAAGCCGGCGACCACGAAGCGAACGTGCGTGTCGGGGCGATCGATCGCGCTGACAGCGCGGCGGAGCTCCCGATGGTACTCAGCGAGGATGTGGCGCCGGACGCTCTCGGTGGGGACCCACACAGTGATCTGATCGCCCGAATCGCTGGCGTAGGCCGTGGCGCCAAACCACCGGCGAAAGTCTTCCGCCGCGAGCGCGGCGCGGAGTTCGGTCAGGATCTGCTGCCAGGCATTGGCGTCCATGCGGCGTGTATCCCCTGACGCCCGCCCGTTCAGTCCTTGTCTGTGCCCGTATCGTCGTCAACCTTGTCGTCGGGCGCGTCGGGTGCGTCGGGCACGTCGGGCGGTCTGCTCGTGGCGAAGTCGTCGATATCCGGCACTCCCTCGTCCGGCGAGTCGTCGTCGAGTGACAGCGATCGCCCCGTCCGCTTGAGGGGAATCGGTCCTTTCGGCTTGTCCGCGTCCTTCTTCTTCCCCTTGGCGCTACCGCCACGCTGCGGCCGGGCGTCTGGCCCGAAGTTTCGACTCCGCGCCGCCGGGGCGGACGACGCGCCCGGGTCGAACGACCGGGAAGGGCCGCCGCCAAACGACGATGGCGAACGAGGACTGAAACCACCGGGCCGCGGCGGGCCCGAAAATCCACCGGGGTGTGGTGGACCGCCGGGGCCGCGGTCCTCGCGCGCGCGCGCTTCGCTGACAGCCAGGGGGCGGCCGCTGAACATCTGACCGTTGAACTGTTGAATCGCCGCCTCCGCATGGGCACGTTCCGTAAATTCCACGAAGGCGAATCCGCGCGGCCGGCCCGTTTCCCGATCGACAGGCAGGACGACTTGCGACGGCGGAGCGACGGCGCCGAAATGCGCGCGCAACTCGGCCTCGGTCGTGGTGTACGAAAGATTGCCGACAAACAAACGGACAGCCAATCAACTATCTCCCAGGTAAACAGTGATAAACGGGATGGACAGGGCTCTTCGGAAGATGGGAAAACGCTCGCGGGAATCGACGTGAGAATGGTAGGGAAGACACACGCTGGCAGCCGAAATCCAGTGGCCAACCTTACCTGAAGTCGTCCATCCTGGCAAGCGGGACGTCGTGGCGTGGCGGGCTCATGCAATCGGGAGGCTATAGTAGGGCGTGCTGCGTCGAAGCCGGACGGCTGGTTTGGCGGTGTGTCGCAGGGGGGATGCGTGAGCCGCCGCCGGTCTAGGTTCATCTGCGCGGGCATTCTGGCCGTCGCGATTCTGCGCGTCACCGAAGCCGCGCCGGCGTCTCTCATCAGCACCGGCGACTTGCGAGCCTGGCTCTCCTACATTGCCTCCGACCAGTTGCAGGGTCGAGCCAACTACAGCGCCGGGCTCGGTTTGGCGGCCGCCTATATCCAGGATCACCTCCGGACCTGGAACGTCACCCCGGCCGGGGACGTTCGCTCCTATCTGCAGACCGTCCGCGTCAACAGCGTCAAGGCCGTGAGCCGATCCAGCGTCACGGTCCAGATTGGCCGAGAAGCGCGCACGTTCAAGGATGGCGAAGGGGTGTTCTTTCCAGGGAATTCCGGCGGCAAGCGAACGCTGACGCTCGACCGCGTTGAGTTTGTCGGGTATGGGCTCGACGTTCCCGCGGCGAACCACACGGACTTGCGAGGCAAGGACGTGCGGGGCGCGGTTGTCGTCTGGCTCGGATCGAGGGGCCCGGCCGCGCTCGACGAGCAGCGGTACAGCCGCCTGCTGACGGGGCGCAGCCGTCATGCGATCGAGGACCTCGGCGCCGCGGCAGCGATGACGCAGGGCACGGCATCCTTGTTGGCCCTACCGGCGAATGTGCCGGACGCGCCGTCCGACTTCATCACGGCCGATCGTCTGGACCGGCTGGTGCCACCGGCGATCGCCGGCGACGACGCATTCCTGGAATTTCTCTTTCGAAAGGCCCCAACGCCGTACAGCGAGCTGAAACGCCGCGCCGAGGCGCGGCAGCCCCTGCCGCCCTTCAGACTGCAGGATGTCAGGATCACGTTCCATGTCGACGTCGACTACGAGGTTGTGCGTACCCAGCTGACGTACAACGTGATGGGCAGCATCGAAGGCAGCGACCCCAGACTCAAGGACACCTACGTCGCCTTCGGCGCGCACTACGACCATATCGGGTACGCGGAGACGGAGCTGGGCCAGAGCGGGATCCCGCAGGCGCCGCTCTACGGACGCGTGACGCCAGGGGCCAACGACGATCGCATCTGGAACGGGGCCGACGATGACGGCTCGGGGACCGTGGCGCTGATGGCGCTGGCGCAGGCGTTCGCGGCCGGGCCGCGGCCCCGGCGCTCGCTGATCTTCGTCTGGCACGCCGGAGAGGAACTCGGCACGTACGGGTCCCGCTACTTCGCGGATCACCCCACGGTGCCGCTCGACCGGGTGGTCGCGCAGTTGAACATCGATATGATCGGGCGGAACCGTGACGACAAGGCGAGCGAGTCCAATACCGTGTATCTTGTGGGCTCCGACCGCATCAGCAGCGAGCTGCACGAGATCAGTCGCGAGGCCAATCGAGCGCTCGGCCCGCCCATGACGCTCGACTACGAGATGAACGATCCGTCGGATCCCGAACAGATCTACTACCGCAGCGATCATTACAGCTATGCCTCCAAAGGGATTCCGGTGATCTTCTTCACAACCGGCCTGCATCCCGACTACCACACGAACACGGACGAGGTGTCCAGAATCCTCTTCGACAAGATGACGCGGGTCGTGCAGTTGGTGTACGAGACGGGTGTCCGTGTGGCCAATCTTGATCATGCGCCCGTCCGGGACAACCTGGGACCGAGGGCGGGGAAGTGAGCAAGAGAAGTCAGAACTTAGAAGTTAGAAGTTAGAAGTCGAACACAGACATCGAAAGGCACAACGTGTCGCGTCCCCTGCTCATCATTTTTCTGACGATCTTCGTCAACCTCGTCGGCTTCGGCATCATCGTTCCGCTGCTGCCTTTCTACGCGGAGACGTTCGGTGCCTCGCCACTGACCATCGGTCTGCTGTTTGCCGTTTTCTCGCTCAGCCAGTTGTTTGCCGCGCCCGTCCTGGGCGACTGGTCGGATCGCTACGGCCGGCGCCCGGTGCTGATCTTCAGCCTCGCCGGCACCGTCGTGAGTTTCGTGATGCTGGCGCTTGCGCACAGCATCGCGATGCTCTTTGTCGCCCGCATCGTCGACGGTCTGTCGGGCGGCAACATCTCCACGGCGCGCGCGTACGTCGCCGACATCACTGAACCGAAGGATCGGTCGCGCGCGTACGGGCTCATCGGCGCGGCTTTCGGACTGGGGTTCATCGTCGGTCCGGCGCTGAGCGGCATCCTCGCCTCGAAGGTGAGCGTGACGGCGCCGATCTGGGCGGCCGCCGGCATTACGGTGGTCGCGACCGCCATGGCCTGGCTGTGGCTGCCCGAGACGGTGCACCGCGCGCACGCCGGGACGGGCATGCCGTTCCGCAACCTCTTCGAGATGCTGCGGCGTCCCGGACTGCGCCGCGTGCTCGTGATCGATTTCGTCTACTGGTTCGCCTTTTCGGTGTTCCAGACGACGTTCGCGCTGTTTGCGGCCAGGCGCTTCGCGTTCGACGCGTCGCAGACCGGCTACTTCTTCGCCGTGTTCGGCGTGCTCGGTGCGATCGTGCAGGGAGGGTTCATACGGCCGATCGTCCGCCGGATGGGCGACAAGCCGGTCTTCATGCTCGGGCTCGTGTGCGGGGCGATCGGGCTCGTGGCGGCGACGCTCGCGCATTCCGTGTTCGTGTTCGCGATCACGATGGTGCCGATCGCCTTCGGGATCGGCTTCGGCCACCCGACGATGTCGAGCCTGGTCAGCCGCGCGGCGCGCGGAGACGAGCAGGGCCGGGTGCAAGGCGCGGCGGGCGCGATCGAGAGCCTCGGCCGGACGGTCGGACCCGTGTGGGGCAACGCGTCGCTGCAGCGCTTCGGGGAATCGACGCCGTATCTGTCGGCGGCCGGGTTCCTGGTGATGACGTTGCTGCTCGTGCTCGGATATCGCGACGTTGATGCGAACAGTTAGATTGCCGCGCTGGTTATCTCCCGCTAGGGTCTAGCCTGGCGCATGCGGACATCGCCTTCCAAGACAAGTTCGCCATTCGGAAGGGAGCGCGTATGGAGATTGCCCTCCACCGCGAATCGGCCTTGAAGCATCCCAGTCTGGTTCGCCACCAAGCTCGCACCGTTGACGTTCAGATTGCCGATGATGGTGGGTTCCGAGCTCGCACCATCGATGCTGACGGCGAGACTACCTGTGATAGTGCGTCCCGTCGTGTGTGTGCCGCGCCGATTAACCCGAGCGTACCAGAGGCCAGCGCCTGCCAATAGGACAACCAAGGCGATAATCGTGACCTTCCTCATGTTGCTCTCCTTCTGTTCGTGGCTGCCGACTCTACCATGTCTTCCGCTCTTTGAGGACGTCCACATAACGCTGCGCATACAGGGCCTGGACAACCGAAGCCGGTGCATCGACTTCGCCACTATTCAAATCCATTCGGCGAAACGCGCCATCGGCGATTCAGAGTCTCGAGTACAACGCATCGGGGACGACCTGCATCAGCCATGCGATGAGCCGCCAGCGTTTGGTAATGTACACATGCCGCTTCCGCCTGCGGATCGCCGCGACGATCTGTCGGGCCGCCTTTTGCGGAGAGGCAATCCAAAATCGATTCCCTCCGGCCATGCGTGTGTCGACGAAGCCTGGTTGCACATCGGTAACGACTATTGGCAGCTTCAACTTGTTGAAGCGATACCTCACGCCCTGGAGGTAGTTCGACACGAATGCCTTGGACGCAGCGTAGGCTGGCGCGCCTCCAATACCTCTTACCGCAGCTATGGAGGAGATCCCGACGAGATGCCCAGATCCTCGCGATTCCAAGTGCGCCACGGCGACATTGACCATGCCCGCGAAGCCAAGGACGTTCAGGGTAATCGTCTCTCTCTCAGGCTCCCATGCGAGTGCGGCATTGTCGAAGCCGGTTCCGGCACTGACGATGAAGAGTTCGACATCGCGCAGTTCTTCGATGAGTTCTCGCACAAGTGGCATGGCCAGCTCGGGCTGGGACACATCCACCGTCTTGATCACGCAGGGACCCGCAAGCTCCGCCTGAAGCTGAGCCAGCAGATCGGTGCGCCGCGCTACGACGCCGACGCGATAGCCATCGAGTGAAAGGGCGACCGCCAGCGCACGACCGATGCCCGATGAAGCTCCGATGATGATTGCACTCTTCATGTGCGGTCTTGAAATGACATAGTCCTGCTACGCGGGCACGCCCACCGGCTCGGCGGCACTCGCGGTCGGCAGAAAAATGAAGAATGTCGCGCCATGTCCGGGCTCGCTGACGACGGATACATAGCCGCCGCTCTGCCGGACAATGCCGTACACGATCGACAGCCCGAGGCCGGTCCCCTTGCCCTGATCCTTGGTGCTGAAGAACGGCTCGAACAGTCTGGCCCGCATTTTCTCGTCGATCCCCGTGCCCGTGTCGGCGACGCTCACGCGCGCGTAGTGCCCAGCGTGTCCCTCGACCTGCGCCAGAGCCGTGGGTTGATCGATCTCAACGATCTCAACGTCGTCGATGGTCACGACCAGCCGTCCACCGTCGGGCATCGCATCGCGCGCGTTGACGACCAGGTTCAGGACGACCTGCTCAATCTGCGGAAGGTCGGCAATGACCAGCGTGGGCGATGACGCGCGGATGATCTCGAACTCGATTTCCGGTCCGATGAGCCGCCGGAGCATCGTCTCCATTCCTGCGATCGCCTCCCCGAGGTCGAACAGGCTGGATCTCGTCGCCTGTCGCCTGCTGAAGGCGAGCAGTTGACGCGGGAGCGCCGCGCCGCGCCTCACCGATTCCTTGATTTCGTTCACCTCGTCCCGGGCCGGGTCGTTCGGGGCCATCTGGAGGAGCATCAGGTCGGCCGACCCCATGATGCTCATGAGGATGTTGTTGAAGTCGTGCGCGACGCCGCCCGCGAGCCGGCCGATCGCTTCGAGCTTCTGCGATTGCCGGAGCTGTTCCTCGAGCGCGCGTCGCTCGGTGACGTCGCGGATGAATCCCGTGATCGCCGCGCGGCTGTCGCCGCTGACCCGCGCCACGGTGAGCTCGACCGGCAGTTCGGTGCCGTCCGCGCGCACGGCTGTCATGTCGAGCTGCCGGCCGGCCAGGGGACCGTCGCCGCTCTTGATGTACTGCGTGATGGCGGCGAGCGGCGCCGCCCGATGGGGTGGTGGAATCAGCAGTTCGACGTTGCGGCCGAGCATGTGCGTCCGCGTGTGTCCGAACATCTTTTCAGCGGCGGGGTTGAACTCCCGGATGTTCAGCTGCTGGTCCATCGTGATGATGGCGTCGTGTGCCGCCTCCAGAATGGCACCCTGTCGCGCTTCACTCTCCACGCCGGCGCGGTACACCTTGTACGCGAGATACAGCGGAGCGGAGGTGAGCAGCAGCACCGGCCAGTACCCGGAGGTCTTCGTCAGCGCCACGACGATGACCGCCACACCCGCACCAATCAGGTAGCTGGGCCCGCTCGATGCGAAATCGTTCCTCCAGATCGGCCAGGCCTTCTGTCCCGTCGTCAGGCCGATGGCGATGGCGATGGGTACCGTGTTGACCAGGAAGAATGTCGCCGCCGTGGCAGCCATCGGAACCCAGATGGTGTTCAGATTGACCGCCGGCGTGCCGCCGAGCCGCAGATAGACCTGTCCGGCGGCCTGCACCGTGATGACCAGACATGCCACGTTGAACAGCGTGCGGTAGAGGGGGTTCCTCGTCTTGGCGTTGAGGGTCGACTGGCTCCACGCGCTGATGGCGCCGACGACCATCGCGGCGTGGGGGCCGTACAGGATCAGCGCCGCAATGTCGACGACATACGACACGGACATGTTGGAGCCGCTCGCGATCGGAAAATGGAGCTTGAAGGTCGACGTCAGCGACGACAACAGGACGAGGAAGAGCAGCTGAAGGAGAATAGGAAAGAGGGCCGCGCCGTGAAAGAGGATGAGCCCGAAGGTCGCCGCGCCGAGCGCGATGACGCCGGTGATGTACGCGCGTGCGCCAGGCGCAAGATCCCGAAGCACGGGGTTAAGTATAGCTGGGTTCACGGGGTTCACGGGGTTCACAGGGTTCACGGGGTTCGACGTGCGTCTGCGGGGATCGGGAAGGTGACATGGGCGATGCTCGCTGGAGCGTGAGCGCTGACGCTCGGGGCGCACGCCTCGACAAGTTTCTCGCGCATCCGGATCGACTCGGCTCTCGAGGCCGCGCCGTCAGCGCGATCGAGCGTGGCAAAGTGTTCGTCAACGACGTGGAGGCCGGGATCGACGACGCGGGACGCCGTCTGGCGGCGGACGACCGAGTGCGCGTGTGGATGGATCGGCCCGGCAGCGCGCGGCGGCCCGCCCGTCCGAGAGCGACCGGCGATCTCTGGATTGTCCACGAAGATGATGATCTCATCGTCGTGAACAAACCCCCGGGGCTGTTGACCGTGCCCCTGGAGCGGCGACTCGAAGCCTCATCGGTTCAGGAGCAGCTTGCCGACCATCTGCGGCCGCGAGGTAAGCGGCGGCCGCTCGTCGTGCATCGCATCGATCGGGACACGTCCGGCCTGGTGGTGTTCGCGGTCAACCCTGACGCGCAGCAGCGGCTGCGGGCGCAGTTCAAACGGCGCGACGCCGAGCGCGTGTACCTCGCGGTCGTGTACGGTCATCCCTTGCCCGCGTCGGGCGTCTGGCGCGATCGCCTCGTCTGGGATGATCGTGCCCTGATCCAAAAGGAGACGCATCCGCGCGACCCGAGCGGCAAGGATGCGGAGAGTCAGTACCGGGTACTCGAGACATTTCGAGACACCTCGCTCATCGAAGTGCGTCTCGTTACCGGCAAGCGCAATCAGATCCGCCTGCAGGCGCGGCTTCGCGGTCACACGCTCGTCGGCGAGCAGCGGTACACGTACGGGCCGGACGAACTGCGC
>JBGOTP010000163.1:0-10788 GCA_041476545.1 Vicinamibacteria bacterium | reverse complement strand
GTCAGCTGGATGATTGAAGGCGGCGCACCCAACGCGCTGCTCCGGCGCGGCTGGAACAGGGATTCGGTGCCCACGGGCACGGCGGTCATTGTCCTGGGCTTTCGGGCGAGGGATGGATCGTTCAGGGCAAGCGGCGGCGATCTGCCGCTGCCCGACGGGAAGAAGTTATGCATCGGGTCGACTGGCACGGGCGCGCCCGGCGACGGGCGAGATGCAGCGGGGACGAACTGAGGACGCGCACTCGAGGTCTCATGTCGCTCGCGCTCGCCGCGCTCGTTACGGCGGCGGCGCTTGTCGCGGCCGCCAGCCAGGAGCAGACCGCTCCCGCGAACACGGCCGAGCTTGCGAAAAACTGGACGCCTCCACGAACTCCCGATGGCCAGCCGGACCTGCAGGGCATCTGGACGAACTACACCAGCACGCCGTTCGAAGTCCCCGACAAAAGTGACACGCCTGAGTTGTATTCCGGAGATCTGGATGGCACCGGCCGGGGCACCGGCCCTGCGGCCTTCTTGACCGACTCGAGCGATCGTCAACTGACGAAAACGACCTCGCTCGTTGTGGATCCGCCCAACGGGCGGGTGCCGATCATGCCTTGGGCTGAGGAGCGACGAAACTACAAGCTGGCACACGTTCAGGACGACTGGGAGAATCACACCCCGTGGGAGCGGTGTATCACCCGTGGCGTCCCGGGTGGGCTGTTCCCGGCCGGTTACGGCTCGGGGTACCAGATCCTGCAGAGTCCCGGCTACGTCGCGATCGTCTACGAGATGATCCACGAAGCACGCATCATTCCGCTCGACGGGCGCCCGCACGTGGGGGCGAGTGTCCGCTTGTGGAACGGCGATTCGAGGGGCCATTGGGAAGGCAACACCCTCGTCGTGGACATCACCGGGTACAACGACAAAGGCACCGTCGCGACCAACGTCGCCACGCAGCGTGTTCGAGCGATTCCGCAGAGCGAGGAGCTGCACGTCGTCGAGCGCTTTACGCGCGTCGACGAGAACACGATCAATTACGACGTGGTCGTTGACGATCCCAGGGTCTTCACCTCTCCATGGAAAGTGGCGATGCCCTTACGCAGAGAGCCGGATTACCAGCTCTTCGAGTACGCGTGTCACGAGGGGAACCACGCCGTCCCGAATACCCTCAGCGCGGGGCGCGCGCGAGACAAGGCCGCGCGGGGCGCCAAGGCGCAGTAATCCTCCCGAGGAGGTTCCATGCAGAACTGGCTGAAAGGCGCGGTCATCGCACTCGTGTCCGCCGCCGGGACCCTCGCGATCTCGCAGACGATACGAGGGCCGGTCGAGGGGCGAACGCCGGACACCAGGGTGTTGCGAACCGCGGACGGGAAGCCGAACCTGAACGGCATCTGGCAGGTCGTCGGTTCGGCAAATTGGAATCTTCAGGATCATCAGGCCCGAACGGGTCCGGTGCTCGAGCTCGGCGCCATTCTGGCGGTTCCGGCGGGCCTGAGCGTGGTCGAGGGGAACGAGATTCCGTATCAGCCGTGGGCGGCGGCCAGGCAGAAGGAGAACTACGAGAACTGGCTGAGCAGAGACCCGGAGGTCAAGTGCTACCTCCCGGGCCTGCCACGCGCGACATATATGCCGTATCCGTTTCAGATCCTGCAGACCGGCAACAACGACATCCTCATGGCGTACGAGTACGCCAGCGCCAGTCGTGTCATCAAGATGGGGAAGGTGGAGCCGCCACCCGTGGACACCTGGATGGGGCAATCAGCCGGTCGCTGGGAGGGGGACACGCTCGTCGTCGACGTCACGGGCCTCAACGACCAGACGTGGTTCGACCGCGCCGGCAATTTCCACAGCGAGGCGCTTCACGTCGTCGAGCGGTTCACCCCCGTGAGCCCCGACCTGCTCGACTATCAGGTCACGATCGAGGATCCCAAGGTGTTCACGCGCCCATGGAAAATTCAGATGCCTCTCTATCGGAGACAGGACAAGGGCGCTCAGCTTCTGGAATTCAAGTGCGTCGAGTTCGTCGAAGAGATGATGTATGGCGACCTGCGCAAGAAGACCGGTAAGGAGAAGCCGTTCCGCGCTGCGCGCCTGAGGTGGCCGTAGTCCTACGCCCTCGGAGCCGTCACCGTACCGGGTCTTCCACGTATTCGCGCGCAGGCGCGCGAGTAATCACGCCGTCGTGAAGCTCGAACACGAGCGTGTCGCCGGCCGACACCTTCCCGCGCTCGCTCGCGCTGACGATCTCGCCCTTCCAGTCCGCTCCGGCGAAGAGGTGAATCGCCTCGGGGAAGAGCGTACCGAACGCGTCTCCGAGCGTCACGTCTTCCCGCGCATCGTCCACAAGGATGATCGTTCCGGCGGAGTGAGAGCCGCCGCGAACCATGTCCTGAATCGTGTCGAGGGATCGTGCCGCGAGGTCGGCCGGCTCGACGAGTCCATGATTCCGAGAGCGATAGACCGGCACGAGCAGGGCAACCACGACGATCAATGCCGTTGCGACGCGATGGACGCGTTGCGGATCATCGCGCCACGCGCGCGCCGCCAGGGCGCCCGACATCATGGCGCTGCCAAGCGACGGGGCAACCGCGTACAGACTTGACCGGAGCGGCAGGAAGACCGTGATGGCGTAGAGCGCGCCGAACCACAGCGCGCCGAGCCGAATCGCCCGGCGTTCGGCTTCCGAGATTGGGCTTCTTCTGGTCACCGCGAGCGTCACCGCGGCGGCGACGACCGCCGGCCACGTCGCGGCGCGATCGATGTATTGCGCGACGTTCTTCAGCAAAGCCGCAGGGGTGAAGACGAATCGGTACCAGACGGGAGCGTCGAACGGTCCAAAGGCGCCGCTATGGATGCGAAGCACTGCGTACACGCCCAGCGCCGCCCACATGGGCCAGGAGCGGAGACCCCGTCGCCGCTCGAGGAGATCGAACGCCGCGAAGAAGGCGGGCAGCATGACCGCTTCCTCTTTGCACAGCATGGCCCCCAGCACGAGCGCGCCGGCAGCGAGGCGAAAGCCGCCGAGGAACGCATGCGTCGCGGCCAGCGCAAAGAGGCACATCAACAACGTCGTCCGGCCGCTGATCCACAACACCGCCATGTTGACGCCGTGGAAGTTGAAGGCCCACACGGCGACGGCGAGAAGGGCTGCGGGCGCCGGCAACGCAAAACGGCGCGCGAGCTGAAACAGGAGCAGCGCATCGGCGAGGAGCAGCAGGACATTCGTGGCGCCATAGCCGCGCGGGTTCAGACCCCAGATGGCGTGGTCGATGGCGAACGTCGCGGACACAAGGGGCCGATAGAAGCCGATGTTGCTGGTGAACAGGCGCGCGGCGTCCGCGGCCGACTGCACGCGGCTGGCGGCGATCCATCCGTAGTCGTCCTTGACGAAGCCGTGGCCGAGTGCAGGGAGATAGACGATGCTGAAAATTGCCGTCAGCACAGCGGCGGCAAGCCAGAAACGCCCGTTGATCACCTGTAGTTCAACTTCGGCCACTGCTCGCCCTCGTCGTACCCTTGCCGTCGGCGCCAGATCGCCCAGCGTGCCATGCCGACAGTCTATGCGTAAGGGGAATCCTTTGCGCCGCCAGTCAACTTGGCATAACGATCCATCGTGGTCGATACCACCCCCCGCGATGATCGTCCGCCAACGATTCTCGAGTCTGCGCTGCGATACGACCGCGCCCCTGCGGTGGTGCTGCTGATCGTCCTGCCGCTCGTCTCCTGGATGTGGATTGTGGTGATGGCGCGCGACATGTACGGGCCGATGACAGGCGCCAGTGCGTGGATGATGACCGCTGTCTGGGACGCCCGGCATCTGGCGCTGCTCTGGGCCATGTGGGCAGTCATGATGGTGGGGATGATGCTGCCGTCCGCATCACCGATGCTGCTGCTGTACGGCGGCGTAGCGCGACGTTCGGCAACCGGAGCATCCGCGGCGTCGCGTCAGACCTACGCGCTCGCGGCCGGTTACCTGGTGGTGTGGGCCTTGTTCAGCCTTGGAGCAACCGCGCTCCAGCGTCTCCTGGCAACGCTCCTGTTCGTCTCGTCGATGATGCAGGTCACCAGTCCTGTCGTCGGTGCGACGCTGCTGCTGATCGCGGGCGTGTATCAGTTGACACCGATCAAGCAGGCCTGCCTGAGGACGTGCCAGTCACCACTTGGATTCCTGATGAGCCGGTGGCGAACCGGGTTGGCTGGTGCGTTCCGAATGGGTCTCGAGCACGGCGCTCTTTGTGTGGGCTGCTGCTGGGCGCTGATGCTGCTGCTGTTTGCCGGCGGCGTCATGAATCTCGCCGTCATCGCGGCGCTGACGGCGCTGGTGGCATTCGAAAAGCTGACACCGTTCGGCGCGCAAGGCGCGCGAATCAGCGGTGTCCTGCTGATTGCCGCGGCCCTCTGGATGCTCGTGCGCTGAAAGATCCATAATCAGGGTCGCTTTCCCCAACCCGGCGATCGGAGGCGTGATGGCAGACATTCCGAAGTGGCGCGTCCAGGGCGACTGGTTCGACACGTGTAACTGCAGCATCCCGTGTCCGTGCACGTTCGCCCAGCCGCCCACCAGTGGCGTCTGCGAGGGCATCCTGGCGTGGCACATCCGCAAAGGGAATTACGGCGACGTGAGCCTGGACGAGCTCAGCGTGATGGCGCTTGGCACCTTCAAAGGGAACCTCTGGGAAGGGCAGACGAAAGCCACGATGGCGATGTTCATCGACGAACGTGCCGACGAGCGCCAGCGCGAAGCGCTGCACATGATCTTTGGCGGACGCGTTGGCGGCTGGCCAGCGATATTCGCGAATTCCATCGGCGAGGTGCGCGGGATGGAGTTCGCTCACATCGACTTTCACGTCGACGATGACCTGGCATCGTGGCGGGCCGAGATTCCCGGCAAAGTGAAGTCGAGTGCCGAAGCGCTTGGCGGACCGACGACGCCACCCGGCAAGCGAGTGCAAGTGCACAACGCCGGCGGGTGTGAAACAGGTCCAGGCGGCGTGGCGACGTATGGGAAAGCGACCGCCGACAAGGCAGACGCCTTCGGCTTCAAGTGGGATCGCACCGGGCGGTCGAGCAAGCACATCGGATTCAACTGGTCAGGCCCCGACGCCTGATGACGGCCGACTCGCTCAGTAATTGCGCGCCTACTGGCTCGACCGACTGAGCTGCAGGAGTGGTCTGAGCGCGGCGTTCCAGATCCTGTAGCCGGCGGGCGTCATGTGCAGGCCGTCCTCGACGAGTAGTTCCTTCCTCGGCTTCCCATCGGCGCCAATCATCTGCGGCACGATGTCCACGAATGTCAGGTGCGCGTGTGTTGCGCAGTACTGCCGGACGAGCGCGTTCGCGCTCTTGATCTGCTCAATCCAGGGCCACCGGCGGATGCTGGGCTTGATCGAGATGAAGAGGATCTCGGTCGCGGGCAGCGCCCCGTGCACCTTCCGTTCGAAGGCTGTGAAGTCGCCCGCGATCTGTTCAGGTGTGTGATTGGCCTCCACGTCGTTATCGCCTGCGTAAAACACCACAATCCGAGGTTTGTACGGAATCACGATGCGCTCGGCATATCGCGTCGAGTCGGCCGCCAGTGAGCCGCCGAATCCGCGGTTGATAGCCTGCGGCCCCAACTCCGGAAACGATTCCGGCAGATTCCATCGGACGATGCTCGAGGCGCCGATGAAGACGATGGCGTTCTGCGGAGGAGGAGCCACCTTGTCGGAGTCCTCGAACTTCTGTATCGCTGATTCCCAACGGTCCTGATCGCTCTGATTGGCCGCAGCCGTTCGCTGCGTGGTCCCGGCGCCTGCCGCCTGGGCAGCCAGCCGGGAGGACGGCACGCCCTGTTCGGTGGCTGATGGCTCGGTTGTTCCAGATCCGGCTGGTGCTTGCGTGTCTTCAATTGAGGAGACCGCCTGTGGCGATTTCACGTCGAGGCTCGACGCAGCAACGAGTGCAAGAGCCGCGCAACCGCCAACGACGACACCAGTGGTTATCAGCGCCACTTGGGCGCGCGTCAGAGGTTTCTTGATTTCTTTGACGTCATGGAGCGGAATCGTGTCGGTGCCGACAAGCCGTGGACGCCGGAACGCACGGCGTTGGTAAATATCAACGGTGATGCTGTCTGGCGTCTTTGCCGTGAGCACCCCCTCAACCTTCCTGCCATCGTTCCATTCGACCTTCACCACCGAACCAACGGCAATCTTAGTGACGCGGGTCGAAATCGCCTGCTCACGCGCCGCTTCACGCGCGGCGTCGTCCTGTGCGGCCGACAAAGACTCGTCCACCCCGAGTAGCGCAGCGCACAAGGCTGCGACCAAGATCACCGTCATCGCACGAGTCATGACACGCTCGCGTTCATGGCAGTTTCAGCCTGCCGCCTGAGCGGTGCGAGCCGAAACGTTTCCAGCTCGTCACGATAGAAGAGATTATAGGTATCGAACGGAATCAGACGGCCGTCCGGGTGAACGATGTGGACGCAGGTTTTCTTCACGGAACGCACGTCGAACGAAAAGGCGTCGATGAACTGCATGATCAACACGCGAAAGATGTTCTCGTAACCGAGCCCAACCGGCGCGTCGAGACGCGGCAGACAGCAGAGGAGATCGCGGAGGCTCGCGGCCATCGAGTCCGGCGAATGGTTCGTTGCAAACAACTTGAACACGCCGGCCCGCACCGCGTTATCCTGCTCGAATACGATCGTATTGCGGCCCCCCTCGATCAGGACCGCCGGGTCGATGAGCCCGGTGAGCGGCAGCACCTTTCCACCGACCTTCAGCGCGTACGCCATCGCAAGGCTGTCAGGATGACACGGCACCGGCAGCACATCTTCCGGGCGGAACACGTTCGTCTGCTCAAGGATTCGCCGGCGGACTTCGGTGAGCGTCAGCCGATCGGTGGCGGGGTCGAACTGTTCGAGGCGACCGGCAGCCTGAATCGGCTGAAATGTCACTCCTCGTACGGCCGGCTGCGTCAGCGCGAAATCGATAAGCGCGCCGATTTCCCCGTCGTTCAGCCCCTTCTTCAGCGTGACGACGAGCGTCGTCGAATTCCCAAGCCTGTTGAGCCGTTCGAGCGCTCGCGCGCGGACGTCCCGCAGATCGGCGCCTCTGAGCGCGATGAGCGGATCTCGTTCGAGCGAATCGAACTGCAGATAAATCTCGAAATCCGGCATGTACTCTGCCAACCGCTGCGCGAACGCCTCATCCTGCGCGATCCGGATGCCGTTGGTGTTCACCATGAGATGACGGATCGGTGCCGCCTTTGCCCGATCGAGGATGGCGAAGAAGTCAGGATGCAGCGTCGGCTCACCGCCGGAGATCTGCACCACGTCGGGCTGCCCCTCGTTGTGCACGACCGCGTCGATCAGGCGCTGGATGTGATCCAGCGAGCGGTACGCCTGCCGCTCAGGGCCGCTGCCGGCGTAACAGATTGGACAGCGGAGGTTGCAGTGATCGGTGACCTCGATGATCGAGAGGCAGGAGTGCTGCTGATGGTCAGCGCAGAGACCGCAATCGTACGGACATCCCCAGCGGACGGGCGTGTTGAACGCGCGCGGCATCTCAGGCGGCTTGATGAACACCTCGCGGCACTTGCGGTAGTAGCTCACGTCATCCGCGATGAGGACGCGCTCGTGGCCATGCGTTGGACAGCTCTTGAGAAGGTAGACAGCGTCGTCCTGGAAAACGATCTTGCCTTCGACCTTTCGATAACACGTGGAGCAGATGGAGACCGCCACGTCATAGAAGAGATACGGACGAACGCGATCAGCCACGCCGTACCTCCGCGATCAGCCGCGGCACGTGGGGCGCGTAATAGGCAATGACCGCCAGACACGCCCACTGGAGAACGGAGACGCCGGCGATGCGGGTAGCGGGCTTGATGAAGTCGACCAGGACGCGGAAGCTCAGATAGCCAAGGAGGAAGATCTTGAACGCATCGCCGGTGAGAAGGAGGCGCGGCGCGACGCGCGTGATCAACAGTGACAGAAGTACGACGAACGCAATTTCGTACAACTGCGTCGGGTGCCTGGGAATGCCGTCGCCGAAATCAACGCCCCACGGCAGGCTGGTGGCGATCCCGCTCGTTCCATCGCTCAGCCCTGTCAGAAAACAACCGATTCGACCGATCGCAATGCCTGCCGCGAGGGGCAGAACCAGGAGGTCGCCCGTTGCCACCACGATGCCGAGCCGAGCCTTGACGAACTCGACGGCGATGAGACCACCAATGAGGCCCCCGACAATCGTCTTGCCTTCCAGGAACAGCATCGGATCGTACGCCGATGATCTGAGCGCCGCGAGATCTTCGAGGGCGAACAGGAGGTGACTGCCGATCACCCCACCAATCAGCGCCACGGCAACAATAATCCATCGCGTCCTGGTGTCCACGACGTCGTCAAGGCGGCGTCGCCGACGCGTCAGTATTCCGATTCCAGCCGTGTAGGCGAGCACGTCGAACACCCAATGTGGGTGCAACGAAACTGAACCCAGTTTCAGGTAGACCGGAAAGTTCATCCCCTTAAGACCGCCTGAGTGTACTGCCGATCAGTGCTGCGGTCGGTTCAGCTCACCAGCAAAGGGAGGCCTAGAAAACCGGGCGTCTGTTTTGATCTGATTCGCCACGACCTCAGGGTCTTACGCCGGCGGCGGGGTTGGCAAACAGCTTGTCATATTTCGCTGTCTCCGAGGGTACGCATTCCTGCTCGGGAATCTCCAGGCTGGCTGATTGCAGCCTGTAAGGAAGCTTGTCGAGAGCGACCCACGGCCGGGTGTAATACTTCGGGTCGTCGATCGTGATCGTTTTTTCCAGGTGGTCGGCATCCACACGGTGGTAAGTCTCCACCACGCGCATCGCGTCGCTATGAGGACGGCCCGCATTGTCGAGCCAGGCTCGATCGTCGAATCCATTCGATTCCCCGACGAATGTATAGTCATCCACCCACCGGCCGACCGAGTATCCCCACCAGCGTGATTCAGGTGGCGGGGCATCTTTGATGGCCCACGCCGGTTGTTCCGGATCCCTGGGCAGCGCTCGGCCGTCCGTCCAGATGACGCGCCATTTCTTGTTGAACTGATACAGGATCACGACCTGGTTGGGGGTCTGGATGATCTGCTCCGTGTGGGCATTGTGAAGGACGATGCGTGGAAACCCCTGCGGATCGCAGCCGGGCATCGGATCGTTGGTGAGTGCCGAGGGCACCTGCGTGATTCCATAGGTCGGCTTGTTGGCCATGAAGGCCTTCCGTCCTTCGGCAGTGAACGGCAGCTCGTGTTCCGGCTTGCCATCCGACGGCATGACCTTCACCCCATCCGCCTGAATCCCCTCGGCTCCGCCTTTGGCGAATTCCCAGGTGCCAGACAAGCTGCGGCGTGGAGCGGGGCCTGACTTCTTGCCTTCGAAATCCACGTCGTACACGGCTCCAAGCTGGCGCCGGAACCCCTGTTGACCACGCGTCACAGGTGAGAGCAACGTCACGAGTGCAATCGCTGCAATCGCTGGAACGACAACACGCTTTGCCATGGCGCGCCCCTCTCAGTGAGTCCGGACTATCGTCCGGTTTGTGGCCCGGCTGTCGCTCCAGCGGCTACGGGCGCCGCGCCTGCGACGAGGGTCTTGCCATCCGGAAGCACGGCTTGCAGGATACGCCCGAGTGGCTGGCCATTCTTGACGGGTTCGAGCGTGATCGTCACTTCATCCCCCGCCGTGAAGGACTGCTTGGTCCAGCCGAAGGGGATCATGTTTGGCGGCGCCTGGGTTTCCGCAATCCAGTGAACCACCTGGCCGTTGTCATCTTTCACGTCGAACCGCAGGAGGCAATGCGGGTTGGCCCAGAACCACTCCGTGACCGTTCCTTTGACCGTGACTCTCTTGCCGACGTCGAAGACGGCGTTGGCGTGGTGGGCCAGCAACGGACGCGAAACGATTAGAAGACCGACGGCGACCGTGAACACCGTAACAAGCATCTTTCTCATTTCGGTTCTCCATTGGCGCTCTTGCCGACACCCTCGCTGCGGACCCGGCAGCGGTCCTGGCAAAACCGTGCGGACCACAGTTACCGCGTGCCCCTCCGCGACGCGTCAAGATTGAACGCGATCAGCAGATTCCGGTACGGCACCACGCGGCCGTGCACCGGCGCGATCCGCTCCGGATTCAGCTTCAACTCCTGGACCCTCTGAACCAGCTGCGCGGCGAACTCGGGCCCGCGCTCGGGAGTGCGAATCTCGTCACCGGCCGGCGGGTTGTACGCGTCGCCGTACATCAGGATCCGCTCCTTCGGGAGGTACGCGATCAGCTGCCCCGTATGATGCCCGTGGTTCGGCAGGTAATACAACTCGACGGTTCGCGTCCGGTCGCTCAGCACCCTCTTGTCGGCCACGGTTTCGATCGTCGGCTTGTTGGACGTCGGCGCCGGGTCGGGCTCGACGGTCCGGGGCCTCGCCCACGCCTGCTCGTAGAACGCCTTGTTGCTCTCGTGCGTGATCACCGTGATGCCTTCGGCGACGTACTCTCGCAGGCCACCGGCGTGATCGTAATGCGCGTGCGTGTTCACGACGTACGTGATTGGCTTGTTCGGGACCGTCTTGCGGACCAGCTCGTTCACGACCTTCGATCGCTCGTCGCTCGTCGGCCCTTCGAGCATCACGATGTGATCGGCGAACTCGACGGCGAGGCTGCGCGTGCCGGCGCTGTTCAGCGACCAGAGTCCGTCGCCGACCTTCTCGACCGTGGCCATCGGCGCGGCGGGAGGCGCCGGCGCGGACGTCACGTTTGCCGGCACGGGGAGCGAGACGGCGGCGTTCGGCTGCACGTCGCTGATCGTGAT
>JBGOTP010000162.1:0-10825 GCA_041476545.1 Vicinamibacteria bacterium | reverse complement strand
CCACAGTCCTTCACGTTGCGAAACGACAACTCGCCGGCATTCGCCATCGCGCCCGTGTAGAAGGACGCGATCTGGTTGTTGTTCCGGTCCGTGCTGCAAAAAAACGAGGCGGTGAACTTATCGGACACCTGGAGCACGTGCGACGTGTCGATGCCCGCCGACTCGAGCCAGACGCGGTACTCGCCGAAGTCCTGTCCAGCCGACGCCATGAGCAGCGGTCGCTCGCCGAGCAGCGCCAGCGTGTAGGCGATGTTCGGCGCGCAGCCGCCGCGGCGTTTGTCCATGGATTCCACGAGAAAGCTGAGACTGACGCGTTCGATGTGCTCCGGGAGGATGTGCTCGGTAAAAGCACCCGGGAACGACATCAGATAGTCGTAGGCGATCGATCCGGTGACGACGATTTTCATAGGTTCACTAGGTTCACGGGGTTCACGGGTTCACAGGGTTCACAGGGTTCACGAGGTTCACGAGGTTCGGGCGACGATGGTCTGGTTCATGCTTGCCCACGTCGTATGGTCGCAAAGCAATTTGAAGATCTTATCGCCTGGCAGCTCGTGCGCCAACTCCAGCAAGAAGTGTTCAAAGAGTTTTGCCGTTTCCTGCGAATCGCTTCGGGGTCCCTGCACGAAACGAAAAGCCATCTTCACGACGGTCTCGATCGCAAGTATCTGACTGTTGAGAAGCACGAACAACTCGTTCGACTGACGCTGCGCGCCCTCAAAGCCAACGTCAGGCTCCAGGCCTATCTGCAACACGCCACCGCTCCAGTTCCGTTCTCGACTCGGGAATGAACGACTCAGGCCAGACCCCGCGAACTTTGCGAACCCCGTGAACCTATCCTAGAGATACTTCCCCACCAGCAGTTCCAATTCCTTCTTCGTTTGAGGCGGCACATGTTCCGGCCGCGTGATGATCGCCGTGGCGAGCGCGTCTTTACAGGCGCACGTCCGCGGACCGCCGAGCCGGGACACCGCTTCGGCGATCGTCTTCTGAGCGGTCGAGGCGTTCTGGATCAGGTTCGCGATGATCAGATCCACGGTCACCGCATCGTGATCCGGATGCCAGCAGTCGTAGTCGGTGACGAGCGCCAGCGTGGCGTAACAGATCTCAGCCTCGCGGGCGAGCTTGGCTTCCTGCAAGTTCGTCATGCCGATGACGTCCATGCCCCACGCCCGATACAGCTTCGATTCCGCCAGCGTCGAGAATTGCGGTCCTTCCATGTTGACGTAGGTCCCGCCCCGGTGCACCTTCGCGCCGACCGATTCGGCGGAGTCCGCGGCGATCGCCGACAGATCGCCGCAGAGCGGGTGCGAGAACGCAATGTGCGCAACGAGCCCTCGCCCAAAAAACGTGCTGATGCGGCCCTTGGTCCGATCGAAGAACTGGTCGGGCACCAGAATGTCGAGCGGCCGGTACTCTTCCTTCAAGCTGCCAACGGCGCTGGCCGAGAGAATCCGCTCCACGCCCAGGAGCTTGAAACCATAGATGTTGGCGCGGAAATTGAGTTCCGACGGAAGGATGCGGTGGCCCGCTCCATGCCGCGACAGAAACGCTACCCTCCGCCCTCTCAGCGTGCCGATCACGTAGGGGCCTGACGGATCACCGAAAGGTGTCGTGACGGCCTTCTCCTCGCGGTCGGTCAGTTCGGCCATGTCGTACAGGCCGCTGCCTCCAATGATGCCGATGCCGACCGTCATGAGTTAGCCACCCGCTTGTGCAACAATCTGGCGCCTCCCGTTGTGCTCCCCGATGCGACCGGCCGCCAGCATCGGATCGTGCGGCAGGAACACAAGCGCCTGCCGCTCTTCCGCTTCCTTCACGAAGGCCTTCTTCGCCGTCAGCGTGTCGACGGGATACAAATCGATCCCCATGATCCACGGCGCGCCCAGATGCGCCGTCGTGGGCATGATGTCCCCGACGTAGACCGCGTGTTGCCCCTGCGACTCGATCCACACAGACTGGTGGTGCATCGTGTGCCCGCCGGTGCGCCGTACGCGCACGCCCGGCATGATGGTCTGATCGTCGTCGACCATCTCCAGCACGCCGGCGTCGGCGAGCGGCAGAAGGGCATCCGACAGATAGCTGGCGCGATTGCGCTCGTGGGTGTGAAGCGCATCCTCCCACTCGCCACGGCGAACCACGTACCGCGCGCGCGGAAATCTCGGGCGCAGCCGGCCGTCGGCATCGAGTCGTGTGAAGCCGCCCGCATGGTCGAAATGCAGATGCGTGGCCAAGACGATGTCGATGGCGTCGGGGGTGAGGCCTGCGTCGGCCAGCGTGTGATCCAGGTTTCTCGCGCGATCCACGCCGTAGATGTCTCGAAACTTCGCATCGCCCTGGTCGCCAATGCCCGCATCGATCATCATCGTCCGTACGCCACGCACAACCAGCGGGCGCATGGCGAGCGCGATCCGATTGCGCGCGTCGCACGCGGCCTTGTGTTCCCACAGCGGCTTCGGCACGATGCCGAACATCGCGCCGCCGTCGAGATGGAAAAAGCCGTCGTGGAGGGAGATCAGTTCGAGATCGCCGAGTGTGTAGCGGCTGTGCACGACGGGGCCGGCATGAGCAGGGCTAAAGCGCTGCACTACACCTGCCACACCCGCCTCACCTGCCCTACCTGCCCTATCGGCCTCACCCGCCCGGCCTGCCCCGCCTGCCCCCGCCTGTTTGAGTTCCACGAGCACGCCGTGCGCGCTCGACGGATGAACGAACGCGATCCACGCGCCCTCCGCGCCCCGCCGCGGGTGCTCATCGATCAACTTCGCGCCGCGCGCCTTCAATTGGCTCAAGGCCGCGGCCACATCGTCGACACGCAGGGTGATGTGATGGAGTCCCGGCCCGCGCTTCTCCAGGTACTGCGCGATAGGCGAATCCGGCGCCGTCGCCTCCAGAAGCTCGAGCGATGATTCCCCCACGGGCAGAAAATGCGCGCGCACCCGCTGCGACACGACTTCTTCGGACGCTTCGACCTCCAGGCCGAGCGCGTCGCGATAGAACGCCAGCGCGGATTGAAGGTCGCGGACAGCAATGCCGACGTGATCGAGGACGGCTTTCATGGCACGAGCATCATTTCACAAAGACACGAAGAAGATGAGGCATGAATCACACGCGCGGCGAGTCAGCAAGAGCCCGCGCGAGAAGATCCCGAGCGGCCGTGTACGGATCCGTTTCCCGCGCTGCGATGCGGTCGACGATCGCGGTCAGCTCCCCCGGCGCCAGAACCGCGCGCTCGAGATGATCGAGAAAACGCAGCGACACCAGTTCGCGGAGCCGGTGCGCGCTGCGGGCGAGACGACGATCGCCGCGCGTCCTGTCGGTGTGCGCCCGATGCTGGTCGATGACCTCCATCAGGTCCGCCACTCCGTGTCCGCTCGTGGCAATCGTCTTCACAATGGGTGGCCGCCACTCGTCGTCGCCGTAGGTCTTGAGCGACAACTGCCCCTCGATGGCAGACACGAGGCCGTCGGCGCCTTCCCGATCCGCTTTGTTGACGACAAAGATATCAGCGATCTCCATGATGCCCGCCTTGAGCGCCTGGACTTCGTCGCCGGTGCCCGGCACGAGCGTGACGATCGACACGTCGGCGGTCCGAATGATCTCGACCTCATCCTGGCCGACGCCGACGGTCTCGATGAGGACGATATCTCTACCGGCTGCGTCGAGCACGAGCGCGGCATCCGCGGTCGCGCGCGCGAGACCGCCCAGGTGGCCGCGCGTCGCCATACTGCGGATGAAGACACCCTCGTCGCTCGCGTGCCCCGACATGCGAAGGCGATCGCCGAGCAGGGCGCCGCCGGTAAACGGACTCGTCGGATCCACGGCGAGAACGCCGACGGTGGCGGGACGCCGACGGAATTCCGACGTGAGCCGATCGACCAACGTGCTCTTGCCGGCTCCCGGCGGGCCGGTCACCCCAATCACATACGCACGGCCCGTCCGGGCGAAGATCCCGCCGATAAGGTCGGCGCCGGCTGGATCCTCATCCTCGAGGAGTGAAATCGCCCGCGCCATGGCGCGCGGGTCGCCGGCGAGCACACGATCCACCAGGGACGGAACGGCCGGCCGCGGCATGGTCATCCCGCCAGCAGTTGACGCGCGATGACCAGCCGCTGGATCTCGCTCGTTCCTTCGCCGATGGTGGTGAGTTTGACGTCGCGGAAGAACTTCTCAGCCGGGAAATCCTTGACGAAGCCATACCCGCCGTGAATCTGTACGCAGTCGTCGGCCGCCTTCACGGCACTCTCGCTGGCATAGAGTTTTGCCATAGACGACTCGAGCGTCGTGCGGACCCCGCGGTCTTTGAGCGACGCGGCGCGGTACGTCAATAAGCGCGCCGCTTCGATCCGGGTGGCGTTGTCGGCGAGCTTCCACTGAACCGCCTGAAACTGGCTGATGGTCTTTCCGAACGCCTTACGCCCCTGCGCATAGCGGAGCGCCGCCTCGTAGGCGCCCTGCGCCAGGCCCACCGACAGCGCGGCAATGCCGATGCGTCCCGCATCGAGCACCTGCATCGTGTCGATGAAGCCGTGGCCCTGCTGGCCGAGCAGCTGATCGGCCGGAAGACGACAGTCGTCGAAGACGACTTCACTCGTGTCGCTCGCGCGCATCCCGAGTTTGTCTTCCTTCTTGCCAGGAGTCATCCCTGGCGTCCCTTTGCCGGCGATGAAGGCGGAGATGCCGTGTTTGCCCGCGGCGGGGTCGGTAACCGCCATCACCACCATGATGTCGCCCACGCGGCCGTGCGTCGTGAATGTCTTCGATCCACGCAGCACCCAGGAGAGGCCAGATCGCACCGCCGTGGTGCGCATGCCGGCGGCGTCGCTCCCGGAGGTCGACTCGGTCAGACCCCAGGCGCCGATCTTCTCGCCTCTTGCCAGAGGCGCCAGATACCGTTGTTTCTGCTCCTCGGTGCCGCTCAGGAAGATGTGAGACGCGCAGAGACCGTTGTGCGCCGCGACCGAGAGGGCCACGGCGGGGTCCACGCGAGCCAGTTCCTCGATGCAGATGCAGTAGTCGACCGCCGACAGCCCGGCCCCGCCGTACCGATCCGGAAACTGGATGCCGAGCAGGCCAAGCGCGGCCAGCTTCGGCACGAGCTCAGTCGGAAAGTGCTGGGCCTCGTCCCACGCGCGGACATGCGGACCAATCTCCGCCTCCGCAAACTCGCGCACGCTGCGGCGCAGCGCCACCTGCTCCTCGGTCGCACGGAAATCCATCCAGTCTTAACCCCTGACCTCTCGGCTCTCAGCTCTCAGTTCTCGGCTCTCGCTAGCTTCTGCCTCTGGTCTCGGCGCAGGCGTTCATATTACTATCGCTTTGGAGGCCCCATGAGCGGAACATCCAGAACAGCCAGAACACGGGTCACGATGCTGGCCTTGGTGTGCCTCGCGGGGGCGCCCGCATCGGCGTTCGCGGATATGACGATTTTCACCGGTGTCAACACGACCCCGGCGAATCGGACGGCGAGCGGTTTTTCGGTGGGCGCGAACAGGCGGGCTGTGGGTGCCGAATTCGAGTTTTCCAGCACGTCAGATGATGCGAAGGCCGCGGCGCCGTCCTTGAGAACCGGCACGGCCAGTCTCGTGCTGCAGACGCCCGTCGAGCCCGCCGGCTTCCAACCGTATGTCACGGCCGGTGCCGGCCTCTATCGCGAGACGCTCACCGCCCAGAATCACCAGGACACCGGGTTCGCCCTCAGTACGGGCGGTGGCATCAAGTTCACGCTGATCGGTACGCTGCGACTGCGCGTGGACTATCGGGTGTTCAGGCTGGGAGGCGGTGCGCTGAACTCGCCAGCGCACCGCGTCTACGCAGGATTGAATGTGAAGTTCTGACCTACTTGCCGAAGTCGGACACGAGCGCCAGATTCAGGAGATTCTGCGCCTGTGGTGCGTACGACGCACTGTACTTCTCGAAGAGCGCATTCACTTCGACGACCGGCAGACCCTCGACCAGGATGTTCGAGACCGTGTAGTCCGCGTCCTTCACCGAAGGGTCGATAAAGAAGACGTACAACACAGTGCCTGGGGCCGAAGCATCCACGGACTTGAACAGCTTCCAGGTCTTGGCCTGCTGATTGCGCTCAGGCTTCGGGCTCTTCTGCAGGACTTCCTTGAGCTTCGCCATGACCATTTCAAAGTCAGCTGTCTTATCTGCCTTGATGAAATGCAGCACCATGCCAGCATCGGGTCCGAACTTGAGAGTCTTCGGCGGCGGGGGGGTAGCCTGTTGCGCGTTGGCCACGTTCGCCACGAGCAGGCATGCCATCACGCCACCAACAATCACGAGTCGCCGACCCACAAGAGCCGGCACGAGATTTCGGAACATCGCGGCCTCCTTCACCAAAGGTCTTTTCAAAAGCGTGTTACTTTAGCGTACTTTCAAGTTTGCGCGACTATACCGCGACTAGACGAAGACGGCCATCACTTCGTGAGCAAGAAGCATTCCGCGGCGCGTCAGTGACAGCCGGCCGTCCTGTCGCCGCAGCAGGCCCTCCTCAACAAACGGCTGAAGATCCCGCCCGAACCGGTGCCACACGTCGACGCCGTACCGTCCCTCGATCCGGGCCAGATCGACCCCATCCACGAGACGCAGGCCAGTGAACAGTGCGTCGCCCAGCCGCTCCTCCGGCGACAGTTGCCGACGATCGATGGCCGGCGACTGTCCCTGCACGACGCGCTCGATGTAGTCCTCGGTCCCGGCGACATTCTTCCACCGGAAGCCTCCCGACGTCGAATGCGCGCCGCAGCCGAACCCTATCCAGTCGCCGTCGCTCCAGTACTTGACGTTGTGGCGTGAACGCCGGCCTGGGCGGGCCACGTTCGAAATCTCGTACTGCGCAAGGCCGGACGCCTCCAGCCGTTCCATGGCCGTCACGTACATCGACGCCACATCGTCATCCGGCGCCTGCGACCATTGGGAGCGGGCCATCTCTTCCTTGAGCGGCGCGTTTGGATAGACCTCGAGCATATAGAGCGACACGTGCTCGGGCGCGAGTTCGATGACGCCATCGACCGATTCGAGCCAGTCGTCGACACGCTGTCCCGGCAGCCACATCATGAGATCGACGCTGATGTTGTCGAAACCGGCCCGCCGGGCCTCGCCAAACGCGTCCCGGGCGCGCGCGGCGCCGTGCAGACGCGACAGCCGTCGCAATTCCTCGTCGCGAAGGGACTGGACGCCGAAGCTGACGCGATTGACTCCAGCCGCTCGAAATGCGGCCAGGCGTTCGGGCGTGACGGACTCGGGATTGGCTTCGAGGGTCACCTCGCGCTCGGCCGGCAGCTCGAACGCTTCGTCGCAGGCGCGAATGAGGCGCCGAACGTCGTCAGGATCGAGCAGCGACGGCGTGCCGCCGCCAAAGTAGATGGTGTCGCCCCTCGACTTTGCTCGGGGCGACCCTGAGCTTGTCGAAGGGTCGGCGCGTGGTCCCCGTATTTCCGTCACCAGCGCGTCGACGTAGCGCGCCTTCAGCGCCGCGTCGAAGAGGCCCCGGTTGAAGTTGCAGTAGTTGCAGATGGCGGAGCAAAAGGGGACGTGGAGGTACAGGCCGAGCATTGCTGATAGCTCAAAGCTGCTAGCTGACCGCTGTCAGCGTTCAGCTACGATCCCGCTCGTCCACCCGGCCACTTGAGGTCGGCTCGGCCATCGCGCACGGCCGGCTCCCGGAGCTGCGCCCGCGCCTGACGTCCGGCGCGGGACGATGCCGGCAGGGATTTCTTGCGCATTTTCCACATCGTAATCAGATCGTCGACGCCCCCGTTGGTCGGCAGCTCGCGGTAATCGGCGCCGTCCATCGGCAGGAACTCGCACATCTCGTGCAGACGCGATCGCATGCGCGACCCGATCCGAAACAGCAGCGAGTTCGGATCGGTGTCGTCGGGGATATCGGGATAGTTGGAGGTAAAGATCGTCAGGCGCCGCTCGTTGTATCGGGTATTGACGATGAGATTCATCGTCTCTTCCACCCATTCCGAGGTCTTCTCGGCGCCCAGGTCGTCCAGCACGAGGAGATCGACGGTCATCACGGGACGGAGCACTTCGAGTTCCGTGGTCCGAATCGACGGATCGTAGGTGCTCCGAATCACGCGCAGCAGGTCCCGCGTGTCGTAGAAGAGACCGCGCGCGCCCGTCTGCTGCACGATCTGCTTCAGCACGGCGACCGCCAGGTGCGTCTTGCCGACGCCAGGCTGCCCTTCGAAAAAGAGGCCCTGCGCGACCACCGGAAACGCCTCGGCCACGCGTTTGGACTGGACGGCGGCGCGTTCGAGCGTTTCGGTATAGGCCGCAAAGTTGGCGATCGTGCAGTGCTGGTAGCGTTTCGGGATCTGAGCGCCAGCCAGGCGCTGCCGGCTGATGTTGTCCCGCCAGCAGTCGCAGCGTACGACTTTACGGAGGCCGCCGGTGGTGGCGCCGGCATCAACGCGTTCCGGCGTTTCCGGCTTCCAGCCGGTATCATCACAGAGCGGGCAGGACATCAGTGGACCACGTGAAGCATACTCCGGAATTTCGATCGGCTACGCCGGCTTTTCGCGTTTGACTTTTGCGTTGGTCGTGTCGAGCGGCGGCGGTGAGGTCCGGACGAGGTCGGTTGGTGATGATTTCACGAGCGCGGTCGAGAGACGCTGTTCCCAATCGCCAATGCCGCGCGCCAACTCGTGCTTCACATACTCCATGAACTCGTTGACCTCGCCCTGCATCCGCTCGATTTTCCGGCGCATGTTGAGAATGATTTCGACGCCGGCCAGATTCACGCCGAGGTCTCGGGTAAGTGACAGAATTGTTTCCAGCTGCTCGAGATCCTCTTCCGAATAGAGTCTGGTGTTGCCTTCGGTTCGCGACGGCTTCAGCAAGCCTTCGCGTTCATATAAACGCAGCGTCTGCGGGTGGATGTCGTACTTCTGCGCCACGGCGCTGATCATGTAATAGGCTTTGCCTGATTTCTTCATGGTCAACGCTCAGGCCTTCCCGCCGTGTCCGTCGTGGTCATTCAGCTCCCGGCGTACATCCTCCGTCGCGTGGATCGTGCCGAACTCCCTCAACAGCTCCTTCGACCGTTCATCGAGGACCTTCGGCAACACCAGTCGGACCTCGACCACGAGATCGCCGGCACGGCCCTCGCGTGCCGACGGGACTCCCCGCTCGCGCAGCCGGAATCGCTGGCTGGACTGCGTCCCCGGCGGCACCCGCACGCGGGCCACGCCATCGAGCGTCGGCACGTCAATGCGCGCTCCGAGCGCCGCCTCATGAATTGCGATCGGCACGACGAGGTGCAGATCGTCGCCTTCGCGGCGAAAGAGCGGGTGGGCCGCCACCTGCACGGTGACGAACAGGTCGCCGTGCACCCCACCGTATTTCCCGGCGTGCCCCCCACTCGGGATGCGAATCCGCGCGCCGTCGGCGAGACCCGCTGGCACGGTGATTGTCAGCGTTTCGGTCCGCAACCGCGTCTGCTGTCCAGCGCAGGCCGGACATTCGACGTCGGCCTGCCACCCGGCGCCGCGGCACTGCGGGCACGACTGCGCGAACACCATGTGCCCGCGCGCCGACTGGATCTGGCCCGCGCCCTGACAGCGCACACAGCGGCGCTCAGCCGTCGCGAGGCGACCCTTCCCTGCACAGGGGCGGCAATGCTCCTGCCGCGTGATCGTGACATCCCGCTGGCCGCCCCGCATGGCATCCTCGAAGCTGAATGCGAGGGAGTGATGAAGGTCTGCCCCGCGTTCGGCCGCCTCTCCATCTCGATGCCGATCGCGGGACTGTAGAATTTCGGAGAACAAATCGCCAAACGTCGGTGCCGACGCGCCGCTGACACTGACCGAGAAGTCAAAACCCTGGAAGTCGACCGTCCCGGCCACGTCGGCCACCTTCATCACATCGCCGGTATCGTATTGTCGACGCCGGTCTGGATCGCTCAGCGTCTCGTACGCCTCCGCGATCCGGCGAAATTCCGACGCCGCCATCCTATCCCCCGGGTTGATGTCGGGATGGAACTTACGCGCAAGCCGCCTGTAGGCGCGCTTGATGTCGCCGAGCGTCGCGTCCGGGTCGATGCCAAGCAGGACGTAGAAATCCATGAGTGCAGGTCAGTTCAAGCTCAGTGTCACTGCTTCCCCTCGTCGACGACCTCGGCATCGATCACGTCGCCACCGCCGGTTTCGGGGCCACCGGCGGATCGTCCCGCCGGGCCGTCACCGGGGCCCGGACTCCCCGCGTCGGCTTTGGCTCCGCCCGCTCCGGAGGCCGTCGCCTGCTGATAGAGATTCGCCGCCGCCTTGTGCTGCGCCTGCGTCAGCTCCTCCATCGATTTGCCAATCGCGGCGGCGTCGTTCGACTCGAGCGCCTTCTTCAGCGACTCAACGGCGGCCTCGATGGCTTGACGGTCGGCCGCCGCCAGCTTGTCGCCACTGTCCTTGATGAAACGCTCGGCGCCGTACACCGCCTGATCGGCATGGTTCCGCGCTTCGATCTCCTCGCGGCGCTTCTTGTCTTCCTCGGCGTGCGCTTCGGCTTCCTTCATCATCCGACTGACTTCGTCCTTGTTGAGCCCGCTCGACGAGGTAATCGTGATCTTCTGCTCCTTGCTCGTGCCCAGATCTTTCGCCGAGACATTCACGATGCCGTTGGCGTCGATGTCGAAGGTGACCTCGATCTGCGGCACGCCGCGCGGCGCGGGCATGAGTCCGACCAGGTGAAACTTGCCGAGCGTCCGGTTGTCGCGCGCGAGCGACCGCTCACCCTGCAGCACGTGGACTTCGACACTCGGCTGGCTGTCCGACGCCGTCGAAAAAATTTCGCTCTTGCGCGTGGGGATCGTCGTGTT
>JBGOTP010000161.1:0-10854 GCA_041476545.1 Vicinamibacteria bacterium | reverse complement strand
TCTCTGCGACGCCCGTTCCCCCGCGTTGCGGCCCTTGCCGCGTGGCTTCTGATGTTTTCCGCCTGCACGACCTGGACCGTGCAAAACACCGCGCCGCCGGGGGAGCTCGTTCATGCCCTCCAGCCGCTCAAGGTCCTGGTTCACCTCCCGAAGGACCAGCAGGTCGTGGTGTACCGACCTTCCATTGAGAGCGACCAGCTTGTTGGCTGGACCGACTCCAGGCGACGGGGTCCAAAAGCGTCGTACCCGCTCTCGGATGTGCAGTCGATCGAGACCCGAGTCATCTCCGGAAAAAATACTGCCGGTCTTGTCGTCGGAGTCGGCGTAACGGCGCTTCTCATCGGAGTCGCCCTCGGAGCCACCGCGTTCGCGCGGACCGTTGTCCAGACCGTGTATGTCACCAGGCCCGCGTCCGGGTCCGGTTCGATATCCTGCCCACTCGTCTACAGCTTCACCGACCACGGCTGGCAGCTTGATTCCGGAACATTCGGCGGCGCCATCATGCGGCCGCTCCGTCGCACCGACGTCGACAACCTCATGTTCGCTCAGCCGCGCGATGGTGTGCTTCGCCTGAAGCTCGCCAACGAGCTCGACGAAACCGATTACGTCGACGCGGTTGAGGTCCTGGCGGTCGATCACGAACCGGGAACGACGGTGAGTCCATCGCCTGACGGCGCCCTGCACACGCTCGGCCCACTCACTACACCGACGCGGGCGCTCGATCTGGCTGGGCATGATGTCCTGACGAGCGTCGAGGCCTCCGACGGCCGCAACTGGGAATCGCGTCCGACGCGTCGTGACGTCGCGTCGACCGACGCCTCGCTTCGCGACGGGATCGAGCTGGAATTCCGGCGGCCACCCGGTGTCGCTGCGGCGCGGCTCGTCGTGGACGCGCAGAACACGCCCTGGGCGGGGTTTCTCCTCCAGCAGTTCATCCAGGCCCACGGACGCAGCACCGCGGACTGGTACGCGTCGCTTGAATCCCAGCCGGCGCGCGCCAGGGAACTGCAGGCGTTCCTCGCCCACGAGGCGTTCCTGCTTGTGTCGGTGTGGAACGGCGATGCCTGGGTGGACCGGGGGACTCTTTGGGAAGTCGGACCCGAGCTCGTCAAGCGACAGGTCATGCCGCTCGATGTGTCGGGGATTTCCGGCGACACGATTCGCGTGCGCCTGGACGCTCCGGCGTCCTTCTGGCTCGTGGACTTTGCGGGAATGGATTGGGGCGCCGAACGTCCATTTTCGACTCAACAGTTGTCTCTGCAGAGCGCCGTCGATCTCAAGGGGCAGGACGTCCGCGCCACGCTCGTCGCGGCTGACGAGCGCGAGGCGCAACTGGAACGCGGCGACGCCGTGGATCTGCGTTTCCCCGTGCCCGCGCCTCTCGCCGGCCACGCGCGTTCCTACATCCTGCGGTCGACCGGCTGGTACAAGGTCCACACGTTGGACGAGGGCGAGCCAGACGCCGCGCTACTCAGTTCGATCATGGTTCCTGGCGGCCTCGCTCGAGCCGCGGCCAAGCGGATGAACACGGCGCTCGGAAGCCTGCAGGCGGAGGCGGGCGCGAGATGACGCGGGCGCCGATCTGGATCACCGGCTGCGGCGCGGTGACGGCCGCAGGGCCCACCGCGCAGCATCTCGGGGACGCGATCGAGGCGGGCCGGCCCCTGTTCCGGGCGCGTGACGATCTGGGCGGCCTTCCCGCCGCCTCGATCGAGGCGAGTCCTGACTGCGCGGCAGGACGCCGCCTCGAACGCCGCCTTGATCGGAGCGCTACGCTGTTCATCGCCGCTGCTGAGGAAGCCTGGCGCGACGCCGCTCTCGATTCCGAAGCACTTCAACCGCACCGTGTCGCGCTGCTGGAGGGATCGTCTCTCGGGCCGCTTGCCGAGACGCTTCGCGCGCACCGGGCACTCATCGAGTCCGGGCACACGGCCCGCGCCCGCCCGCTCGACATCCTGCGGTTCATGCCCGGCGGCGGAGGCGCGAGCTTCGCGCACGCGCACGGCATTCGTGGTGCGGTCCTGCAGATCTCGGCTGGCAGCGTCTCGTCGGCCTGTGCCATCGGCGAGACCTGCGAGAAAATTGCCGCAGGTACTGTGGACGTCGCCGTCGCAGGTGGATCCGAATGTCCGCTCGATAGGTCCATCGTCGACCGTTTCGTCGCCGCGGGCGTGGTCTCCAGAGCCGGCTCCGGCGTCTCACCCTGCCGTCCATTCGATCGCGCGCGCGACGGCACCGTGCTTGGCGAGGGTGCCGGCGTGCTCATTCTGGAGTCCGAAGCGCACGCCGTTCGACGAGGGGCCCGCGCGCGAGCTGTCATCAACGGCTACGGCCTGGTCACGGAAGGCCATTCACTCGCGACGCCCGACCCATCGGGTGTTGGTGTACAAGAGGCAGCCAGGCAGGCGCTCGACGGAACCGGCGCGTGGCCAGACTGGATCAAAGCGCACGGCACGGCGACGCGCCACGGCGACGCGGCCGAGTATCACGGCCTGGTCGCCGTCTTCGGAGACGGACTGACCGACATCCCGGTCACCGGTTTCAAACCGATCGTCGGCCATTGCCTCGGCGCGAGTGGCGCCGTCGAAGCGGTGGCCGCCATTCTGGCGCTCGAGCGGGGAATCATCCCTGCCACCGTCGGTACGACCGACATCGATCCCGAGTTTCCCCTCTGTACGCTCGTCCGCGAACGTCAGACGTGCGATGCGCGATCCGTCCTGCTCCTGGCGGAAAGCTTCGGCGGCCGATGCGCGGCATTGCTTCTTGGCAGAATTGAGCCGGGCAGCTGAAGAATCCGGGCCGCGAGATGAGGGCCTACAAGTGACCCACTCGACTAGGCCATTTGCGCGGAGCCTGGACCGACTGGAATCATCTGCGTCCGGCCTTTTAAGAGAGCCACGATTTCCTCGTGGCTGCGAGCGGGGCTTCTCAGTTCGACGAAGTGCCTCGCGAGCAGATCGTATCGTTTAAACATCAGAAGCGCCCAGACCATGATGAAGTCGATTCCCGAAAATACGATCGCATCGCGACTTCTGTACAGCTCATGGTTATTCAGAAACTCGCCTGGCATCTCCGTCCAGTGGAGGGCGGTCTTGCGGTGATGACCGATGTGGTAGCCGTCGTTGAAACTGCGCCGGTTGTAACGGCAGTTGATGACGGTAATCGTGCATCCGAAGGGATCGTCGGGGCGTGAAGGATCGATGAAGGCGTGCTGCGCCCAGTTCCCTGCGATCATCAGAGTTCGACAGATGATCACAGGGAATACGAAGACAACAAGCGTCGCCTGCCAATTCATCAGGCACGCGATCCCGACGCAGATCCAAAAGGCGAGTTCGCCTGCAACGATTCTCATCAGGAGTTTCCGGCGGCGCTTCCTGGCCATATACAGACTGAGCGCGAAGACAGCGCCGAAGAAGAACCGCAGAAAGTATCTGAGCCATCCGGTAACGCTGTCGCGCTGGTACCGCAGCGTCGAGCTGAGATCCGCGTCGAGATTCTCCTCGACGTGATGCATGCCGATGTGATGCGCGAAGTCGGTTTCCGGTGTCTCGCCGAAGAGCGGCCCCAGAACACAGACAATGTAGTAATTGAGAATCCGGTATTCCCTGCGAAACAGCGGGCGATGGCTGGTGTTGTGAAGGAGCAGGATGAACCGGTCCATGTAGAAGAAGACATTGAACGGCACGTAGAGCCCCACGACGATCCAACTGACCGGACCGACATAGATATAGAACACGAGCGGCACGATGATCAATGTCGCTTCCACGATGAAGTGCATGAACGGCAGATCGCGCGGATCGACGATCAACCAGAGCAGAAACCTGTCCAGGACGTTGTACGAGTCTTTCGGCTCGTACACGGGATCCGTGATGCGCAGGACGTCCGCAGGTTCTTTCACAGCCGTTCGCCTTCTCTAGAACACGCGAGAGATTCCGATCTCGATGATGATGGGAAATCCTCCATCCCAATAGAGGTCTGTGGTCTTGCCGCCCAGGCGCCGATCGTTCGAGGTCTTCAGTCCCTTCATCACGGACGACACTTCTGCGTGAACCGTCGTTTTGTCTGAAACGGATTTGCTCGCGCCAATCTGGAACGTGTTCCACACACCACCGTGGAAACCCGGGCCACCCTTCTCCATCGCTTCGTCTTCGATGCCAAGCAGCGAATGAGCGCACCCCGCACCTATCAAGCCCGCTCCGGTCCAGATGCGTACGTGACCTTCAACCCTCCATTCTGCATTCAGCGTTGGCCAGGCAAGAAGCCAGGATTCGTAGTGCGAATCGTCCGAGGGTGGGTAGTACAAGATCGGCGCCTTCAGGTACAGCCGGAAATTATCCGATGGCTGCGCGACGACGCCGCGCACCCGAACGCCGATTCCCTTTGTCGTCGGAGTGAACCCGCCGACAAGCCCTGCGGTAAACCTGTCGCTGACGCTGTAACCATACTCTGCAATCCCGACGTATGGAATACCGCTCGACGCGGTGAACGACGTCTTGCCCTTCCCCGGGAATAGCGCATCCCGGGTTCCCTCTGCTGTTTGCGCGCGGGCGGCCGCCGGCATCGTTATCAGCGCTGCCACAAACAGTCCCGTTGCAGTCATGCGATTCATAATCGCCTCCTCGCTCATGTGATAACGGATTGCCTGTGGAAGGTTACTCACTCGAAGAAAGTCAGCGCATCTTCCCGACCGAGATCGTTAGGGCGGCGCCCGCGAAGCTGTTCGCGCTCAGGTTTCCGAAGAGGCTCACGCCGACGCCGAAGTTCGACCCGTGAATGCTGGTTGCCACTTCCACGGGGACTCCCACTCCCCAGCTCCGGACGGAATGGACCAACCGCAGGCTCCGGACGGAGTGGACCAGCCCCAGGCCAATGGCGGCGGACCCGATTCCGTGGCGGCTTCTTTCTGCTCTTCCGATCATCAATCCCACATCGGCCGTCGACTCGTCGCTTGGTCCGAGGAGAGACAACTCTGTGACGCCAGCAGTTCGGACTTCGAATAGCGTTTTCCCGCGAAGGATCTCAACCGACGCCATACAGAAGCGCGGACGCGCGGTTACAGCTGTCTCAGCTGATTGACTCGACGAGACGACGGTAACCGCGCCTTCCCTTTCCTGTATCTCCCTGCAAGACAGGTCAGTCCCCTTCGTCGATATCTGGCGAAACCCGCCCACTGACGGTCTGCAGGCGTTGCCGGCGCTGGGATGCCGCTGCCCGTACCGGTCGGCAATCGGCGGCGATTGGGAGGTCTTATGAGATGCTCGCTGCGTACTTTCGCGTCACTGGTTGTGTTCGCCTTCTCGGCCAGCCCCGTGTTCGCGGCCGATCCACCGAGCTATGCTGTTGAAGCCGGCGCCAATCTCAACACGCTCGGCTTGCGCGGCGCCGACGTCGGTACCACCAAAGCACGGGTCAAAGCTGGCTTGATTGTCGGCGGCTTCGTCTCAGTTCCAGTGGCCCAGTGGGTCGCCATCCAACCCGAAGTGGTCTACGCACAAAAGCATTCCAAACTGTCCGACAGCGACTTCGCCGCTAACTACACTGTCGACTTCGTCGAAGTCCCTGTGCTGGTGAAGTTCACCTTGGTGTCCATGAAGAAGGCCAGCTTCTACGCAGTTGCCGGCCCAGGCTTCAGCTTCGCCACGCGAGCCAGGGTCACAGACCCCTCGGGGACTCAACCGGACGAGAACATCAAAGGCACCACCACATCCCCTGATGTCAGCCTTGTCGTAGGTGCAGGCGTGAGGTTCGGAAAGTATGGCATCGAAGGGCGCTACGACGGTGGGTTGCGCAACCTGAACAAGGACACGGACGCCAGCACCTTCAAAATAAAGACGCGCACTGCGACGGTGCTCTTTCGCTGGAGCTTCAAGTAGGCGAGTTCTTCAGGCGAGCGCTCGTTCGAGGTCGGCCAGGAGGTCGGCCGCGGACTTGAGCCTGTCGGCTGGATCGGGGGATAGGGCGCGGGCAAAAAACGCCCGAGTGGCGGCCGTGATGCCGGGGGCCTGAACCGCGACCGCCTGCTGTCGGCCAAGAGGAACGGCGCAGGCGCCCGACGGCGCAAAGGGATGCACGCCGGTCAGCATTTCGTGGGCAATCACCGCCAGCGCCCACAGGTCGGATGCCGGCTGCGCCTCTTCCCCTCTCAACTGCTCTGGCGCCATGTACGGCAGCGTGCCCAGCAAGACACCGGCTCCTGTCTGCATGGAGGCGGCGGTCAACGCACCAGTCGGAAGGTACTTGGCAATGCCGAAATCGAGCACCTTCGCGATCCGGCCGGATTCGGACGCCACGAGAAAGACGTTTTCAGGTTTCAGATCCCGGTGCACGATCCGCCGCCGGTGGCCGGCGTCGACGGCGGCGCACACGTGCCGCAGAATCTGGACCGTGTCCGCCGTGGGCAGTCGCTCCGGCCCACTCAGCTCCTCTCGGAGCGTCGTGCCGGCGAGCAGTTCCATCACCAGAAACGCACGGCCGTTGGTCACGCCGAAATCGTGAACCGTCACGACGTTGGGATGGACGAAGGCGGCGGCGAGCCGGCCTTCACGCTGGAACCGCGTGGCAATGTCGCGGTTGGCCACCAGATCGTCTCGAATCACTTTCACGGCGACCTTCCGATCGAGCGCGGTGTCCAACGCCTCGTACACCTTGCCCAGGCCGCCCTGTCCCAGCCGGCGCTCCAGGTGATAGCGAGCGGCGAGGACGCGCGGGAGCTGGGTGGGCGCGAGCCTCTGCCCATCCCGCGTGCAGGAAGTCGTGCCGGCGTCGTAGCACGCCCCACAATCCGGGCACTCCTCGAATGTTGCGGTCGCCGGCGGCGCCGGCGGTGCCGATAAAGAACGACGCTCCAGGAGCAGCGCGAGGTCGGCGGCGACCACCGCGATCAAATCGATGTCCTCGTGCGTGTAGGGCTCTTCGGATCGTTTCAGCCCGAGGGCGAGTACCGACTCGGTCTGATCCGGGTTGGTGACAATCGGTACCAGCAGCTCGATGCGGCCCCGTTTCAGGAAGTCGATCTCGTCTTGCGGCAGGTGCTCCGCGAGCCACTCGCGCCGGTCGGCCGACACATCGAGCGGCTTGTTGAGCAGCCGCAAAAGTGCCACGAGCCGGGTGTCTTCCCGTAGCGGCGGAGGCGCCAGGCCGGCCGGCGTCGCGACGACCACCCGGTAACCTTCCTCGTTCGACTGGCGAACGAGCAACGCCGCGAACTCAGGATGCAGAGCCCGGTCGATCTGCGCCACGACCCGCGGCGCGACGCGCTCGAAGTCACCGACGGAGCGGACGTCTTCGGCCACGCTCCGCAGAATCTTCTGGGCGTTGTACTGTTCCCGGAAGAAGCGGCGATCAAGACGGCTCAACCATGTCTGACGCCAGGCGCGCGCGACCATGATCAGCACGCCGACGGTGAGATAGGCCCAGCCGCGCGTGCCTACAACGCTCGCGAGTGTCTGCTCGCGGTGCAGCAGCACGTCGGCCGCCAGTGCCAGGCCAAGCACCGGCACGAGCGATTCGAGCACACGTCTCGCCAGCGCGTATTGCAGACCCTGACGAATCAGCGTGCCGATCTCGAACAGCCGGTGCCGCAGGATGGCGTACGCGAACGACACCGGAAAGCAGAGGAGACTGAGCGTGCCAATCGATGCGGCCGGCGACCTGAAGATGGACTCCGAGAGGTCGGCGCTCGATCGCAGCCAGGAATAGGCGATCACGAGAAAGCCCGGTGCAAGACCGCCGACGGCTCCGACGACGAGGACCTTCACGCGCCGGCGTTCGTTGACGTCCGTCAGCCGGCGATAGTTCATGAACAGCGCGATCAGGCCGGCAAGCGCATAGGCCGCCGTCACGACCGTCAGCACCGGTGCCTGATACAGGAACGCGTCCGCGCGCGCAGGCGCATACACGGTGTAGAGCGCGTACCGCGCGGACAGCAGGAGCGCCAGCGCCATCGGGATCCAGAGCGCGCCCCACGCGCGGGGCGAACGGATGGCTTGTCGTGGAAAGCTCGCGAAGAACGTGAAGAGCACCGCACCGACGGCGTAGTCGGCGCTCACGTGCGGCACCCACAAGAACAGGCCGACGGGCAGCGGAAGACCGCGCCACACGGCGGCTAGTCGCGTCGGCAGCACGATGTCGAAGACGCCGATGGACGCCAGCACCCACGCGCCCAGTCGCGCCACCAGATCGTCTGGCCGCCTCAACACGACGACCAGGGCGAGCGCAAGCGCGATGAACTGAACACTCCGTCCAAGGAGCAGAAGGATGCGCGGCCACGAGTCCAAGTAGGACCCCGTCCCGTGCCCGAGCGTGAGTGTCGCCTCGGTGCGCCGGCCGTTCCGTTCGACGTCCAGCCGAATCGGACGATTGAATTCGACGTTGCTGTCGACAACCTTCCAGTCGAGCGTGCCGGCGATCGTCTTTCCGCCGGCGGCAGTGACCACGTCGCCCGGCTGCAGCCCCGCCCGATCGCCCGGCGACCCGGGCACGATCTCGGTCAGCACCATGCGGCCGGACGCGAAGTCGGCGTGGAACCCGGGACCTTCTGCCCGCCAGATCTCGCAATACATCACGAGCGCGAAGTACACGAAGAAGGAAGCGGCAACGGCAAGGACCCACCACGGGGTCGTCCGGCTCATGGCAGATGTCTCACGTCGTGCCCGCCCTCAGCGCATCCTGAATCGCTGACGCGCTGGCGTACGGCCGGTCGGGGAGATCGATGCCGAGCTGCCGAATGATATCCACGAGCGCCAGCAGATCCACGTCCGGCCGCGGGCTCTCATCGTCCAGGACGAGCCGCGTCCCCAACCCGAGGATGGTCGCGCGAACGCGCTCGCCGGTCGTAATCCTGACCCGAGAGGCAGCCAGGGCCATGTGCGCCAGTCCTTTTGCGTGCACAGCGTCGATGGCGTTCACGATCTGGGTGGCGATGCTGACGCGATCTGCCGGCACGAGCGAGTTGAGGCGCAGCAGGGCGGACAGTGACGATCCCGCAACGTACTCGCTGGCAAAGTACACGCGGCCGTCCTCCACTGCGGCGACGTCGAGCAGCCGGGCGATGCCGGGATATCGCTCGTGGGCCAGCGCGCCCTTCCACTGCGCGAAACGCGCAAGGATCGCGTGGGCGTCGCCGCGTGCATCGGCGTCACCCCGCGGCTCGAAGATCTTGAGCGCGACGCGCCTCGTCGTGCCCAGGGGATGCGCGAGGTAGGTCGTCGCCTCGGCGTCGCGGCCAATGAGCGTCACGATCTGGTACGGGATGTCGCTGGAGAATTCCCCAACTTCCGCGTCGGCGTCCACATCGTCAACCGCCACAAGGGCAGTCGAGAAGAGCGTCGAGAAGACACACGCCGGACAGAGCGCCGGTCCCGCGCGCAACGCCAGCCGCGCCCCGCAGCGCGGGCACCGGCCGATAGGGTCCAGGGAAGTCAAGACAAGCGTCCCTCGTTGTCTACAGCATCCACTCGCCGGGGTTACAGGCTGATCGATCGGCGCAAATGCTGAAGTTCGGCCTCCACCTCATCCTGCGAGGAAACCGTTTCCGCGATCTCCTCGAGCAGCGTATCGCGAAATCGCCGCCGGAGACGGTGCACGGCGACCTTCAGCGCGCCCTCGGTCATGCCGAGGCTGGCGGCGGCGTCCCGGTACGCGACGCCTTCGCTGTCGCCGTTCAGGAACCCTTTGAGCTGGTCGAAGAGATCAACCTTGCCGTGCGCCGCGTGTTCTTCGCGAAGCCGCGACAGCACCCGATCGAGCAGGACGAGCGCCCAGCGGTAGTCAAATAGACGCTCGGGCGTCAGTTCGTGGCTCGGCTCGATCTGAAAGCGCTGTTCGGCCGCTTCCCATTCGATCGAGAGCGGCGTCTGCCCACCGCCGCGCTTGACGGCCCTGGCGCGATCGCGTTCGTTCGACAAGAAGTGCCGGACCGAGGTGGAAAGAAAGGATCGAAAACGTCCGCGCTCGGGATTGGCGGCGGTGAAGAACGCCTTCTCGAGCACCTGCGCGAAGAACTCCTGCGTAAGATGGTTTGAACGCAACTCATGGAAGGGATCGACGAATCTCGTCCAGGAGTGCCGCTGTCTCATGCTCTGACGACCATCGCTGCAGGTAAACCCGATCGAGTGATTCGCCACGAACGGCCAGCATGTTGCGAATGTCGTCGCGATCCTTCGACCGTTTGGCGTCGTGCAACCACCGGAGCTTGGTGATGATCATATCTTCGGCTGATGCCATGCAGACACGTCGACCGAGCATGTTGACGCGCTCACGGCGCTCGAATCGCTCGCAGTCGTGTGCGTCGTCGCTGCGAACGAACAACTCGAGCACAAACGGGCTGCCTGCAAGGCGGAGAATGTAGCGGGTCGTGCCGGTCACGCCTTCGAACGCACTCTGCGGCTCGAGCGTCAGGTCAGGGGGCAGGGCGGCGCGCAGGCGGTCGAGGCTGTCCGCACGCAGTTCGACGACCAGGTCGGCGTCACGCGTCGAACGTGGAATGCCGTGAAAATTCGCCGCAAGGGAGCCGACGATCATGTAGGGGATGCCGGCGGCATCCACGGCGGCAATGGCGGCGACGAGCGCTTCGTCGGCGGTCACGGCCGGTCGAGGGCGTCGATGCGCTCGAGGCGCGCCTCCACGACCGCACGCACAGCAGCGTCATCGAGATGCGGCTGCTCATGGTGAACGCCGTCGGTCATCACGCGTAGCGCCCGCTCGAATAGCCGCGGGCCCTCGAGCAGCTTGTCGGCCGGATCCATCGTGCGCGCCCGCGCGATTTCCTCGCGATAGAGCGCGTCAGTCAGCGTTTGAATCGAAGACATCAATGCTGGATGAATTCTAACAGGAATGGCTTCCGCCCCTGTGCTT